>JAEYGD010000387.1 GCA_023402505.1 Actinomycetes bacterium
GGGGTGGCGAGCGCGGCCACCGCGGCGGCCCGGGCCGTGGCGCGCCGGCTGACCGCGCCCGCGGCGACCGGTTTGTCGGTACCCCCCACCGCGGCGACCCGCTCGGCGTCGAGCGCGTCGTTGGCCCAGCCGACGGCGAGTTGGCTGGCGGCGACGGTGAGCACGACCGCGGCGACGCCGACGGGCCGGTGCCCGACGCCCCAGGCGAGCAGACCGGCGACCGTGGTGACCGCGGCGGCCGGCTCCGGGTGACTCGCCCGGACCAGGGCGAGCACCCGCGCGACACGCCCTAGCACTGACGACGACATGAGGGAAGTCTGGTCGTTACCGGGCAGTCGTGCCACGCTCGTGTCCATGCGAGACGCGGGCCGTACCCTGCCACGCAACGATCCGCGCCAGTACGACGACCTGGCCGGCGAGTGGTGGCGGCCGGACGGCGTGTTCGCGATGCTGCACTGGTTGGCCGAGGCCCGCGCGGCTCTCGTGCCGGTGGCGTCCCGCCCCGACGCCCTGCTGGTCGACCTGGGCTGCGGTGCCGGGCTGCTCGCCCCGCACCTGGCCGGCAAGGGCTACCGGCACGTGGGTGTCGATCTCACGCGCTCGGCGTTGCGCCAAGCCGCGGAGCACGGGGTGACCGCGGTCAACGCCGACGTGACCGCGGTGCCGCTGGCGTCCGGCTGCGCCGACGTGGTGGCGGCGGGGGAACTGCTGGAGCACGTCCCGGACTGGCGGCGCGCGGTGGCCGAGGCGTGCCGGCTGCTCCGGCCGGGCGGCCTGCTCGTCCTCGACACCCTCAACGACACCGCCCTGAGCCGCCTGGTCGCAGTCCACATCGGCGAGCGGCTGCCGACCGTGCCGCGCGGCATCCACGATCCACGGTTGTTCGTGGACGACCGCGCGCTGGTCGCCGAGTGTGCCCGGCACGGCGTGGCCCTGCGGGTGCGCGGTGTCCGGCCGCAGCTGGCCGGCGTGCTCGGCTGGCTGGTGCGGCGGGCGCGGAACGCCGACGGCGCCGGTGCGGCGCCGCGCATCGTGCCGACCTGGTCGACGGCTGTCCTCTACCAGGGCTGGGGGGTCCGGAAGGGATAGCCGGTCCGGCGCGGGGTACTGGGACGCGGAGAAGGGGGTTGCATGACGCTGCAGGCTGTGGAGGCGGCCCGCCGGTTGGCGCCGCGACTTGCCGCCCGGGCGGCCGGACACGACCGGGACGGCACGTTCCCGGTCGACGACTTCCGCGACCTGCGGGAGGCCGGCCTGTTCGGCCTGATGGTGCCGCGCGAGCTGGGCGGCCTGGGTGCCACGTTCGCCGAGTACGCGGCGGTCGCCACCGAGTTGGCCCGGGGCAACGGAGCGACCGCACTGGTCTTCAACATGCACGCCTCGGTGACCGGCGCGCTGGGCGCGGTGACCGAGGAACTGGCCGAGTCGCTGGGCGTACCGGAGGAGGCGCTCGCGGCGCGGGACCGGTTGCTGCGCGCGGCGGCCGAGGGCTCCTGGTACGCGGTGGCCATGAGCGAACGCGGCGCGGGTGCCCGGCTCTCGCAGCTGAGCACGGTGTACGAGCCGGTCGACGGAGGCTGGCACATCAAGGGCAGCAAGACGTTCTGCTCGGGGGCCGGGCACGCCGACGGTTACCTGGTGGCGGCGCGCAGCGCGGCCGACCCGTCGGTGGTCTCCCAGTTCCTCGTGCCGGCCGGTGCCGGTCTGACCGTGGAGGAGACCTGGGACTCGCTGGGCATGCGTGCCACCTCGTCGCACGACCTGCACCTGGACGTCAGCGTGCCGGCCGACCGGCTGCTCGGCGGCGTGGAGGGGCTCGCCCTGGTCGTCGCTCAGCTGATGCCGCACTGGCTGGTCGCGAGTTACGCCGCCGTGTACGTCGGCGTCGCGCGGGCGGCGGTCGACGCGGCGGCCGAGCACCTGAACGCCCGCAACCTCGGCGGTCTCCCGGCGGTCCGAGCGCGGCTCGGCCGCGCGGACGCGGCGGTCGCGGCGGCGGATCTGGCGGTGGCCGAGGCGGCCCGTCGGGTGGACGAGGCGCCCGGCGACGCGGAGACCAACCGCTGGGTCTGGCGGGCGAAGCTGCTGGCCGGCACGACGGCCGCCGACGTGGCGGCGTCCGTGCTGGAGGCGGCGGGGACGGCGGCCACGCGGCGCGGGCATCCGCTCGAGCGGCTCTACCGGGACGCCCGCTGCGGCTCGCTGCATCCCGCGACGTCCGACGTCTGCGCCGACTGGCTGGGGATCGCGGCGCTGGGCGGCGACCCGGACCGCGACGGGTCGGCCCCTCGTTGGTGAACGTGCAGGGGAATCACGACGAGAGGTGGACACCGTGGCCGAGCCGGTGATCGCGGGGATCGGTACGGCGCATCCGCCGTCGGCCAACCAGGACGAACTGTGGGAGGGCTTCTTCTCGAAGCACTTCTCCGGGACCACCCGGGCGCTGGCCGAGCGGGTCTTCGCCAACTCGGGAGTGACCCGCCGGCAGGCCGCGGTCAACCCGCTGCTGGAGGACGTCTCCGACTGGCCGACCGAGCGGCGGATGCGCCGTTACCAGGTGGAGGCGCTGCCGCTGGGCAAGGAGGCGGTCGGCCGGGCGCTGACGGCGGCCGGTCTGGCGGCGGGCGACATCGGGCTGTTCGTGGTCTGCTCCTGCACCGGTTACGCCACCCCGGGGCTGGACATCCTGCTCGCCCGGGACCTGGGCATGGCCCCCGGCACGCAGCGCATGTTCGTCGGTCACATGGGCTGCTACGCCGCGCTTCCCGGGCTCGGCGCGGCGAGCGACTTCGTGACCGCCCGGGGCCGGCCGGCGCTGCTGCTCTGCGCGGAGCTGACCAGCCTGCACATCCAGCCGTCCACGGCCCGGGTGGACACCCAGCAGATCGTCTCCCACGCGCTCTTCTCGGACGCCGCCGTCGCCGCCGTGGTCCTGCCCGGCGGCCCGGGGTACGCGCTGCGCGAGGTCACCTCGGTCACCGACACCTCGACCGCCGATCACATGACCTGGGACGTCACGGACACCGGTTTCCGGATGGGGCTGTCGCCGAAGGTGCCGCAGGTGCTCTCCGCGCACGTACGGGGCCTGGTCGACGACCTGCTCGCCCGGCACGGCACCGGCCGGTCGGAGGTGGACGGCTGGGCGGTCCACCCGGGCGGCCCGCGCATCCTCAACGTGGTGGAGCGGGAGCTGAGCCTGCCGCCGGACGGGTTGGCGGCGTCCCGGGCCACCCTGGCCGAGCACGGCAACTGCTCCTCGCCGACGGTGCTGCTGATCCTGGACCGGCTGCGTCGCGCTCCGGTGCCGCCCCGGTGGATCGTGACGTTGGCCTTCGGCCCCGGCCTGACCCTCTACGCGGCCCTGCTCGAACGACAGGACTGAGTGTCCGGCGTTACGCTCTGCTCATGGACGCCGACTCGGGGGCCCGGTCCCCGACGGTGGGCTCGGGCTCCGGCGACCGGATGCGTGGCCTGGCTCTCCTGCTGGCCGCGCTGCTCGTGCTGACCGCCGGCGGCGTCTGGTGGACCGTCCGGGCACCGGTGGTCGCGGGTCCGCCGGCGGCCGGCGGCGACGTGGTCCTCGATCCGCGTAGCGGCAGCCGGATCGTCGTGGACCCGGTCACCGGCCGGATGGTGGCGGCGGGACGGGCGGGCCTCACGCCGGGTTCCCGCGTCGAGGCCGACGACGGCGCGGCCCGGCGCGGTGTCACCATCTGGAGCGACCGGGCGACGATCACTCCCCGGGACGGGCTGGTCCGCCGGTCGTCGACGGCGGGCGCCGCGCGTTATCTGCTGCAGTTCAGCTGCACCGGCCCCGGCGAACTGCTGGTGGTGATCGACGGCGCGCGCTACACCGGTCCCCTGACCAGTGGGTGTGGCGGGTCGGTGACGACCGCGACGGAGGTGACCGGCACCGGTGGGCCGGTCCAGGTCTCCTTCTCGACGGTCAACGACCAGCCGCTCCGGGTCGAGGCGTGGCTCGTCGAGTTTCCCTGAGCGCCGGTCAACCGGCCAGGCGGGCCAGCTCGGGTTCGTAGTCGCCGGTCGACCGGACCTCGGGGACCACCTTCACCAGCGTGCCGGTGCGGTCCACGAGCACCGCCGTGGCCGTCCCGGCGCGCGGTGGCAGGTGCAGGAAGGCACGCAGCCCGCCGGCCGGGTCCTCCAGCGCGCGCACGTTCGCGGTCGCGGGCGGTACGCGTACGGCCGGGTCCGCGTCGACGGTGACGACGGTGACGCCGGGCGGTGCGGCGGCCGCGGCGCCGGTCAGCTCCGCCGCGCAGGCGCACGCGTCGGCCAGCACGATGAGCGCCGGCACCAGGCTCCGCAGCGGCACCGGCTGCCCGTCGTCCACCAGGTCGAGCGCGGGCAGGGGGCGACCGGCCAGCCCGGGCGGCGGCGCGTACGGGGCGGGTGTCGAGGCGGGCGCCGCCGAGCGGGGAGAGCGGGACCAGGTGACCGCGACCAGCCCGGCGAGCGTGGTGACGACGGCGACCAGGAGCACCAGCAGCGGCAGCGCGAGCGACGGCGCCGGTCCGGACGCGGCCTCCCGCACCCCCCGACTCAGCTCGCGGCGGACCTGCTCGGCCTCGGCGGACAGCGCGGCGGCGTCGTCCGGTACGACCACCCGGCCCCACTCGGGCGGCAGGTCGGGCAGTCCGGGGTCGTCTGCGTCGGGCTTGCCCATCGGACCACCCCCTGGAGTTGTCGCGGCGAGCCGGCTGCGGGCTCCTGTCCAGCGTCCCGCACGGGGCCTCCTTCCGCTACGCCTGGGCGCGTACCCGCGCAGCGGGATACCATGAGGCGAGCGCATCGCCCTTGATCTCGGGTTTCCGTCACCCGTACCGGGACGTCACATGAGCGTCACGGAGCGTGTTCGATCCTTCGGTCTGGCGGCCTGTCAAGCTGAAGAAATCCCTCTCACAGGGCCCCTGAGCTGCGCCAACGGTCAGGACAGCGGTGAGACATCGGTGTCTGAGCGTGTTACCCTAGACACAGCGAAAGGGGTTTCGAACCTATGGTTTTCAGTGTCGGCGAGACCGTTGTTTACCCCCACCACGGGGCCGCACTCATCGAGGCAATCGAGACTCGGGTCATCAAG
>JAEYGD010000315.1 GCA_023402505.1 Actinomycetes bacterium
AGTTCGGGGTGGGCGCCGGAGCCGGTGCCCGGCACCGTGCCGGTACCCGGCAGCTGGCCCAGGCTGGCCGACGGTCCGCCGCCGGGCAGGTTCCCGGTGGGCGGCATGCCGCCCATGCCCGGCGGGCCGCCGGGCGTCGTCGCGCCGGGCCCGGCGCCCAGATCGGGCATCTGGGGCGTCGGCTGCCGGTCGATGCCCGGCCCGACCGTGCCCGGCATGCCCTCGTCCGTCGTCAGGTACTGGCCACTGACGTCGCCGTAGACCTGGGCCGCCTCCTCCGACTTGTCGTTGACCCAGTCGTAGAGCGAGGTGACCGGGTCGAGCAGGCCCATGAAGTCGGGCTTGACCTTCATCTCGAACAGCCCGGTGTCGATGACGAGGCGACCGTTGCGTGCCTCCAGCACGTCGTTGACGCAGCTCGCCGGGACGGGGAACCGGGCCTGGGCGGCGCTCAGGTCGTCCGCCGCGGTCCGCAGCGACTGGACGATGCCGTTCTGTCCCTCCGCGTCCTTGACCAGCCGGTCGGCCTCGGTCGCGATCCCCGTGATGTGCGTCTTGAAGGCCTCGTACGCCTCGCCCTTCCAGACCTCGCCCAGGTCCTTGACGTTGGTCTCCAGGCTCTCCTTGACCGCGTTCACGTTCTTCAGCAGCTGCTCCCAGAGCGACGCCGCGGTGGCCACGTCACCCGGCCGGCCCGCGACCACGATCTGCTGGCACATCTCTTCCCAGCTCGGCACGGCTCATCCTCCCCGTTCAGGCCGGCTCGTTGGACGCGTCGGCGAAGACCCGGTTCATCTCGGCGGCGGACATCTCGTTCGCCCGCTCCGCCGTCTCGTAGTTCTCCTTGACCTCGCGCAACGCGTTCGCCGCCTGGTAGAGGTCCTCCGCGAGCTTGCGGACACCCTGCTGGGTGCTCGTGAAGAGCGAGGAGTGCTTGGTGGCCAGGTCCTGGGCCCGGGGGAACGTGCCCAGCGGGCTCGTCTGGCCCGGCACGCCCGGCGCCGCCGAGCCACCCATCCGGTCCTGGATCTCCACCATCTTGTACGACTGCTTGTGCAGGAAGTCGGCGTGCGACTCCAGCCAGCGGATCGCCTCGTCCAGGTTGGACGCGTCCCACTCGGTCTTCGCGCCTGCCTCGCCCGCCCCGGGCATCAGGGCGGTGGGCTTCTCCGCCCGGTTGACGTTGTCCATCGTGACGCCGTCGAGGTGCATGGTGGGCACCAATGGCGTGATGGGCACGGGCACCGGATTGTCGACCCGGATCTCCTCCGGGATCTCCGTCCTGTCCGGTCGCCCGGTCCGGTCGTCCGTCATCGGTTCCTCCCCCTAGCCGACTGGGATGCTGGCCTACTGTTGGTGCCCGCCGGGGGCGGGCGGAGGTGGCGGCGGTCCGCCGGGGGCGCCTGGAGGCGCCGGGATGTGGCCGGGCGCCGGTGCGGCTCCGCCGGCCGGCGGGACGCCCGGCTGAACCGGCCGGAAGCCGGGCGGGCCGGGCGGGAAGCCGGGCTGGCCGGGAGGCCCGGATGGGAAGGCCTGCTGGCCGGGCGGGAAGCCGGGCGGCCCGGATGGGAAGCCCTGCTGGCCGGGCGCGAAGCCGGGCGGCCCGGATGGGAAGCCCTGCTGGCCGGGTGCGAAGCCGGGCGGCCCGGCGGGCGGCGGCCGGCGGCGCGAGCGCCGGACCAGCACGATCACCAGGACCAGCACGCCGATCGGGACGCCGATGCAGAACGCGCCGGCGATCCAGGCACCGGGCCCCTTCTTCATGGTGATCGCCACCGCCGGCCCGTCGTCCTCGCCGGTCGCCGCCGAGCGGGACGGATCGACTGCGGTGTCGGTGCCGGTCACCAGGGGATGCGCGCTCACCGCCGGCACGGAACGGGTCAGCGCGGCGAGTGGATCGATCGCCCCGAAGCCGTACTGGGGATCGCGGCCGGCCGCCCCCTGGTCCTTGGCGGTGCGGATCAGCCGGTTGACCACGTTGGCCGCGTCCAGGTCCGGGTACCGGGACCGGAGCAGGGCCACCACGCCGGAGACGATGGCGGCCGAGGCACTGGTGCCGCTGCTGACGCCGTACCCGTTGCTGGAGACCGCCCGCGGCGCCGGGGAGATGATGTCCTCCATCGGCGCGGCCACCACGGCCTCCCGGCCGTGGGCGCTCTCCGCGAAGGCGGTGCCCCGCTTGGTCAGGCCGGTCACCGCGATCACGCCCGGAATGCGGGCCGGGCTCACCACGTTGCGGTCGTTCTGCGTCCGGTTGCCCGCCGCGCCGACGAGGACCACGTCCTTGGCCAGCGCGTAGCGG
The DNA here is from genome assembly GCA_023402505.1 of Actinomycetes bacterium. Taxonomy (GTDB): domain Bacteria; phylum Actinomycetota; class Actinomycetes; order Mycobacteriales; family Micromonosporaceae; genus Micromonospora. Next base: position 2,303 of record JAEYGD010000315.1, read on the forward strand.
ACCGCGTCCTCCTCAACCTTGCTCGGTGCCCGGTCGGCGCCGAAGGAAAGGTTGATCACGTCCGCGCCGTTGTCGGCCGCCCATCTGATGGCCTCGGCGATGAGTTCCGGCTGGTAGCCCCCGCGCTGAAGGGCGACCGGCAGGATCCGGGCCTCCGGCGCGATGCCGAGCTGTCGCATCTGGCTACCGCCCCGCCCGGCGATGAGGCCGGCCATGGCGGTGCCGTGCCCCGCCTTCTGGTCCGCGTCGCGGCGGCCGTCCGCGGCCACCCCGGAGCCGACGCCCTTGCCGGGCAGGACCTGTCCGCGAAGGTCGGCGACGGTGGTGTCGACGCCGGAGTCGATGACGGCGACGACAGCTCCGCGCCCTTTAGTGATCTTGTGGGCCTGTGGGATCTTCAGCGCGTCGAGATACCACTGGAGGCCCCGAACGGTGTCGGCGGCCTGGACGGGCGCGGGCGCCACGACTGGTCCGGCGGCGGCGACCAGTGCCACCACGACGGCGGCAGCGGCCGGCAACAGCCGCGGGCGATTCCCCGTACGCATGACTCCCCCAGGACCCGTCCGGCTCCGAACGCGGCGCGGCTCCGGCCCGGTCTGCCCGGACCGGAGC
>JAEYGD010000340.1 GCA_023402505.1 Actinomycetes bacterium
GCCCCGAGGAGGATTCCTCGGGGCCCTTCCGCATGTGTCCGGCCGGTGCTCCCGGGGGTCCCGATCATGGGGCGGGCGTGATGGGGTACAGTGGTGGAGCCGACGCGGGGTGGAGCAGCTCGGTAGCTCGCTGGGCTCATAACCCAGAGGTCGCAGGTTCAAATCCTGTCCCCGCTACTCGTCCGAAGGCCCCGGAGGGATTCCTCCGGGGCCTTCGTCGTGGTCACCCCGGAGGGTCGTCCGGCCGACCGCCGTGCCCTGGTTGCGCTTCTCGGCGAGGATGGGGCCATGTCTGCTTTCGGTAGGTGGTGGGGCCGGCTGAGCGCGGTCCTCGGTGCGGTCGTGCTGTCGGTGTTCGTCCCGGTGGCGGCGTGGGCGTCCAGCGGTCCGGGTGAGATGGCCGTCGAGGCGGTCCGGCGCCGCCGGGGCGGTGGCTTCGGCTTCCTCGGGCTGCTCTGCTGCCTGGTGGTCGTGGCCCTGGTCGTCTTCCTCATCGTCCGGATGATGAACCGCAACCGCCGTGGCGGGCCCCCGCGCTGATCCGCTCGCCACCGGCTCGCCCGGGCATCCGTGGCCGGCGTCGGCCGCGGACCACCGGCGCGGGCCGCACGCTGGGCGCGTGGTGTACTAGGGCGCGTGGAACTTCTGCACTCGGGCAAGGTCCGGGACGTCTACGCCGACGGTGACGACCTGATCCTGGTCGCCTCGGACCGTATCTCGATCTACGACGTGGTGCTGCCGACGCCGATTCCGGACAAGGGCAAGCTGCTCACCGCGCTCTCGATGTGGTGGTTCGAGCAGCTCGCCGACCTGGTGCCGAACCACGTGATCTCGGCGACCGACGTGCCGGCCGAGTTCGCCGGCCGGGCGATCCGCTGCCGGCGGCTGGAGATGGTGCCGGTGGAGTGCGTCGCCCGGGGTTACCTGACCGGTGGCGGTTTCGTCGAGTACCAGCGCACCGGTGCGGTCTCGGGCGTGGAGCTGCCGCGCGGTCTGGTCGAGGCGTCGATCCTGCCCGAGCCGATCTTCACGCCGTCCACGAAGGCGCCGGTGGGCGAGCACGACCAGCCGATCACCTATGCGGAGGTGGTGGACAAGGTCGGGGCGGAGACCGCCGAGCGGCTGCGCCGGATCACGCTGGACCTCTACCGGCGGGGCGCCGAGCTGGCGGCCGACCGGGGCATCCTGATCGCCGACACCAAGATCGAGCTGGGCTGGGCGGCCGACGGCACGCTGACGGTCGGCGACGAGCTGCTGACCTCCGACTCGTCCCGGTTCTGGCCGGCCGAGTCGTACCAGCCCGGACGGGCCCAGTTCTCCTACGACAAGCAGTACGTCCGCGACTGGGCCACCGGCAGCGGGTGGGACCGGCAGGGCCCGGCGCCGGAGGTGCCGGCCGAGGTCGTCGAGGCCACCCGGGCACGCTACGTCGACGTGTACGAGAAGCTGACCGGTTCCCGCTGGGCGTAGCCCCCGCCGCCCTGCGCTAGTCGTGGGTGGGTTGGGGGTGGGCGGCCAGGGCCGTGGAGATGCGGACCAGGGTGCCGGCGGTGCCGGTCACCACGTCCATGCTGTCGCTGAGCTCGCGGGCCAGCCACAGGCCCCAGCCGCCGGCCGTGTCCGGCGCCGGACGGCTGTGGTCGCTGAGTCGCTGGACGCTGATCCCGTGCCCGTGATCGGCGACCTCGCAGACCAGCGCGCCCGGCTGTCGCCACAGCCGCAGCGAACCCCGGCCGCCGCCGTGCCGGACCGCGTTCGTGATCAGCTCGTTGACCGCCAGCACGAAGTCGTCCAGCCGCTGCCCGCGTAGTCCGGCGGCGCGCGCGCAGGAGGTGACCGAGTGTCGTAGCTCGGTCACCTGAGCCTGATCGAAGGCTTCGGCGATCAGCAGGGAAGGTTCGATGGGCACAACCGTACGCGGTGCGTGCGGTTCCGCATTCGTCATGGCCCTTCCCAGCGCTCCGTCGCAGTGGTTTTCGCGGCATTTCCACCGTACGTCAGGGTTTTTCGACCCGCACCCGCCGAGACCGGTGGGTCGCATTCGGTTGTGGCATCGTGTCGATCGTGCCGACGGGTGGTTTCGAGGTCCCGCTGTGGCGGGCCATCGCCGTGTTCCGGGTGGCCTCACTCGCGTACGTCGTCGTGGTCGCCGTGCGCCACGCGGACCGGTACGCGCACCCGCTCGGCGCCGCCGGCCTGGTCCTGGCGATGGTGGCCTGGACGGCCGTGACCGCGATCGGGTACGCGCGCCCGGCCCGGCGCGGCTGGCCGCTGCTCCTGGCCGACCTGGGCGTCGTCGTCGGCGTCGTGCTCGCCACCCCGTGGGCGGTCGGGCGGGAGGCGCTCGCCGCCGGCGTACCCACCCTGGCGGTGGCCTGGCTCGGCGGCCCGGTCCTGGCCTGGGCGGTCTCCGGCGGCCGGCGGCGGGGCACCGTCGCCGCGCTGGTGCTCGGCGCCGCGGACCTCGCCACCCGCGAGCGGATCGGCGAGTCCTCGCTCACCGGTGTGATCCTGCTGCTCCTCGCCGGGGTGGTGGTCGGGCACGTGGCCCGCCTCGCGGTGACCGCCGAGGAACGACTCCAGCGGGCCGTGGAACTGGAGGCGGCCACTCGGGAACGGGAACGGCTCGCCCGCGACATCCACGACTCCGTGCTCCAGGTACTCGCGCTGGTGCAGCGGCGCGGCGCGCACCTGGACGGCGAGGCCGGCGAACTGGCCCGGCTCGCCGGTGAGCAGGAGGCCGCGCTGCGCGCCCTGATCGCCGGTGCGGCGCCCGCCCCGGCCGACGGGCCGGCCGACCTGCGCGCGCTGCTCGGGCGGTACGCGTCGCCGTCGGTCTCCCTGTCGGCCCCGGCCGACCCGGTGCCACTGCCCGGCCGGGTCGCCCGGGAAC
>JAEYGD010000346.1 GCA_023402505.1 Actinomycetes bacterium
CTGCTGGCCGCCGCCGCGGCGGCCGTCATCGGAGCGGCCGAGACCGGCCGGCGCAGGGTCGGCGGTTCGGCGGTCTTCCCGCCGGCCACCGCGGTGCTGGCGCCCCTGTGGTTGATCGAGCGTGGCGTGTGCAGCTGGCTCGCGATCGCCCAGGGCCTGTTCTGTGGTGGCGTGCGCTACGCCGGCGGGCGGCTCGGCCGCGCCGCCCACTCCACCCGCACCCTGCGGCGGCGGCTCGCCACGTCGGTCACCGGACCGCCCGATCCGCCAACCGCACCCGGCCGGTCCGCGCTGGGAGCGCGGTGGTCGTGCCGGTCGGGGTAGCGTCGCCGGGTGGTTGATCGCGCGGTGCGGCCCGGCGACGTCGCCGTGATGAGGCTGTCAGACGGTGGGTTCGGGGCGTGCCAGGTCACCGGCGTCGACGGCCGGGTGATCTCGGCGTACGCGCTGCGCTGGCACTCGGTGGACCGGCCGGGCCTGGACGAGCTGCGTGGCGTCGGGCCACTGACGCTCGACCACCATGCCCACGGCGGGCGCCCTGCTCACGTGTCGATCGGCGGCTCGTTCGCGGTGCCGCCGGGGTTCACCTGGATCGGAAGTCTGCCCGTTCCAGAGGGTGTGCCGGCGTTGTCGGACACGTACGCGGGCTGGCAGTCCCTTGCCGACGATGTGGTCAGGCAGCGCCGCTGGGACCGGGAGCTACCGGCGGCGGTCAGGGCCGCCTACCGTACGGCCGCCGCTCGCGGTCAGGTCGACGTCGACTTCGGCGCCGGGACGGTGACGCTCGGCGCGGCCACGCCTCGCCTGGACCTGAGCGGTGCGGGGCCGACGCGGGTGCCTTCGTCCGGGCCGGTGCGGTGGTCCGCACTCGATGAGCTGCCCCGCTGCACGGCGTTGGTCTGGGCCGGCCCGGACCGTGGCCTCGCCCGCGCGTTGGCGGACCACCCGATTGTCTCGTCGCTGACGTGGCGGGACGCCCCGCCGGTCGTGGACCTGGCCGACACCGGCCTGCAGCACCTGTCGTTGGCCGGTGCGGATGTCCGCGAGGTGCGGCTGCCCCGTGGCCTGCACGGCCTCGAGCTGGCCGCGGTGGACGCGGGTCTGACCGTGTACGCGGCGGACGGCGGCCGATGGCTGCGTCTCACCCTGACCGGCACCGACGCGGAGGCGACGGTTCCGGCCGGCCTGCACGGTGTTCGAGAGGTCGCCCTGGACAGTGGCGGCACCACGTCCGCCACTGCGGTACGGGAACTGACAGAACTGGAGAGCCTGCGGATCCGCTGGCGCAGGCCACCGGGGCAGCTGCTCGACGCCGCCGCTCTGGCCGGTCTGACCCGGCTGGCGGTCATCGAGCTTGTCGACGGCTACGGCCTGGCCGCGGACACCCTGCCTGAGCTGCCGTCCCTGACGCAGTTGAGCATCAGCGGTCTGCGCCGGTCGATCGTGCCGGCATTGAAGGCCCGCTACCGCGGCACCGGGGTGCGCCTCGTCGTCGAGGGCGCCAAGGCCGACACGTGGCTGGCCGCCAACCTGAACAACCCGTTCCGGGACTGGGTCGACGACGACGCCCGAGGCGGAGCCGCCGCCTGCAAGGCGTACGCCAGCGCCGTCCGCACCATCGACAAGCTTCCGCGGGGTGCCGGGCGTGTCGCCGAAGCGGAGACGGCCCTGCGCACCCTGGTCGAGGCGCTCAACAGCATCGACCAGAAGTACGCGATCATCGACACGCTGCGCCGGGAGGAAGCCTTCGCGGCGTTCCTGGAACTCGCCGCCCGGGCCGAGGTCCCGGCGCAGCTGGCCGACCAGTGGTTCGACGAGTGGCGTGACTTCTGACCGGCCCGAGACCGCCGGCGCGGTGGCTGGACCGGCTCCCGCGCCCTGGGCCGCCTCGATGCGGTGCTGCTGGTCGGCCGGCTCGACCACCCGATGATCTCCCCTCGGGCCTGCCGATCGGCCGCGAGGTGTGGCCCCGGCGGGATGACGGCGCGCGCAGCCCCTTGTTAGCCTGATGCCGGGTCAAGAGTGTCAGCGCGAAGCCCCAGCTCGCTGGCCGGCAACCCTCCAATCGCGGGTGGGGTGCCCTGGGTGAGGACCCGGCCGGGCGCAGGGCGTGCCCGGCAAGTCGCGATTGGAGAGCGCCGGTGCCATTTCCCGCGGGACTGACCGCACCGCTGCTCGACGGTGACCTTGTCCGTCTGGAGCCGCTCGAGCACCGGCACGCCGCGGATCTGGCGATGGCAGCCGAGGAGGACCGAAGTTCGTACCGCTTCACCTGGGTGCCCAGGGCACCGGAGGTGACGGACTACATCGACGCGCAGCTGGCGCGGGCCGCGGCCGGGGTTCTGATGCCGTACGCGCAGGTGGCCACGTCGTCCGGACGCGCGGTCGGGGCGACCGCCTACTGGGATCCGCGGCTGTGGCCGGCACGCGACGAGTTGTGCGCGATCGAGGTGGGCTTCACCTGGCTGGCTGCCTCGGCGCAGGGCGGCGGCCTGAACACCGAGGCGAAGTCGTTGCTGTTCGCGAACGCGTTCGAGCGGTGGCAGGTAGCCCGCGTCGACCTCAAGACCGATGCCCGCAACGGGCGTTCCCGTGCCGCGATCGAACGTGTGGGAGCGCAGTTCGAGGGCGTACTGCGCCGCTGGTCGCGGTCGTGGGCCCCGGGCGAGGAGGGGCTGCTGCGGGACTCCGCGATGTACTCCGTCATCGCCTCGGACTGGCCGGCCTGCCGGGCGCGGCTCAGGTCACGACTCGGGCGGCTCCCCGCCGATGCGGGATCGACGCCGCCGGCGCAGCGCGCCCACCACCGCGAGCCCGCCGAGCTGGGTGACCACGCCGACCGCCGACCGGCCGGGTGACCCACCGGTGACCGCCGTCGACGTGGTGAGCGTGGTCGACGTACGGGAGGCGATCAGCCGTGCCCACCACGAGCAGTGGGCACGGATGGTCGCCACCCTCACCAGGCGTTTCGGTGATCTCGACATCGCCGAGGAGGCGGCGGCCGAGGCGTTCGCGACCGCCGTCGAGCGATGGCCGACCGACGGCGTACCCCCCAACCCGGGCGCCTGGCTGAACACCACCGCCAACCGCAAGGCCGTCGACCGGGTCCGGCGCGAGAACAAGCGCGACGCCAAGCAGAAGGAGGCTCGGCTGCTGGCAGCCGACGCGTCCGAACCGCCCGGTGCCATCGAGGATGATCGACTCCGGCTGATCTTCACCTGCTGCCACCCGGCGCTCGCGATCCAGAGCCGCGTGGCGTTGACCCTACGCATGGTCGGCGGACTGACCGTGCCCGAGATCGCTCGCGCCTTCCTGGTCCGCGCGACCACCATGGAGCAGCGGATCACCCGCGCGAAGGCCAAGATCAAGGCGGCTCGCGTCCCCTACCGGGTGCCGTCGGCGGAGGATCTCCCGGGACGCGTCACCGGCGTACTCGCCGTCCTGTTCCTTGTCTTCAACGAGGGCTACCTCGCGACCGCCCCCGACACCCCTCCCGTGCGTCAGGACCTGACCGCCGAGGCGATCCGGCTCACCCGCCTGATCCGTGCCCTCCTGCCCGACGACGGCGAGGTGGCCGGGCTGCTGGCGCTGATGCTGCTCACCGAGGCCCGCCGGACCGCCCGCGTCTCGGTCAGCGGCGAACTGGTCCCCCTCGCCGAGCAGGACCGCGGGGCCTGGGACGCCTCACTGATCGCCGAGGGGCATCGGTTGGTGCGCGAACGCGTGGCCACCGGCGTGGCACCGGGTCGGTACCAGATCCTGGCGGCGATCAACGCCGTGCACGCCTTCGCCCGCGACGTACGCGACACCGACTGGTCGCAGGTCGTCGCCCTCTACGACCAGCTGGTCCGCCTCGACCCTTCGCCGGTCATCGCCCTCAACCGGGCCGTCGCAGTCGCGGAGCTCGACGGCCCGACGGTGGCACTGGCCGCCGTCGACCGTCTCGGGGACCAGTTGGCCGACTATCACGCCTACCACGCAACCCGCGCCGAGCTGCTCCGTCGGATCGGCCGCAACCAGCAGGCGCGGTCGGCGTACGACAGGGCCATCGACCTGGCGGGCAACACCGCCGAGACCGCCTATCTGACGCGCCGCCGCGACCAGCTGGGATAGTGCGATCGGGTGAGGATTTCTCCGGCACAGCGTCGGATCCGGGGCGAGCCGTTCGTAGAGCAGGAGAGAGGCGGCTGGACGAGGCCGTCAGGAGCAAGGGAGCCATGGGATGACGCGGTACTTGATCTCGTTCGACGACGGCGCGATGGACCACATCCCCGACGAGGACTGGCCCGAGGTGGGCAAGGCCTCACACGCGGTGATCCAGGAGGCCGTGAACGCCGGCGTGTTCGTCTTCGGCGCCGGACTCCAACGCCAGCAGGCGAGCGTCGTGGCCACGGACGGGATGGTCACCGACGGCCCGTACCCGGAGACCAAGGAGGTCATCGGCGGGTTCGTGGTCGTCGACGTGGCCTCCCGCGAGGAGGCGCTGGCGTGGGCCGCCAAGATTGCCGCCTCCTGTCGCTGCGCGCAGGAGGTTCGGGAGCTCATGGCCGACCCCGAGACCGACGCGATGCTCCGCGAGGCCCGGTGAGTCCCCGGGGATCGGGCGCGAAGCGATGCCCGGTCCCCGGGTCTGTCCGGTCGAGCCAGGCCAGGCAGCAGGTCAGCAGCGGCGCAGCTGATCCGGTCACCGGTCGCGCCGGCAGGGCCGGTGTCAGCCCTCGATCGACGGGCGGTCCATGTTGAGGTGGAACGCGCGCTCCTCGGCCTCCTGGCGGGCCGCGACGAAGTCGCGTTGCCAGTCCTGAGCGTCGTCCGGGATGCGCGCGACCACGTGCTCACCGTGCACCCGGCCGTCCGCGTCGGTCAGGGTGACCCCGACGACCGTGTGCCCCCGCCCTGGTATGGCGTAGTGCCGTACCGCCCAACGGGCGGACAGCTGCGAGGCACGGCGCCGCCTTCGGGCGCCGGCCGTCACGGCCGCGGCGACCAGCAGGACGGCGGCCAGCACGACGATGGAGACGGCCAGGAACGCGATGATCCGCACCCGCCCGAGGCTACCGCGCCTCCAGCCAGCGATGCGCCGGAGACGTCGATTGGCAGCCGGAACGCGACCCGGGCGCCGGCCTACTACCGGGAAGCGGCAGTCTGCCGTACGTCGTCGAGTTCGGCCAGCGCTCGGCGGACCTCCTGGGCGCCGGCGACATCGCCGATCTGTTGCGAGATGGCGAGCGCACGGTGCAGGCCTTCGCGAGCTGCGTCCAGCCGCCCCGTGGTGCGGTCAATCTCCGCCCGCACGATGAGTACCCGCCACTCCGCCTCGAGATTGCCGGTGGCACGTACGGCGGTCAGAGCCCTCTCCAGCCATGGGTACGCCTGCTGGTGCCGACCGTCGCGGGCGTAGGCCTGGCCGATGGTCAGGATGGTGATCGCCAGACCGAACTCGTCACCGGACTCCTCGCGTAGCCGCAGGCTCTCCCGCAGGTGTTCGAGCGCGGATTCGGATTGACCGAGATGCAGCAGTACGTCGGCCAGATTGTTCAACGTGATGCCGATCCGCCGGCGATCGTCGCGTTGACGGTGCATGTGCAGCGCCCGCTCGAACGCTGCCTGGCCCTCCTCGAATCGGTTGGCGGCGCCCAACAGGAGCCCGAGGTGGTCCAGGGTCACCGCCACCGCCCCGGTGTCACCGTCGGCCTCGTTCAGGGCGAGCGCGACGCGGAGGTTACCGACCCCCTGGTCGGTGTCGCCGAGCCGGGACTGGGCCATGGCGAAATAGGTCAGCGACAACGACTCGTCCGGTCGGCTGCCCAGTCGTCGGGCGCACCGCAGCGCGCAATCCGCCACCTCGCGCAGGTCGTGGTAGTACCCCCGCATGGGCAGGAACGGGTAGAGCTCCATGCACAGCCGTACCGCGAACTCGTCTCCCTCGGGCGTCTCGTCGCGAGCCGCCATTCGCGCCGCGGCGACGAGGTTCTCGCGTTCGGTCTCCAGCCACCGCAGGGCGTCGCCTTGAGCCGTGAAGGTCACGGTGGGGTGTGCCTCGACGAACCTGTCGGGCATCCGGTCGGTGACCGGCCGGATCTGGTCCCTGGCGCGCCGCGCGGTGGCCAGGAAATAGCAGCGGCTCGCGTGTACGGCGGCCTTCTCGCCCTCGGGGTCGCGACGGCCGCGCTCCATGGCGAAGATCCGCACGAGATCGTGCAGCCGGTACCGGTCCGTGCCGTACGCCTCGACGAGTCCGGCGTCCGCGAGGCGGTCCAGCAGCGCACGGGCCTGACGTAGGGGCGCACCCGTCAGGACGCTGGCCAACTCGACCCCGAGCGTGGGAAGTCGCACCATGCCCCAGCGGTCGAACAGTTCCAGGGCCTCGTGGCCGCCGGATCGTTCGGCGAGGATGTCACAGGTCACTGCGAGACTCGCCCGCACCGCCAGGTCGTCACAGCTCAGCTCGTCGAGGCGGTGCTGCTCGTTGGCGAGCCGACTGACCATGTCGGCGAGCGTCCACTCCGGACGTGCCGACAGCCGGGCGCCGACGATCCGCAGTGCCAGCGGGAGGTGACCACACATCGCCGCCAGGGTCTCGGCGTCCCCGGACGACCGGTCGAGGCGGTCGGTGCCCACATGCCGGGCGAGCAGCCGGACTGAGTCAGCCGGGGCGAGTTCGCCGACAGCCAGGTGCGTGATGTCCAACGTCGGCAGTGCCGCCCGGCTCGTCACGACCACCGCGGCGTTTCCGAGTACCGACAGCAGCCGTCGGACCTGCGCGGCTTCGATCACGTTGTCCAGCACCACCAGCACCCGCCGGGTGCTGAGCCGCGCGCGGAGTTCGGTGGCCTCCGCACCCGGAGTGGAACCCGAGGGTGCCCGGCCGAGCATCCGGAGCAGGCCGGAAATCGCCTCCTCGACCGTCATCGGGGTGAGACCGGGACTGCTGCCGTAGAAGTCGAGGTAGAGCTGACCGTCGGGAAACGCCGCGGCGAGCCGGCTGGCGATCGTGCGGGCGAGCGCCGATTTGCCGACTCCGGCGGGTCCGTGCAGGACGACCGTGCCGGTCGAGTTGAGGGTGGCCTCGGTAAGGGCCAGCAGGCGTTCGCGACCGACGAGCGCGACGGGCGGTGGGAGCGTGCAGAGGGCCTGCGGGGCAGGGCCGGGACGTCGTGCGGACGCCCGGCGACGCTCGGGGCCCGACGGTCCTTCGAGCAGGTCCCGCTCGAAGGACCGCAGAACCCGTCCCAGCCCCCGGTTGGCTTTCGTCCGCAGCGCGGTGTCGGCCGCGGACAGCGCCGCCAGGGCCTCGGCCCGGTCGTCCGACTCGACAAGCGCGTTGACGAGCGCCTCCCACGCGGACTCGCGGGCCGGCTGGTCGCTCACCAGGGCGCGTAGGGCACTGACCGCGGCCGCGTGCCGGTGTCCCTCGACGCACGCGGCGGCGTATCGCTCGACCGTCGCCCAGCGGCTTTCGTCGAGCGTGTCGAGGCTACTGCCGAGCAGGCCGTACCGGGGAAGCCCTTCGGCGGCCTCACCGCGCCACCGGTTCAGCCCGGTGGCGAGCAGGTCGGCGGCCTGTGTGGGATGTCCCGAACGCCACGCGTCGAGGGCGCGCCGGACGTCGTCGTCGAACTGGTCGAGATCCAACTCACCGGGCTGAAGGGCCAGCGCGTAACCGTTGTTCACCCAGGTCAACCGGGTGCGGTACGGCCCCAGCGCGGCGCGCAGGCGCGTCGCGTAGGTGCGCAGATTGACCTGCGCCGACGGCGGTGGGCTCTCCCAGAGGCCGGTCAGCAGGCGATCGGTGGAGACCCTTCTGCCGCGTCCCATGAGCAACGCGGCCAGGAGAAGTTGGGGCCGTCCGGCCGGAAGTGCGGCGCGGGTGTCGTCGACGTGCAGGGTCACCGGCCCCAGCAGGCTGAACGTGAGTGTCACGGCCCGCGGACCCCCCGTCATCCTCGGAGATTCGAGCACTACCCGTCGGGGAAGTGAGGGTCATAGATGGTAGTGCCTCGTTCCCCGGACGTTGATCCTGTGAGCCGTCGGGTCCTGTGGGCTTGTCGGGCAGATTGCGCTCACCGTTCAGGGTGGGAGGCGGTGGCCGGTGGGCGGAGGACCGGAGGGGTACGCCGGCATCCGGTGACGCCGCGGGCGATCGTGGTGTTGATGTCGCGCCCGGCGGCTCGTGAACGCCGACAGGGTCGATCCGGCGGTGGTGTGCGGAGGGTTCCGCCGTACCACCGCCGGATCGGCCGGACGGGAGAGAGCCTAGTGCGACGGGCTGATCAGCAACGCGGTACGTCGGGGATGAACCCGTCAGATCCGGTGTAGACGTACGCGTCGGAGATGAACCTGCCGTCGCCGATGCGGTCCCAGATGGTGCTGGTGCCGTACGTGCCGGTGACGCTGGTGCCGGTGGTCTGGCAGTAGATCGTGACCCGGGTGCCGTCGGCGATGGTACCGACCGAGGTGTAGCCGGTGCCCGGTCCTGAGCGGACGGTCAGCGGAGCGCTGGCGGTGTTGACCGTGCCGGAGGCGGTGCCGGGCGCGCTGGGGGCACAGCCGTTGTCGCTGGTGTAGGTGCGGGTGCCCCAGTAGAGGGCGAGCGTGCCGTTGAACCGGATCTTGATGTCGCCGCCGTTGAGTCGCTGCTCGTAGTGCAGGTGCGCGCCGGAGGAGTTCCCACTGTTGCCGACGTAGCCGATGACCTGGCCGTACCCCACCGTCTGCCCCACGGAGACGTTGAAACCGCTGAGGTGCGCGTAATAGGTGCTGTACCCGCCACCGTGGTTGATCCGTACGTACCGGCCGTAGCTGGTGTCGCCCAGGTTCTTCACCACGTCCACGGTGCCGGGGGCGCTGGCGACAACCGGGTCGCCGGCGTCATCGGTGCGGTTGAAGTCGATGGCGTTCGTGGGGCTGTGGTTGGTGCGGGTCTGCCCGGACCAGGCCTGCCCGCAGGGGAACGGCACCTTGAACGTGGGCGCCGCGAGCGCCGGTGTGCTGGGCGCGACGATCCCACCGAGTGTGGCGAGGAGCATTACCGCGAGCAGGCGTAGGGGACGTGTCTTCATGTAACTCCCTCCGAATGACAAGTGCTTCGAACGCGATCGCTCGAACTATCGGCAGGGGGAATTGTGAAAGTCAATGCGAATGCTGAAGATGGGCTCTGAATGTACTCGGAATGTGCGGGATGCCCTTGGCTCCGGTTGCGGTTCCACATCCGTAGATGTGCAGGTCAGGGCAAGCCTTCCCCGCCTTGCAATGCGCTCGCGGGCCCGCCGACGGTAGGTGCGCCGCAGGTCGGCGGCTCCACTTCTCGCCCTCCGGGGGCGGCATCGAGGACCCCGCCTTGGCGGCTGAAAGTTTGCGACGAGGGCCTTCCCTTGGGCGGAGTTTTCTGCCACGCTACCCAATGACCGCATCGACGAAAGGCATTCGCCGAGCGCGTCCGGCCGCTAATCAAGCGGCTGCATCGCCTTTTCATCGGTTCTTTATTGCCTGTCGGTCGCCTTGGGTGCTGCCCTCAGCGCAATTCCTCAGACCCCTCCGAAAGGACCAAACGTGACTCTGCGTATCAACCGACGCTCACTTCTGGTGGGTGCTGCGGGTGTCGCGGCCGCCCCGGCGCTCTCGCCGTTCCTGCCGTCTGCCGCCGCTCTGGCCGCGGAGAGCGCGGCGGTCGGTGGCAACTCCCGCGAGGCCTTCACCATCGCCGTGCTGCCCGACACCCAACACTCGATAAAGACGTATCACGCGTCTTTCACCAGCCAGATCGACTGGATCCTCGCCAGCAGGAACAACTCCTGGAAGGTCCGGTACGCCGTCCACGTGGGCGACCTCGTCCACAATCCCCTCAACACCGACCAGTGGATCCGGGCCCGGGACGGCATCGCCCGTCTGGACAACCGGGTGCCACTGGCCATCTCGCCAGGCAACCACGATTTCAACGACGAGCCCACCCGCAACCTCACCAACTACAACACCTATGTGCCGTTCAGCAAGTTCGACAAGGTGCAGACCGCCGGTGGCGCCCCCGGTCTCGGGACCTACCCGGAGAACAGGACGAACAACACCTGGCACCAGTTCACCGCCGGTGGTACCGACTGGGCGATCATCACGCTGGTGTACGAGCCGACCGCCGCAGACCTGAGCTGGGCCCGCAGTGTGGTCGCCGCCAACCCAAGCAAGCAGTTCATCGTCAGCACCCACGACTACCTGGTCTCCCAAACCGGCGAACGCAGCCCCGTCGGCGAGAACATCTGGAACAACCTCGTGAAGCTCTACCCGAACATCTTCATGGTGTTGTGCGGGCACAGCTTCTCCTTCGGAGCCAAGAAAAAGGCCTCCATCGGTGATCACGGAAACCGGGTGGACCAGCTCCTGGCGGACTATCAGACTGCCGAGAGCGCCAACGACCCCAACGCCGCGCTCAAGAACAACTACCTGCGGATCATGCACTTCAAGCCGGCCAACGGAACCATCGAGGTCAGAACCTACGCACCCCGGTACGGCACCTTCCTGACCGATGCGGAGAACCAGTTCGTCCTCAGCGGCATCAAGTTCCCGCCGCGGGCCCCGCAGGTGAAGCGGCACGTCCTCAACCCCGACATCCGGGACGCGTGGCACCTGACCAGCAACGACCACTGGTTGCTGCCCCCCGCGGAGGCGAACAAGTTCCCGGTCGGGTCGGTGCTCAACTTCCGGCCGACCGTGCTCGACGTGAAGGACACCTCTCCGCTGTACGTCCTGGACCGCGGCTACAAGCGGCACATCGCGAACCCCCGTTCGTACCGGGCGTGGCGAATCGCCAGCACCGATCGCAAGCTGGTCACCCCCGCACAACTGGCCGCGTACCCCGAAGGACCCAAGTGGCCGATGTACCCGCACCTGGTCCGGGCCGAAGGCGACTCGTCGGTCTATTTCCTCGACACCCCCTTCCCGTGACCCGCTTTCCCGCATCGGAGACAGACACCACTTCGACAAGAGGTCCCACCACATGACTGTGAACCCCACCCGTCGTGCTTCCCGCCCGTTGGTCGCCGGCGTGGCCCTGGTGCTGGCCGTAGGGCTCGGCACCGCGCCCGCGCAGGCGGCGGAGACCACGGCGCCGGGCGTCCTGGCCACCACGGCACTGGCAGCCGCCCTGGCATCGCGGAGCGCCGACAGCCCACCCACCGGGGACACCCCCGGGGACCAGCCGTTGCCCGGCTACACCATCAGCAACCCGACGCTTGCCCCGATCGTCGTCGGCGGTCAGCCCACTCTGGTGCTCCAGGGCACCCACAACCACGCCGGCTTCATCTTCGAGGTCCCGAACAACTGGAACGGTGACCTGGTGATGTGGGCGCACGGCTACCGCGGGCAGGACCACGTCCTGACCACCGAGGTGCCCAAGTTCGGCCTGCGGGAGCAGATTCTCGGCCAGGGCCGGGCCTGGGCCTCCTCCTCCTACTACGCCAACGGCTTCGACGTGCGCGCCGGCGTCCTCAGCACCAAGGACCTGGCGACGCTCATCCGCACCAGCACGGCCCCCAAGGGTCGGAACTACATCGCCGGCGAATCGATGGGCGGGTACGTCATCGGTCGCTCCCTGGAGCAGTACCCGAACTTCTACGCCGGCGCTCTCCCCTTGTGCGGGGTCCTCGGCGACCAGACCCTGCTCGACGGCTACCTGGACTACCAGCTCGTCGCCCAGGCGTTGACCGGCGTCTCGGCCTACCCGATCCCCGCCGACTATCTCACCAATGCCGTACCCCGTATGCAGGTGGCCACCGGCCTGGCCGGGCTCAAGCCGGGCGGCCCGGACACCACCAACGACCTGGGCAAGCAGTTGCGGCAGATCACCATCAACCGCACCGGCGGACCTCGCCCCGGCGTCGAGCAGGCCTTCGCCGTCTGGAAGGACTACCTGTTCGGTCTGGCCACCATCAACGGCGGCGACAGCCCGGCCCGCCGGCCCGTGCAACTCGCCACCAACGTCGGCACCCAGTACGCCCCGAACGCCCCGGTGGACGTCAATGCCACCGTGCTGCGCGTCGCCCCGGAGAACCCGACCGAGCGCAACAGCACCGGCCTGACCGAGGTACCCAAGATTGCCGGCCGGCCCAACGTTCCGGTTCTCAGCCTGCACGGCATCGGCGACATGCAGGTGCCGTTCGCGCAGGAGCAGATCTACTACCGGGAGGCAGTGGCCAACAGCCAGGGCCACTTGGTGGTGCAGCGGGCGATCCGCACCTCTGGGCACTGCGAGTTCAGCCCCACTGAGGTCGGGACCGCCTTCAACGACCTGGTCAACTGGGTCAGCAGCGCAGTGGTGCCACGCGGCGACGTCACGACGACCCCGGTCATCCTGGCGGAGGCCAACTACGGTTGCCGGTTCAGTGACCCGGCCGCGTACGCGAGCGGCACCGGCACCCGCCGGCTCTACGCCGCCTGTTCCTGATCCGTCTCCACCCCGGACCCGGTCGGGGCTACGCCGGGTTCGGGGAGGGTGAGCGCCCACCACGCGCAGGAGCCCCAGCCTTTTCAGGGCTGGGGCTCGCACCCGCTTCGGCTGGTCCCCGCCGTGTGGCCGCCACGAAATGCTCATCGAACGGAAGTGGACGGAGTCCTATGTTCAGACTGTTGCCGATCCTTCTGTCAGCCGCACTCGCGGCGACCGCACCCGGGCTCGCCGGACCGACGTCCAACCCCACCCGGACGACGTCATCGGAAGCGACGACCGCCACGGCGGCGCGCTCCGCCGAACTCACCGAGACCGCCGCCAACCAACCGCGCTGGCTGACGTTGCCGAAGAGCCCGGTTGTGCTCAACCCGCACCAGGTGTGGACCATGAGTTCGGAGCTGGAGCAGAGCGATCCACCGCAGTTGCCGCTCAACGCCGGCTACTACATCGACCATGAGCCCGTGACGCCCCAGACCCGTACCTCCGTGGCGCTCAACGAGCTGATCATGCTCAACCAGCGCCCCGCCGGCGCCGCGCCGGTCCCCCTGCGCGCCTTCTTCTACGAATCCTTCGCCGGCCTGAGCACCGCCTGGACGCAGTCGGCCCCGGCCCAGGCGGAAGCTACCAAAGGGCTGCTGAAGCTCCAGGTCAAGGCAACCACCGGCACCTCCTGGGCGTCCGTGAGCCGGACCCTCGACATCGACATCAACACCTACCCGTTGGTGACCATCGGGGTGCACAGCGCCGCGGGGACCTGGGCGTTGAAGGTCGCCGACAACGGCGGGACCGACCAGGTGCTGCAACCGAACACAGCGGCCCCCGGAGTGCACACCTACGACCTGCGTAGTCTCGGTTGGAGCGGCACGCGGAAAGTCACCATGCGGATCTTCGCCGTCGGGTACCAGAAGCCGGTAATGGTCGACCACATCCGGGTGCACACCCCCTCGACAGTCTCCCTCGCCTTCGCCGACGGCTTCCACGGTGGCCCCGGCGAGGAGACGCTCGATCCCGGCTGGGTCCGCTACAACGTCCAGAGTTCGCTGGAACCCGAGACCGGCCGAACCTTCCTGATCCGCGCCAAGCCGAAGGACGACGAGCCGCACTGGGGGGCCATCACCCGGAAGATCACCGTCGACCTGGACCGGCATCCGATACTGCGACTCGCCGTACCCATCGGGGGGCGCGGCTGGGGGCTCAAGGTCAACGGCGGGACAGACGTGGACACCATCGTGCAGCCCACCACCACCCGCTCCGGCACCTACAGCTACGACCTCACCACGGCGACCGGTTGGCGCGGTCTGCGCACCTTCGACATCAAGATCTTCATCGTCGGGTACGACAGCCGCATCCAACTCGACGACATCAAGCTCACCAGCCGGGGACCCAGGCCGTGGTTGGGTACCGCGCAGACCGTCGCCACCTCCTGGGCACCGCACCAGCTCACCTTCGACGGCCGGTACGCCGACGGAATGCGGATCGCCGGGCGGGACGTCTTCCACGACGTCCACTCGGTGGGGCGCTCCGCCACGGTGAGCGGCGGCACCACCGGGCAGCCCGTGCAGGTATCCGGGGCCTTCCGGGGCGTCCCGTCGTGGGACGCCACCCGTCGGGTGCTGACCTTCGCCAACCCCGGCTACTACTACTCCGTGGCCCTTCCGGCCACCGTCGGCGTACCCGGCTTCTACAGTGACCGGGAGGCAATGCTGGAGAACGGGCCGGTCAACAGCCTCAGCTACGCCGCGACCTGGAGTCGTGGCTATTGGTCCGCCCCGGCGGCGGTGCCGACCGGCACGTCGGCCCAGCTCGACCTCGGGGTGGGCTTCGCCAGCCAGACCGAGGGGGCGGCCGAAGCCGTGAACCGGGCGCTCGCGGCCGCCACCCCCAGCGCGGTGCAGGGGGATCCGGCGGCCCGCGCCGCAGAGTGGGACGCACGTCTCGCCCGGGTGCCACATCCCACCAACTTCGACGTCCAGGCCGTGTCGACCGGTGGCGTGGACGCCGCGGCGGTCCGTCGCGCCTACTACCGTGCCTGGGTCTTCCTCGAGGCGAACGCCCTGCCGCCACAGCCGCACACGGGCTATCCCTATGTGCAGTATCCGACCGGCAAGGCGGCGATGTATCCGCACGGACCGGTCGGCGCGCGGGCCATCGCAAGCTGGGACAGCGCGATCAACATCCAGCTTATGGCGTACGTGGACCCAGGGTCGGCGTGGAACGCGTTCATCGGAATGCTCAGCCTGGTAGGCACCACCGGCCAGTTGGGCGGAGAGAACCTGCCGGCCCGGGAGGCGCAGACCGCCTGGAACCTGTATTCGATCACCGGCGACCTGGCCAGGCTACGGGCGGTCTATCCGACCCTGCGCCGGCTGCTGGACTTCAAGGAGAAGAACCCCCAGTGGCAGCCAGTGGCCGCCGACCACCCGAACAAGGCGATGGACATCGCCTTCGTCGGCTCCTATCTGGTCGACACCGTCTATGCCAAGCGGATCGCCCAGGTGCTCGGCAACACCACGGACGTCACCTACTGGCAGGGGCGCTACGACGCCAACTACCAGAACTTCCTCTTCTGGTTCTGGTCCAGCCCGACGTCCGAGCCGGTGAAGGCGTATTTTCCGAACCGGACCACCAAGCGGGTCGGCGGTACGACGGTCGCGATCACCAGCGCCCTGGTGGTGCCCACTCTCTCCGGCAGCCACCTGACCTCGATGTTGGCGCTTTTCGAGCGTTACTACGACCCGATGCTGCCCTTCGCTGGCTTCGGCAGGGTGACGGCTCCGGCATATAGCAACATCGACATTCGGCACGGCATCACCAGCTACACCGTTTATGGCCTGCTCGCGCACGACCGGCCGGAGCAGGCGCGGGTGCTCAGCAACGCGATCCTGCGCGACGTGGTCAAAGTCGGCATGTTCTCCGAGCGGTATGAATGGACCGAGAACGGTGGACCGTATGCGGCCGGCCAGCGACCGGGCATTTTCGGTGCCGCGTCCGTGATCGACGCGGTCTGGCTGAACAATGGTGTCCGCGCCGATCGGGGCCTACCGGCCGTGGTGTCCTTCGGCGACCGGCCGGGCGGGATCAACGGGCTTGGCCTGCGAGGGCTCGACCTGAACGTGGCGATGGACCCCGCCTCCCAGCGCGCCCTACTGACCGGGACAGCGCTGACCGGCGCCACCGGCTGCGACACGTTGACGGTGACGCCCGGCGTCACCGTCGACATACCGCCGGCATGCATCCGCGCCCCGGCCGGCTGAGAAGAGGGCGGTGAACGGTACTGCCCGCACCGGGCGAGCCGTGGAACTCCGCCAGGCACGCCTACCTCCAGCTGAGCACCGCGTACCAGTCCACCGCTGATCTGCGCCCGCTCGCCCGGAGCCCGGTCGACGTCCGGCCGGGTTCCGGGGAAGCAGTGAAAGGGGTGTCCCTTCGGCCGGGAGCCCTGCGGCCCGAGGGCCGGTCGCGATCCGGTCCGCCCGGGTCCGCTACGGTCGATCAGGACCATGGAGGAGTTCGGAGCACGGCAAATGGTAGGTGCAGCAGCGATGCGGGTCGAACCCGACGACGTGACGGCGGACTGGACGCGTCCGGGCGTGTTTGAGGTGGCCGCCGGGGTGTACCGCATCCCGCTCCCGTTACCCCACGACGGTCTCCGGTCGGTGAACGTGTACGCCCTGACCGGTGACGACGGCCTCGTGCTGGTCGACTCCGGCTGGGCGATCACGGAGGCGCGGCAGGCCCTGGACGCCGCCCTCGCCGCGCTGGGCGCGGGCGTCGCGGACGTACGACGGTTCCTCGTCACGCACGTGCACCGCGACCATTACGCGATGGCGGTGGCCGTGCGACGCGAGTTCGGGACGACGGTGAGCCTCGGCGAGGGCGAGGAACCGGCCATCCGCGCGCTGTCCACTCCCGGTCAACGACCCCTGTCCGCACACTGGCAGGCGCTGGTCCGGTGTGGCGCGGGCGAGCTCGTCGACGCGCTCCGCGCGCGGGCCGGGCTGACGCCGCACGATCCGGCGGCCTGGGCGGCACCGGACGACTGGCTCGCCGGGGGGACCGACATCGCGCTGCCGGGCAGGACGCTCCGGGTGGTGGCCACTCCGGGACACACCCGTGGGCATGTCGTCTTCATCGACCGCGACGCGCAGCTGATGTTCGCCGGCGACCACGTCCTTCCGCACATCACACCGTCCATCGGCTTCGAGGCGGTGGCCGCCGAGCTGCCCCTGGGGGACTACCTGGACTCGTTGCGGCTGGTCCGGTCGCTGCCGGACCGGCGGCTGCTGCCGGCGCACGGCCCGGTGGGCCCGAGTGTCCACGCCCGGGTCGACGAACTCCTCCACCACCACGCCGAGCGACTGGACCAGGCGTGCGGGGTGGTGCGGGACCGGATGACGGCCTACGCGGTCGCGCACCGGCTGACCTGGACCAGCCGCCGGCGTTCCTTCGCCGAGCTGGACCTGTTCAACCAGATGCTCGCCGTCGCCGAGACGGGCGCCCACCTCGACCTGCTCGTGGCGCAGGGACGCCTGAAGGCCGTCGACGCCGACGGGGTACGCCAGTACGACCCGGTGTGACCCCCGCATCCGTGCGACGGGGACCGACCCAGAACGACGGCGGGCGCGAATCCGGCAACGGTCAGCTCAGCCGGCGAAGGCGAACAACGCCCGCGCCTCCGCCGGCCGCCCCGCCACCTCCGCCCGCATCCCGTCCTGGCAGAGCCTCAGCACCGCGTTCCCGACATCCATCATCGCTGCCCCTGGTGGTCGATGGTCACGCGCCGATCCTGAGGGCTCGACCGGGTCGAGGGTCAAGCGGCCGTCGGAGCGGAACCGGACCACCGGCGACGGACTCAGGTCACGTTTGGCGTACGGCCCGGTCACGAGGTTCACGTTTGTGCGTCGGCTCGGCCACGACGGGAACGGGCGGCCGGCAGGGCTGCGTCAATGACCGTGACCGTCCCGGGCGCACCGGGATCGTCAACTCGCAGTCCAGTCGGGGAGGACAGATGCTCCAGACAAGACGATCGTCGGTGCTGGCCGGGGTGCTCGCCGCGGTCCTGGCGACCACCGCCTGCTCCTACGGCGGCTCCGACCGGGGCGGTGACGCGGTCCGCGAACCGGCCCGCCCCCACGGCGGCACACCCTGGTCGGGTGGAGACGAGACGCGCACCGAGGACGACGCGACCTCCACGTTCGGCGTCGACGTCGACACCGCCTCGTACGGCTATGCCCGCCGGCTCATCGGGCAGGGCCGGCTGCCGGAGCGGTCGCAGGTGCGACCGGAGGAGTTCGTGAACTCGTTCCGGCAGGACTACCCCGAGCCGGCCGGGGACGGTTTCGCCGTGCACGTCGACGGCGCCCGGCTGCCCGAGACCCACCCCGCGGCGGACGGCGAGCGGCTGCTGCGGATCGGTCTGCAGACCCGCTCGGAGAACCGGGACAGCCGACCGGACGCCGCCCTCACCTTCGTCATCGACGTTTCCGGCTCGATGGCCGAGCCGGGCCGGCTCGACCTGGTGCGGGACGCGCTGCACACGCTGGTGGACCAGCTGCGCCCCACCGACTCGATCGCCATCGTCGAGTTCAGCCGGGACGCGCGCGTCGTCCGCGAGATGACCCCCGTCTCCGACGCCCGACGGCTGCACGCCGCGATCGACTCCCTGCGCACGCGGGACAGCACCAACCTGGAGGCCGGCCTGGTGCTGGGTTACCAGGTGGCCCGCGGCGGCTTCCAGGCCGGCCGGGCCAACCGGGTGATCGTGCTCTCCGACGGCCTGGCCAACACCGGCAGCACCGAGTCGGAGCCGATCCTGCGCCGGGTACGCGAGGAGGCGGCCAAGCAGATCGCGCTGCTCGGCGTGGGTGTCGGCAGCGACTACGGTGACCAGCTGATGGAGCAGTTGGCCGACCGGGGCGACGGCTTCGCCGTGTACGTCGGCGAGCGGGAGCAGGCCCGCAAGGTGTTCGTGGAACAACTGCCCGCCACGCTGAGCGTCCGGGCGCTCGACGCCAAGGTGCAGGTGACCTTCGAGGGCTCGACGGTGCGGTCCTACCGGCTGATCGGCTACGACAACCGGGCGATCGCCGACGAGGACTTCCGTGACGACCGGGTCGACGGGGGTGAGGTCGGCCCCGGGCACAGCGTCACCGCCCTCTACGCCGTCCGGCTGGCCGACGGGGCGTCCGCGGCCGACCGGGTCGGGCGGGTGCAGGTGCGCTGGAGCGACCCGACGGACCGCGACCCGGCCGAGACGTACCAGTCGGTGACCGTGGCCGACCTGGACCGGGACTTCGCCGGAGCCTCTCCGCGGCTGCACACCTGCTACGCCGCCGCGTACTTCGCCGCGGCCCTGCGCGGCGCCGAGGAGGTACGGCTGGGCGACCTCGCGGCGATCGCCGACCGGGCGGCCGACGCCACCGAGGACGCCGAGGTCCGGGACCTCGGGCGGATGATCCGGCAGGCGGCCGAGCTGCGCTGACACCGCTACCGGCCCGGGCGTCGTCGTGCGTCCGGTCCCGGTCGTCGCGGCGACCTGGCCAGGGCGGTCGACGACGGACCTGACGGGCTTGCTCCTCACGCGGCGTCATGCCACATAGTCGACGGCGTGGAGGAGTACCTGACCGTGGGGCGGGTGGCGGAACTGGCCGGGATCAGCGTCCGCACCCTGCACCACTACGACGAGATCGGCCTCCTGGAGCCGTCGACGCGGACCGCGGCCGGGCACCGGGCCTACTCCGCGGACGACGTGGAGCGACTCCGGGAGGTCCTCGCTTACCGGCGGCTCGGTTTCGGGCTGCGGGAGATCGCCGACCTGGTCGACGACCCGGCCACCGACGCGGTCGCACGCCTGTGCCGGCTGCGCGGCCTGCTGACCGACCAGCGCGAGCGCGCCACCGCCATGGTGGCCGCCATCGACAGGGAACTGGAGGCCCGAGCGATGGGAATCAGAACCACACCGGAGGAGCAACTCAGAGTGTTCGGCGCCCAGTTGTACGACGCCATCGGATCGGCCTACCCGGCGACGCGGCGCACGGAGCCACGGATCGCCGCGCGCATCTGGGCTGCGCTGGGTGACGCCCGAACGGTGCTGAACGTCGGGGCCGGCACCGGCTCCTACGAGCCACCCGACCGCGACGTCACGGCGGTGGAACCGTCGGCGGTCATGCGGGCGCAGCGTCCGCCGGGCGCGGCGCCCTGCGTGGCCGCCGCGGCGGAGAGCCTGCCGTTCGAGGACCAGTCCTTCGACGCCGCGATGGCGGTCAGCACCGTCCACCACTGGCCGGACCCGGTCGCCGGGCTGCGTGAGATGCGGCGGGTGGCCCGTCGCGTGGTGGTGTTCACGTACGACGCCGACGACACCGGCTGGCGGCAACGGTTCTGGCTCACCCGCGACTACCTGCCGGAGTTCGCGGACCTGCTCGTCGGCTGGCCGTCCCTGGCCGACCTGGCCGGTGCGATCGGCGGACGGGCCGAACCGGTGCTCGTTCCGTGGGACTGCGCCGACGGCTTCTTCGAGGCGTACTGGCGCCGGCCCGAGGCGTACCTGGACGAACGTGTGCGCCGCGCCGTCTCGGTCTGGACCAGGGTCGGACCGCAGGCCGAGCAGCGGGCGGTCGACACCCTCCGCGAGGACCTCTCCTCGGGCCGGTGGGCCGAACGCAACCGGGACGTCGTCGCCCTCGACGCGGCGGAACTCGGTCTGCGCCTGCTCGTGGCGTGACCACCGTGGAAGCCGATCGGCCGGCTCACCCGGCGCCCCGGGGGTGATCCGGTCCACCGGCACCGGCAGCGATAGCCTTCCCCGCATGGTGAGCGCCGAACTGGACGAGCTGGTCGTCGCGGACGCCGCGGCGTTGCGGGCGTGGTTGTCGGCCAACCACACCACGTCGCCCGGGGTCTGGCTGGCCCTGACCCGCAAGGGCGGCACGGTCACGACGCTGACCTGGCAGCAGGCGGTCGACGAGGCGCTGTGTTTCGGCTGGATCGACGGGCAGGCCCGCAAGGGGGACCAGGAGACCTCCTGGATCCGGTTCACCCCTCGCCGGCCCCGCAGTTCCTGGTCCCAGCGCAATGTCGCCCACGTGGAGCGGCTGGAGGCGCAGGGGCGGATGACGCCCGCGGGCCGCGCCGCGGTGGAGGCCGCGAAGGCGGACGGACGGTGGATCGCGGCCTACGCCCCGCCGTCGGAAGCCGAGGTGCCGGCCGACCTGCTCGCCGCCATCGCCGCCGATCCCGCCGCCCAGGCCATGTTCGACGTGCTCACCAAGACCAACCGGTACGCCCTCATCCACCGCCTCAACGCACTCAAACGGCCGCAGTCCCGCGAACGGAAGATCGGTGAGTTCGTCGCGATGCTGGCCCGCCACGAGACGATCCATCCGCAGAAGGCCCGGCCCGCGGACTGACCATCGCGCCACTGCGGGCCGCGTGCCCGCCGACCAGGTCACCGCCGCGCACCGATCCGGGGCAGCCCAGTTCCGGGACACCCGCACCCCCGCGCATCCGCTGGCCGGGCCGCACCCACGGCGGGGCCAGGGGGGCGGCCGGATGGTCCGACCGGTGGATGGTGGCCGCCCGCGAGCGACGGACACACTCGGGGAGTGACGAGATCGCGCCATACAGTGATCATGACGACGGCCTGCGCCGTCGCCGGTCTCGCCGTGGTCTTCGGCTTCCTGAGCTGGCAGACCGTCGGCCAGGTGGCGACCGCGGTGTCGGCGCTGGCCGGGGTGGCCGCGGTCGGTGTCGCGATCTGGGCCGCGCAGGCGCGAGGACGCGGCCGGTCGGTCGCCACGTCGACCGGCCGGGCGACGGCGCAGACGGGCGGCTACGCGACCTCGGGGATCGACGCGCCCGCCCGGGACGGCGGTGATCTCGAGGCGCGTGACACCGGCGACGCCGACGCGGCCGGCGGCGGCCAGGCCGTGAGCGGGATCCGGCGCCGCGACTGATGGCCCGCGACATCGAACACCCCCACCCCGACGACCGGCACGCCTCCGTCGCGCGGACCGGCGCCGCCAGCGCCAACGCCGCGGGCAGCGTGGCGATCTCGGGTCTGGTCCAGGGCGACGTGTACGCGTACGCGCCACGGTTCCGGCTGGCCGCACCCGCCCGGTCGCGCCCACCCGACCCGAGCCGTCGCCGCCTCGTGCAGCTGCTCGACCCCCGGCGGCAGGTGGTGCCGTTCGTCGGCCGGGACGCCGAACTGGACGAGCTGACCGCCTGGCTGTCGTCGGACCGGGCCCGGGCCGCACGGCTGGTGACCGGGCCGGGTGGCCAGGGCAAGACCCGGCTGGTGGAGGAGTTCGCCCGGTCCGCGGCGGTGGCCGGCTGGCAGGTCCTGGTCGCCGAACGGCACCTGGGCCGGCTCGACGAACCCGACGGCGACCGGAGCGGCCCGGGTGGGAAGGGCCGGCTGGTGGTGGTCGACTACGCCGAGCGCCTGACCCTCCTGGAGTTCCAGGCGCTGCTGACCGACCGGAGGTTGGCAGCGACGACACCGCTGCGGGTGCTGCTCACCGCCCGGTCACCGGGCCACTGGTGGGAGGCGCTGCGCCGCTGGCTCGCCGGCGCCGGCATCGCCACCTCGCAGCGGGACCTGGCGCCGGTCGCGCCGGACCTGCCGGAAAGGCGGGAGCTGTTCCACACCGCGACCGAGCGGTTCGCCGCACTCCTGCCCCGGTCCCGGCCGGCCGCGGTGACCGTTCCGGACCTGGCGGCGTCCCCGTACGGCAACGCCCTGAACATCCTGATGGCCGCCCTGGTGGCCGTGGACGCGACCCGCCGGCCCGCGACGGCCCTGCCGGCGGACCTGTCGGACCTCTACAACTACCTGCTCGACCGGGAGAGCGAGCGCTGGCAGGAGCTCTACGACACCCGCGCCACCGGCAACCCGCCGCCGGTGCTGGCTCGGGCCGCGTTCGTCGCCACCCTGACCGGTCGGCAACGCTACGAGGACGGTCTGGAGATCCTGGTGGGCGTGGGTGTCTGCGGGTCCGCGGCGGAGGCCGGTCAACTCCTGGACGACCACCGCAGGTGCTACCCCTGCGCCGATCCCGAGATGGTTCTCGAACCGCTCTTTCCGGACCGGCTCGGCGAGGCGTACGTGGCTCTGGCCCTTCCCGGTCACCGCGTCGCGGCGCGGTCACCCCAGCCGTGGGCGGCCGCGATCGCCCGGGCGCTGCTCGGCCAGCGCGGTCCCGCCGAACTGCCCCGGGCGGTGCGGGGTCGCGCCCTCGCGGTCCTGACCGAGGCGGCCCACGCCTGGCCCCACGTCACCGACACGATCATCCTGCCCCTGCTGAGGTCGGCACCGCAGGCGGCGCTGGCCGCGGGCGGCGGCGTCCTGGCCCGACTCGTCGACCTACCCGGCGTGGACGTCGACACCCTCGCCCTGATCGAGCCGGTCCTGCCGCCCGGTCGACACCTGGACTTCGACCACGTCGCCTGCGAGATCACCGGCCGGCTCGTCCGGCACCGGCTGGCGGGCGAACAGAACGACGCCGAGCGTGCCCGGCTGCACCTGGCCCACGGCCGTCGGCTCGCGTACGCCGGCGACCCCCGCGCGGCCCTCGCCGCGATGGAGCGGGCGGTCGCCGGTGCCCGAGCCGCCCGGCAGGCGGAGCCGACGCCGGCCGCGGCGAGCCTGCTCGCCCAGGCGCTGCGCCTGCGCGGGCTCCGCCTGGCCGCACTCGACCGCGACGACCGGGCCCTGGACGATGTGACCGAGGCCGTCGAGATCCTGTCGTCAGGCGCGGCGGACGGCGACCGGCCGACCGTCGACGCTGACCTGGCCGCGGCGCTGGACAGCCTCGGGCTGCGGCTGTCCGGCGTGGGCCGGCACGAGGAGGGCGCGCGGGCCGCTCAGCGCGCGGTCACGCTCTACGAGCAGGTGGCGGGTACCGAGCGCGGCCGGCTCGGTCTCGCGGGCGCCCTCGCCAACCTCGCCGTCATCCAGGCCCGGCTCGGCCGGCCCCGCGACGCGCTCGCCACCGCCCGCCGGGCCGAGGAGATCTGGCGACGGCTGGCGGCGGACGCCCCCGCCGTGTTCCGGCCCGAGCTGGCGGTGGTGCTCAACACCCTGGGGCTCCGCTATGCCGACGCCCACGAGTACGACCGGGCCGTCCGCACCGGCCGGGAGGCCGTCGAGCTGCTCCGTGACCTGGTCCGCGTCAACGCTCCCGCCTTCGAGGTGGAGTTGGCGGCGGCGCTGGTCAACCTCGGCGGTCACCTGTGGCGACAGGGGCGCCGCACCGAGGCGTTCCAGGTCAGCGTGGAGGCCGAGGAGATCTTCGTACGCTGGGGCACCGCGCTCCCGGACGACTTCGCCGCCCGCCTGAGAGAGTGTTGTGATACCTGGACGTGGGGTTAGGGGTTTTTTTGAGGGAAGA
>JAEYGD010000369.1 GCA_023402505.1 Actinomycetes bacterium
GTCCCGGGCAGCCGCCGGGCCGCCAGGGCGAGTGCCCCGGCCTCGGCGGCGAGCCGGGCCCGTGGCGGGCCGGCCAGGTCGCGCGGCAGCAGCGTGTGCGCGGGTACGACCAGACCGGCCGCCCGCAGCGCGTCGAGCAGCGTACGGGCCTCGTCCCGCCCGACGTCGAGGGCGGCCGCGTGCTCGAGGACGTGCCGCTCGCTGCGGGCGCCGTCGAGGAGGTCGAGGAGCCGGGCGGCGCGGGGGTTGGCCAGCTCCAGCAGCACCGCCCGGCCGGGCTCGACGCCGAGTTGCAGGGTGTGCCGGTCCCGCCAGAGGAGGGTGAGGCCGGGGAGCAGGGTCGGTCGGGGCAGAGCGGCACGGGTCATGACCACGAATGGTGACCGTTTCCGTGCTTTCCGTCGATCGTTGTCCACAGATGCGCGGGGCCCTGTGCAGGGTTGTCCACAGGGTTCGGCGAGTTGTCCACAGGCCCTCGGTGTGCCTGTCCGAGAGCCGACAGTGGCCGGTACGGCGGAAGGGGTGGCCGCCGGCCACCCCTTCCGCGCGACCCGGGAACGGTCAGACCTTCGCCTTGCCCAGGATGCGGTTCACTGTTGTGCCGCACACCGGACACTTGCCCTTGGCCATGTTCATCCCGGTCTTGGAGACCTCGACGTGTCCCTCGAAGTCCCGCTTCTCCTTGCACTTCACGCAGTAACCGTTGTAGGTCTGGGCCTGGTCGGCCACGGGTGCCCTCCTCGTCTCGTCCACCGGCGAAACGCTCATCCGGCGGTGTTCCCGGCGGCGGGCCACGGGGGCGCCGGCGCTGGGCCTTTCGTCGCGGTCACCGTCGTGACCGCTGGTCCGCGGACCCTACCCAGGTCTGGGCGGTTCCATGTCAGCTCCGCATCGACACTGTGAGCAAGTTGACGTCGAGAGTGTGCATGGCGAATTAGGTCGGATAAGTGAGTTTGGCGGGGACACGCCGACCGGATGCCCGGATCGGGCTCCCGGGCACCCCCGAGTGACCTCGGCCGCGATGATCACCTACCGTGGTGGACGGCGCCCCGGGAGCGCCGTCCGTCGTCACGGACGGTCGCTGACGACGCTGCGTCACAGAAATTTTCGGGACTCCTGGCGACCAACCCCCATTTTCCGGGCGCGTGTCGGGGGGTTGACTCTTGCGGACCCCTGGTCAGTACGCATTAGCTTTCCCTCGTGACAGGAATCCGAGGCTGCGCGGACCGCTGATGGCAGCGCCGCGCAAGCCGGTCGTCGAGGTACGGCGCAGCCAGCGCCGGCGACGCACGGTGTCCGCGTACCGCGACGGTGAGCGCGTCGTCGTCCTGATTCCGGACCAGTTCTCCCGCGCCGAGGAGAGCGAGTGGGTCGACCGCATGCTCGCCCGGCTCGCCGCCCGCGAGGGCCGGCTGGCCCGGTCCGACGACGAGCTGCTGGCCCGCGCCACCCGGTTGATCACGCTCTACCTGGCCGACCACGGGCTGGCGGCCGTCCCGGCCAGCGTGCGCTGGGTGACCAACCAGAACGGCCGGTGGGGCTCCTGCACCCCGGCCGACCGGACGATCCGCATCTCGCACCGCGTCCAGGACATGCCGGACTGGGTGATCGACTACGTCCTGCTGCACGAGTTGGCCCACCTCATCGTGCCGAGCCACAACGCGCGCTTCTGGCAGCTGGTCGGCCGGTATCCGAAGACCGAGCGGGCCCGCGGCTACCTGGAGGGTGTCGCCGCCGTCTCCGCCTCCTGACCCCGCGTGCCGGTGGCATCGAGCGGGTCCGCGCGGACCGCGTAGGGTCGGTGCGTGGTACGACGTGTGGTGGTGGCGTTGCTCGGCCCAGTTGCGTGGACGCCGCCGGGCGTCGACCCGACCGCGTGGCGCACCGCGCTCGCCGAGGACGTGGTCGACCTGCTCGCCACCCTCAACGAGGTCGAGACCGCGGTCGCGGTGACCCCGGCCGACCGCTGGCTCGCCGACGCCGTGGTCTGGCCCGGCACCCGGGTGTACGAGGTGCCGGAGCCGACGGTCAACGCCGTTCTCGCCGCCTGCGGGCCGGACCCGGTGAACGGCGGTGCCGGGCCGGGCCCGGCGAACGGGAGCGAAGCC
Organism: Actinomycetes bacterium; assembly: GCA_023402505.1. Classification (GTDB taxonomy): domain Bacteria; phylum Actinomycetota; class Actinomycetes; order Mycobacteriales; family Micromonosporaceae; genus Micromonospora. The sequence continues at coordinate 2,109 of JAEYGD010000369.1, forward strand.
GGTGAGCCGGCGGCCGGCCAGCCCGAGCAACCCGCCTGGGACGAGCAGGGCCAGCCGGCCGGCGCCGACCGTGAGGTGCCCTCCGGGGCCTACGGCCAGGTGGCGGTGATCGCCGGGGCCGCCCCGGACGTGCCGGGACTGGTCATCGGCAAGCTGCTCCGGCCGCTCACCACCCGACCGCTGGCGGTGGCGCCCGTCGAGGGCGGCGGGCCGGGGCTGCTCGGCGTGGCGGCCCGGTTGCCCGTACCGGAGTGGCTGCCGGAGCTGGACCTGGACCGGGCGGTACCCGCGGCCGTGCGCGCGGCGGCGCCCCGGCCCGGGGACCTCGCGGTCACGCCGGCGTGGCACCGCCTGCGCGGCCCGGCCGACCTGGCCCGGCTGAACGTGGCCCTGGAGGGCTGGGACGCCACCCGCGTCCTGCTCTCCCGCACCGGTCCCCAACGCCGCTGACCACGAGGTCGGTGGCGGCCGTCGAGGCGCCACCGACCCCGTGGGCGAAAGCGGTGCCGGAGGGTCAGCGGGTGGGGGGCTCCGGTTCTTCGCCCGGTGCCTTCTCCTCCGGGCCGCCCGGCGCGTTGAAGTCGAACGTCTCCAGCTCGCCGAGGTCGAGCTGGGACCGGGCGAAGGCCACCGGGTCGGCGAAGTCGTCGTCGGACGGCAGCAGGTCGGGGTGACCCCACAGGGCGTCCCGGCCGGCGATGCCCCGGTGCTCGGTGAGAGCGGCCCACAGCGCCGCCGCCTCCCGCAGCCGGCGCGGACGCAGCTCCAGGCCGACCAGGGCGGCGAAGGTCTGCTCGGCCGGCCCGCCCGCGGCCCGCCGGCGGCGGAACGCCTCGCCGAGCCGGACGACGTTGGGCAGCCGGTTGCCGGCGGCACTGTCGACGACGTGGCAGACCCACCCCTCGACCAGGGCGAGCGCGGTCTCCAGGCGGGCCAGCGACGCCTTCTGCGTCGGGCTGTCCTCCGGGGTGAAGATGCCCTCCAGCGCGATCGCCTGCATCGACTCCGGGTCGGTCGGATCGACCCGGCCCATCGCCTCCTCGATCGCCTCCCGGTTGACCCGGATGCCGGCCGCGTACATCTCCACCGCGCTGAGCACGTGCCCACGCAGCCACGGCACGTGCTGGAAGAGCCGCTGGTGGGCCGCCTCACGCAGGGCCACGTAGAGGCGGACCTCGTCCTCGGGCAGGTCCAGGCCGGCGCCGTACTCCCGGATGTTGGCCGGGATGAGGGCGGCCGTGCCGGCCGGGCCGAGCGGCAGCCCGATGTCACCGGCGGACAGCACCTCGGCGGCGAGCGAGCCGAGCGCCTGCCCCAGCTGGCCGCCGAAGAGCGCCCCGCCGAGGGTGGCCACCATCGACTGCATCGGGCCCAGCTGGGCGCGCGCCTCCGGCGGCACCAGGTCGCCCATCGCGCCGACCATCCGGCTGGCGACCGGGTCGCACAGCTTCCGCCAGACGTCGAGGGTCTTGTAGATCCACTCGTTGCGGTTCCATGCGACCGAGGTGTGGATGCCCGAGGGCAGGGCCGAGGCCGGCTCCAGCCACAGGTCGGCCAGGCGAAGGGCCTCCTCCACCGCGTTGCGCTCGTACGGCGAGACCGCCGGGTCGCCCGAGGCGGCGAGCTGGCTCGCGGCCACCTGGCGGGCCAGGTCCCAGTTCACCGGGCCGCTGCCGGGTGCCGACAGCAGGTGCTGCAACTGCGCCATGAACTGCTGCATCTGCGCGGGGTCGTTGGGGTCTGGTGGTTGCCCACCCGGGAGCGCGAAACCGAACGGAATATCAGGCACGACGTCTACGGTACGCGCGCCGCGCCCCAGGTCGCGTCCGCTGGCGTTGCGCTGACGGCGAAGTCCCGGCTCGTTCGCCGGCCCGGCCCCACCCGGTCGGTACGCTCTGCGCCATGAGACGTCGCGGCGTGACCGTCCTGCTCGGTGCTCTGCTCACCACCCTGCTCAGCATCGGGGTGCTCGCCGCGCCCATCCCGTACGTGGTGCTCGGCCCCGGTCCGACCGTCAACACGCTGGGCGCGGAGGACGGCAAGGAGGTCATCCAGATCACCGGGCGGGAGACCTCCACGTCGGCCGGGCAGCTGCGGCTGACCACGGTCGGGGTGCAGCCGTCGGTCAAGCTGCGCTCGGCCATCCAGGGCTGGTTCTCCGACGACGAGGCGGTGGTGCCCCGCGAGCTGGTGTACCCGCCGGGGGAGTCCCGGGAGGAGGTCGAGGAGCGCAACGCCGAGGACTTCAAGGTCTCCCAGACCAGCGCGGAGACCGCGGCGCTGCGGGAGCTGGGTTACCCGGTGCAGGTGGTGGTCAAGACGGTCGCCGGGGACGGTCCGGCGGCCGGCGTCCTCAAGCCCGGCGACGTGGTGACCTCGGTCGACGGGCAGCCGGTGACGGCGGCCAGCCGGCTCACCGAGCTGATCCGCGCCAAGCCGGCCGGCACCGCCCTGGAGATCGGCTACACCCGCGACGGCGCCACGGCCACCGCACGGCTCACCAGCCGGGAGCAGGACGGCCGGCCCCGGATCGGCGTCGAGATCGACCAGCGGCAGCCGCACCCGTTCACCCTGACGATCTCCCTGGAGGACATCGGCGGCCCGAGCGCCGGTCTCATGTTCGCCCTCGGCATCGTGGACAAGCTGACCCCGGAGGACCTGACCGGCGGCCGGATCATCGCCGGCACCGGCACCATCGACGACGAGGGCCGGATCGGCCCGATCGGCGGCATCGCGCAGAAGCTGGTCGGCGCGAAGGACGCGGACGCCACCGCGTTCCTGGTCCCCGCCGACAACTGCGCCGAGGCCGTACGCAACCCGCAGCCCGGCCTTCCGCTGCTCAGGGTGGCCACGCTGGACGAGGCGCTGACCGCCCTGGAGACCCTGCGTTCGGGGGGCGAACCGGCCCGCTGCTGACCGTCGCGCCGAGCGCGCCGTGACCGTGGACCGACACGTTCAGGAACACCCCGTACTCTAGTGGCCTGGTCGGAGCCGATCACATCGAGCGTGCGGAGCCAACAGTGGTCATGCGTAGCAGTGCCCCCCTGCCGAGGATGAGCCGACGCGGACGCGTCACGATCGGTGTCCTGGTCGGGGTGTTCGTGCTCTTCACCCTGCTCGGCTGGGGTGTGCAGGCGTGGACCGACTGGTTGTGGTTCGGCGAGGTCGACTACAAGCAGGTCTTCACCGGGGTGCTCGTCACCCGGCTGCTGCTCTTCCTCACGATCGGGCTCGGCATGGCGGTCGTCGTGGGCGGCAACCTGTGGCTGGCCCACCGGCTGCGGCCCCGGCTGCGGCCGCAGTCGCCGGAGCAGGTCACCCTCGATCGTTACCGCATGCTGCTGAGCCCCCGCCTCGGCCTCTGGATCGCGCTGGTCGCCACCGTAGTCGGCCTCTTCGCCGGCCTGTCCGCGCAGAGCCGGTGGAACCAGTGGCTGCTGTTCCGCAACGGCGGCGACTTCGGCGTGAAGGACCCGGAGTTCGGCGTCGACGTCGGCTTCTACGTCTTCGACCTGCCGTTCTGGCGTTACCTCCTCGGGGTCGGGTTCACCGCGGTGGTGCTGGCCCTGATCGGGTCGCTCGCCGTGCACTACATCTTCGGCGGCGTCCGGCTCCAGGGCATCGGGGACCGGATGAGCAACGCCGCGCGGGCCCACCTGAGTGCCCTGGTCGCGGCGTTCGTGCTGCTCAAGGCCGTCGCGTACGTGCTGGACCGGCGGGCGATGCTGCTGGAGTACAACGACGGCGCGAACGTGTACGGCGCCGGCTACGCCGACGTCAACGCGCTGCTGCCGGCGAAGGAGATCCTCGCCTACATCTCGGTCGTGGTGGCGATCGCGATCCTGGTCTTCTCCAACGCCTGGATGCGCAACCTGGTCTGGCCGGGCATCTCGCTGGCCCTGCTCGGCGTCTCCGCGGTGGCGATCGGCGGCATCTACCCGTGGGCCGTGCAGACCTTCGAGGTGAAGCCCAGCGCCCGGGACAAGGAAGCGCCGTACATCCAGCGCAGCATCGACGCGACGCGCTCCGCCTTCGGCCTGACCGCGGCGGAGACCGAACCGTACGCGGCCAGCAACCTGACCCCACCGCCGAGCCTGGCCACCGACACGTCGGTGGTGCCGAACGCCCGCCTGCTCGACCCGCAGCTGGTCAGTGAGACGTACACGCAGCTCCAGCAGGTCCGCGGCTTCTACGACTTCGGGCCGAAACTGGACATCGACCGCTACACGGTCAACGGCAAGACGCAGGACTACGTGGTCGGCGTCCGGGAGATCAACTACGGCGAGCTGACCGCCCAGCAGAGCAACTGGATCAACCGGCACACCGTCTACACCCACGGGTACGGCGTGGTCGCCGCCCCCGCCAACCAGGTCGTCTGCGGCGGCCAGCCCTACTTCGTCTCCGGCTTCCTCGGCGAGAAGGCGCAGGAGGCGTGCTCCTCGCAGACCGAGCAGATCCCGGCCAGCCAGCCGCGCATCTACTACGGCGAGCGGATGGAGACCGGCGACTACGCCATCGTCGGCCGGTCGAACCCGGACGCCAACCCGGCCGAGTTCGACCGGCCGGTGGGCGAGGGCGACGACGGGCGTGAGTCCTACTACACGTACACCGGCTCCGGTGGCGTCGAGATCGGCTCGTTCACCCGTCGCCTGCTGTACGCGATCAAGGAGCAGGAGTCCAACTTCCTGCTCTCCGAGGCGGTCAACGAGAACTCCAAGCTGCTCTACGTCCGCAACCCGCGCGAGCGGGTGGAGAAGGTCGCCCCGTTCCTCACCGTGGACGGCGACCCGTACCCGGCGGTGGTCGGCGGCCGCGTGCAGTGGATCATCGACGGCTACACCACCGCCGCCACCTACCCGTACGCCGAGCGGATCAACCTCCAGCAGGAGACCACCGACGAGCTGACCGGCCAGGGCACGTTCCAGCTGGCCCGGGAGAACGTCAACTACATCCGCAACTCGGTGAAGGCGACCGTCGACGCGTACGACGGCACGGTCACCCTCTACGAGTTCGACGACGGCGACCCGGTGCTCAAGGCGTGGAACAAGGCCTTCGGCGGCGACCTCGTCAAGGCGAAGTCGGAGATCCCGGCCGAGCTGGCCGCGCACTTCCGTTACCCGGCCGACCTGTTCAAGGTGCAGCGCAACCTGCTCACCCGGTTCCACGTGACCAACCCCGGCGACTTCTACTCCGGTCAGGACTTCTGGCAGGTGCCGAACGTGCCGGACGCGCCGGACAGCGGGCAGAAGCAGCCGCCGTACTACCTCTTCACCCAGTTCCCCGGCCAGGACGCGCCGCGCTTCCAGCTCACCGCCGCGGTCACCCCGAACGGCCGGCAGAACCTGGCCGCGCTGATCTCCGGGTCGTACGTCGACGGGCAGCCCCGCCTGGAGGTGCTGGAGCTGCCGGACCAGACCCGGATCTCCGGGCCGGTGCAGGTGCACCAACAGATGACCAACAACGCCCAGATCCGGCAGCAGCTCAACCTGCTCTCGTCGAACCAGGCACAGGTGCAGTACGGAAACCTGCTCTCGCTGCCGTTCGGCAACGGCATGCTCTACGTCGAACCGGTCTACGTGAAGAGCAACCAGCAGGACGCGTACCCGCTGCTGCAGAAGGTGCTCCTGTCGTACGGCGACGGCGGCTCGTACGTCGTCCTGGCCGACAACCTCACCGACGGCATCAAGCAACTGGTCGAGCAGGGCAAGCGGGCCGCCACGGCGACCCCGCCGCCACCGTCCGGGGAGACCCCGCCGTCACCGTCACCGTCGCCGTCGGCGACCCCGTCGCCGGGCGCCACCACGCCCGCGCCCACCGGCGAGCTGGCCGAGGCGGCGAACCGGGTCCAGGCCGCGATCACCGAGGTCCGAGCCGCGCAGGCGTCCGGTGACTTCGAGCGGTACGGCCGGGCGCTGAAGGCGCTGGACGAGGCGATCAGCGCCTTCCAGGCGGCCCAGGGAGCGGCCGCCCCGACGCCGGCCCCCACCCCGTCGGGAACACCCGGCGGCTGACCTGCTGCGACGACAGCGCCCCCGGCATCCGCCAAGCGGATCCGGGGGCGCTGTCGTGTTCCGGACGACTCCGGGTGCAACCGAGCGTGCGACGGCCACGTTCTCAGGGCAGCGACGGTGACCGGCCGGGGAGGCAGTGATGAGGACATGAGGGACGCGGCGAGCTTCGACGAGTTCTACCGGGGCACCGCGCACCGGATGCTCCGCTACGGCTACGCGGTCGCGGGTGACCACGCCGAGGCGCAGGACCTCGTGCAGGAGGCGTACGCGCGGGCGTGGCGGCAGTGGGACACGCTCACCGCGCACCCCGCCCCGGAGGCGTGGCTGCGGCTGGTGGTGGCCCGGTTGGCCACCGACCGTTGGCGCCGGCTCACCGGGTGGCGCGCGGCGCTGCGGCGCAGCGGCGCGCCGGCGCCGGTGCCACCACCGAACGAGGACAGCGTGCTGCTGGTCGGCGCGCTCCGGCAGCTCCCGGCCAACCAGCGGCAGGCGCTCGCCCTGCACTACCTGTACGACATGACCGTCGAGGACATCGCCCGTGAGACGAACGTGGCGGCCGGGACCGTGAAGTCCTGGCTGTCGCGGGGCCGGGTCCGGCTGGCGGCCCTCCTGCCCCAAATCAGCGACGACCGACTGGAGGCGAACGATGTCGCGTGACCTGTCCGACCTCTACCGGTCGCTGGCCCGGGACGCCGACGAGCGTGAGCTGGGCACTCCGGACGCCATCCGGCACTACGCCGACCGCAGGGCCCGCCTTCGGGCGGCCGGCGCGGCGCTGGCGACGGCCCTGGTCGTCGGCGGCCTAGCCGTCGGAGTGCAGACCGGGCTGGCCGGTGGGCCGGACGACCCACCACCGGCGACCACCCCGTCCCCCGCGCCGACCAGCGGGTCCCCGTCACCGTCACCGTCGCCGTCGGCGAGCCCTCCGCCCACGCCGTCCGCCCCGGCGACCAGCCCCAGCTCGGTACCGCCGGCGACGCCCACGTCGATCCCAGGCCGGGCCTTCTTCGCCCCGCCTGCGGCGTACCTCAAGGAGGAGCCGACCTACAACGACGGGGACCACGTGCCGGACCTGTGCGGCGCCGACCTGGCGGACCGGGTCGTCCAGCGCCGGTCGCGGTTGATCATCTACCACCTCAAGCCGAACCAGCCGGAGTACATCGTGCCGGACGGCACCTACCAGCACACCATCACGATCCACCGCCGCGGTACCGCCGACGACTGGATGGCGAACCTGCGCCGGGCGGTGCGGGACTGCCCCCGGCAGGAGACCGACCCGGGCATGGTCTACCGGCACCGCCTGCTGAGCGACAGCGGGTACGGCGACGAGTCGGTGCTGTTCGAGATCCGGTCACCGTCGCGGGTGGTCGCCGGTGAACCGGAGGGTGAGGAGATGGTGGGGTTGCTGCGTGCGATCCGGATCGGTGACGTGGTGACGATCCTCTGGGAGCGGGGGTACGAGGGCAGCAGCACCGTCCGCGAGCAGTTCGAGGACTACAGCCGCCGGGCGGAGCGGGCGGTCGAGGCCTGGTTGGGTTGAGCCGGGTGCCGGGCGGTTCCGGCTTCCCGGCCGGAACCGCCCGATCTGCTGCTCGCGGGCCGGAACCGCCCCGTTCCGGTGCGGACGACGTACGGCTTGTCGACCCGGGTCCACCGGTCGTTTTGCACCGCGCGGGCATGGTGCGATACGGTTGCCGTACCGACGCGGGGTGGAGCAGCTCGGTAGCTCGCTGGGCTCATAACCCAGAGGTCGCAGGTTCAAATCCTGTCCCCGCTACTCGTCCGGAAGGGCCCCGAGGAGGATTCCTCGGGGC
>JAEYGD010000399.1 GCA_023402505.1 Actinomycetes bacterium
CCACCGGGCCTCGTGCCCGCCGGTCGCCCGGTCGTCGTCGGCGTCGGCGCCGCCCTCGGAGCGCGCGGCGCGGGTGGCGGGCCGGGCTGGCCCGCTGCGCCCAGCCCGGTGAACGTGTTCGGTGGGAGCGGCCCCGGCGGTGCGGCGCCGGGAACGTTGCCCGCCACGACGGGGCCGGCGGGACCCGCACCGGGCCGGGGGCCGATGACCGGCCCGGGTCCGGTGCCGGGTCGAGGACCCGGCGCGGGCACCGGTGACGCCGACGTGGTGGGGCCGTCCGCCAGCGGTGTGCCCACACCACGCGGGGCGAGACCGAGCAGCCCACGGTACGGGGCTGCGGGACGCCAACTGCCCACAATGGTGCCGAGCGTCGTGCCGAGCCGCGTCGCGACGGCGCGGGCCGCCTCGGTCGCGGCCTGCTCGGCGTTGCTGATCTGTTGCCGGACGCCGGCCTGCCCGAGCGGGGAGACGGCGGCCGCCAGGTCGAGCCGGAGGTTGCCCAGTTGCCCGTCGCGTCCGGACACGATCGCGCGCAGCTCGCTCTGGGCGTCGATGACGGCACGCCGGGCGTCGTCGTAGTCGGCGGCCCGGGCGGCGGCACTGTCGCGCCAGGCGCTGGCCGAGGAGACCGTCAACGTGACGTTGCGGCGGAACTCCCGGCCGCCTTGGCCGTACCAGTGCAGGGGTTCGGCCTGCGTCTTCAGCGTCGTCCCGGCCGCCGCGATGGTCTCGGCCGTGATCTGCCACTGTGTGGCGAGCACGTCCACGACCTCTGGTCGGGCCCCGAGCACCAGGGCGGCGATCTGGTCGGCGTCGAGCGCCGCCCAGTCGGTGCGTTGCGGGCCGGGCCGGTCGTATCCGTAGCCGGCGGGTGTGGTGGCCGGACCTGCGGGTGCCGACGTGCCGTCGCCGTAGGACGGGCCCGGGAGGCCGCCGCCGATCAGGGCGTCCTCGATCCGGCCGAGGTGCTGGGCCGAGCGCCCCTCGATGCCCGTGTACCACCGGTGGGCGAGGTCGGCTCCGCTGGCGGTGCTGGCCAGACCGTCGGCGAACTCCTCGGCGAACGCCCGTAGCGCGCCGAGGTCGGCGGCGGCGACGCCGGCGAACCACCGCATCTCGCGGAAACCCGCCGGCTGCCCGAGCTGCGCGGCCGTGCCGGCGATGTCACCGAGCTGCCGTCGCGCGTCGTCGGCGAAGGCCGCACCGGTCTCGGCGGCAGCGTCGGCGAACGTCCGGAGCCCGGCGAGCTCGGCCTGGAGCAGATCACCATCGCCCACGGTCCATGAGCGTAGCGATCGCCGCGTGACGAGGGCTACCCTCGCCGTCATACCGGACTGTCCAACCAGGCCAGTTGGACCAGTCGGACACCCTCCTTCCGGGTCACGAGCCAGCCCCGCCCGGATGGCAGTGCGCTCGGGCGTACGTTGCCGAGCAGCGGACCCTCGTTCCGGTCACCGGACATGACCAGTCCGGGCGCGTTGAGGTCGCGCAGCCGGCTGAGCACCGGGTCGTACATCGCCCGCGAGGCTCCACCGCTGCGGCGGGCGACCACGATGTGCAGGCCCACCTCGCGGGACTGGGGTATCAGGCTGTGCAGCGCCATCAGCGGGTTGCCGTCCCCGGCGACCAGGTCGTAGTCGTCGACGAGGACGTACAGCTCCGCCCCCGTCCACCAGTTGCGCGCGCGCAACTGGTCGGGGCGTACGTTCGAGTCGGGCAGCCGTTCGCGGAGGGCGACGGCCGCCTCCTTGAGCAGCGCGAGGCCCTGCTCGGCGGTGGTCGCGTAGTCGATGAGATGCGCCTGCGGCAGCGCGCCGAGCAGGCTGCGCCGGTAGTCGATCGCGATGAGGCGGGCCTGGTCCGGGGTGTGTCGATCCGCGACGGCGGTCGCCAGCATGCGCAGGAACGACGACTTCCCGCACTCGGTGTCGCCGAACACGACCAGGTGCGGGTCGGCGTCGGGATCGAGGTGGACCGGTCCGAGATCGGTCTCGGCGAGACCGATCGGCAGGCCCGGATCGTCACTCAGGTCGACCACCTCGGCGTAGCTGACCTCCCGGGGCAGCAGGCGCACCGGCGGCGCCGGCCGGCCCGGCCAGGCGGCGCGTACGGCCGCGGCCGCCGCGCCGACGGCGTTGTCCGCGGAATCGGCCGAGTTCAGGTGCGGCCGGCTGGAGAGGAACTGGTACCCGTCGGAGGTGATGCCCCGGCCGGGTGCCTGCAGGGGCACGTTCGCCGCCGCCCGCCGGCCGATCGTCGAGTCGGACGGGTCACCGAGGCGCAGCTCGAGTCGGCTGCCGAAGGCATCCCGCATGGCAGGTCGCAGGTCGAACCAACGGCTCGCGGCGACCACGAGGTGGACCCCGTAGGCGAGACCGCGGTTGGCCACGTCGATGACCTTCGCCTCCAGATCCTCGAACTCGTTGCGCAACGTCAACATGCCGTCGATCACCAGCAGGAAGTCCGCGCGCCGAGCGGGCCCGAACTCGCCGTTGGCGGCACGCCGCCGGAAGGCGGCGATCGAGTCGACGCGGTGGTCGAGGAAGAACTGCTCGCGTTCCGCGATCAGGTTCGTCACCTCGGCGACGATGCGCCGTACCAGGTCCGGCTCGCGGCGACTCGCGACAGCCGACACGTGCGGCAGCTCGGCTAGGGCGGTGAGGCCACCACCGCCGAAGTCGAGGCAGGCGAACTGCACCTGCTCGGGCGTGTGGGACAGCGCCAGGCTCATCACCAGGGTGCGCAGCAGGTTGCTCTTGCCGGATTGGGGAGCGCCGATGACGGCGACGTGCCCGGCGGATCCGGCCAGCGGCAGGGTCAGTGGGTCCCGACGCTGTTCGAACGGGCGGTCGACCACGCCGACCACCGCGTCGAGGGTGGCCCGCAGCGCGGCGTCGGCCGTGGTCAAGCCCAGCTCGGGATCGGTGACCAGGCCGCCGAGCACGTCCTCGACGGTGTTCGACTCGCTGAGTGGGGGCAGCCATACCTGGTGGGCGGGCACCCCCTGACCGACGAGACGTTCGGTGATGAGATCGAGCAGCGTCTCGCCGGTGGTCTCGTCAGCGAGTTCCTCGGCCCCCTCCCCGTCCTTCTCGTCGACGGTCTCGGTGACCGGGCCGGCCACGTACGCGGACGTGAAAACGGAGACGGGGAACTCCTCCTCCGTCTGCGCGGGAGCGGCGGTCGCCCGGCGGTAGACGCCGGAGACGTACGCGGCCCGGAACCGCTGGAGCGACTCGCTGCCGTACTTGACGAACCCGTGCCCCGGCGCACGCGGCAGTTCGTACGCGTCGGTGACGCCGAGCACCGCCCGGCTCTCCATGGGCGAGAACGTACGCAGGCCGATGCGGTAGGACAGGTGGGTGTCCAGCCCCCGCAGCCGGCCCTCCTCCAGCCGCTGGCTGGCCAGGAGCAGGTGCACACCCAGGGACCGGCCGACCCGGCCGATCTGCACGAACATGTCGATGAAGTCGGGCTTCACGGAGAGCAGCTCGCTGAACTCGTCGCAGATGATCAGCAGGCTGGGCACCGGCGCGAGCGGCGCACCGGCGGCGCGCGCCCGCTCGTAGTCCCGCAGGGAGGCGTAGTTCCCGGCCCGCCGTAGCAGCTCCTGGCGGCGTACCAGCTCACCGTTGATCGCGTCGGCCATCCGGTCGACCAGGGGTAGCTCCTCGACGAGGTTGGTGATGACCGCGCTGGTGTGGGGCAGCCGGTCGAGCTTGGTGAAGGTCGCGCCGCCCTTGAAGTCGACCAGGACGAAGTTGAGCATCTCCGGTGAGTGGGTCACCGCGAGTGCCAGCACCAAGGTGCGCAGCAGCTCCGACTTGCCCGAGCCGGTCGCGCCCACGAGCAGGCCGTGCGGGCCCATGCCGTCCTGGGCCGCCTCCTTGAGGTCCAGCTCGAGTCGTTCCCCGTCCGGCATGACGCCGATGGGTACCCGTAGCCGTTGCCGGTTCGGCCGCGGCTGCCAGGTGCGGGACAGGTCGATCCGCTCGGGCTCGTCGACCTCCAGCAGGTCGGTGAGCTCGTGCGTGTAGTTCATGGCCTGCTCGCCCGTCCCGGCCTGGGCCAGGCGCAGCGGGGCGAGCTGGTGCGCCAGGCTCTCCGCCGAGACCAGGGGCAGCTCGTCGCCCCGGCCCAGCGCCTGACTGCTGCCGTGGGTGGTCGCGGTCATGGTGCCGTCCTCGGCCAGGTCCAGGACGAGGCAGGTGCGGTCCGGGTGGCGGGGCGGCTCACCACAGACGTGCACGACGGTGACGCCCTCCAGACCCGTGTCGGTGGCGAGATGGTCGGAGCCGGCGGTCTCCGCCCCGTCGACGACGGCCAGCAGGTGTGGCCCCTCGAAGCTGGCCTCGCTGGCGGACGGATTGAACCGTGGACGGGCGATCAGCAGTTCCTCGACCATCGCCTCGAGCCCCACCAGGGTGGTGGTGATCAGCCGCAGGGGTCCCAGCGCGTCGCTCTGCGACGGGTGCGCCGCGTGCGGCAGCCACTTGCACCAGTCCCACAGGTAGCGCCGGCCCTCCGCCGCGCAGACCGCGATCATCATGTCGTTGGGGGCATGGCCGAAGGCTGCCTGCGCCACCATGGCCCGTGCCACCGATCGGGCCCGGTCCGGGTCACCGGTGAGATGGATGGTGGCGAACCCGTCGAGCGCCACCACCACCGGCAGGTCCGCCACCTGCCGGTAGGTGGTCAGGAAGCGACGGAGCGCGCCCGCGCTGACCGGCTCGGCCTTCTCGACGGGCACGAACGGCGGCGCCACCAGCGGAGCGGTCAGCTCGCGCGGCCCCAGCCCGATGCGGATCTGGCCGAAGTCCTGGTCGGCGGGGAGCCGCTCCCACAGCCGGCTGGTGTCCACCATGGACCACAGCATGCCGGGGTCGATGTGCCGGTAGTATTCCGCCGCCCGCTGGACCCGGATCGCGTTGCGGACGGTACGTCGGATTCCGGCCAGCTCGAACAGGTAGCTGCGGCGTAGCTGGTTCATCTGCCCTTTGCCGCCGCCCGGTGACCGGATCAGCTGGGCACCGATCATCCCGATCATCGCGACCCCGAGCAGCGCACCGGTGATGATGCGCAGCAGTCCGCCCGAGTTGCCGGCGAAGAGGAGCATCATGGCCATCGCCCCGGCGGCCATCGGCAGGATCAGGATCAGACGCCCGGCGAGGCCGCCCTCGGGATCGGGGATCTCCGAGGGCGGCTCCAGGACGATGTCGCCGGCAGGGAACGGTGGAGCCGCACGGCGGGCCCGGCGCCTGCGAATGGTGGTCGCCACCGGGCCATAGTAGTGACGCGGGTCGTCGTCGTGTCTAACGTGGACACCGATCAGGGAGGCCGACGGGTGCAGCAGCAGATCGGACTGGCGCGGATCGTCGTCATCGCGCCGAACCGCCGCATGGAGATGACCGTTCCGGAGCATGTCGCGCTCGCCAGGATCATGCCCACGCTGCTGCGGCATGCCGGGTCGACGCTCGCCGAGGACGGCGTCGAGCGGGGCGGCTGGGTGCTGCGCCGCATCGACGGCCAGCGGTTGGACAACGCCCACTCGCTGGCCATGCAGAACGTGCTCGACGGCGAGACCCTGGTCCTCTCCCCCGAGGACGCGGCCTGGCCCGAGCCGGCGTTCGACGACGTCGCGGAGGCGATCGCCGACGAGGCCAGCCGCCTCGGGACGCGGTGGAGCGCGCGCTCGACCCGGTGGACGGCGCGGGCCGTCGCCGCGGCGGTGCTCGCGGCTGGTGCCGCGTTACCGCTCGCCGGACCGGTCTCGTGGCAGACCGGCGCGATGACCCTCACCGGCGCGGCGGTGCTGATGCTCACCGCGTTCCTCGCCGACCGCGTCGCGCACGACCACGCCACCGCGCAGCTCGCCGGGGGCGCCGCCCTGTTCTACGCGGTGGTCGGGGCGCTGCTGACGGGCACGGAGGGCGACACGGTCCAGCTCCGGCCGTGGCCGGTCGCCGGTGCCGCGGCGGCTCTGCTGCTCGTCTCGCTCGCCGGCCAGTTGCTGGTGCCGGGGGCGTCGTTCGTGGCCGGGGCCACCCTCGCGGCCGGTGTGGGCGGGATCGCCGTGCTGGCGGCGATCGGCGTCACCACGGTGGAGGGCGCCGCCGCGCTCGTCGGCGGGCTGCTCGTCATCGGGCTCTTCGCGTTGCCGCGCCTGGCCATGTCGGTCGGGGGCATCCCGACCCCGGCGGTCCCGTCCATCACCGGCACGGCCGAGGGTCCGCCCCCACCGGCGGACGAGTTGACCGCGGCGGTGCGCCGGGCCGACCGCCTGCTGACCGGCCTGCTGGTCGGCGCCATGGTGGCCGCCGGCGTCAGCCTCGTACTCCTGGCACGCGCGCACACCGTCGGCGGTCTGCTGCTGGTCGGGGCGATGGCCCTGACCTGCGCGCTGCGGGCGCGCGCGTTCGCGGCGGTGCGGCACCGGGCGCCGCTGGTCGGCGCCGCCGTCGTCGGGGCGTTGAGCCTGGTCTGGTACGTGTGGACGGGCCCGATGCGTGCCCCGTCGGGGGCGGCGATGCTCGTCGCGGGCCTGATCGGGGTCGCCCTGATCGCGCTGGCGCTCGGTCTGCGGCTGTCCCGGCGGCCCGCGCCGCCGCGACTGGGTCGGCTCGCCGACCTCATGTCGATGGTGCTCACCGCGGCGGTGCCGGTGCTGGTGGCGCTTGTGCTCGGTGCGTTCGGCTACTTCCGCGGCCTGGGCGGCTGAGGCGGATGCTGAGCCGTAGGGATCTCATCCAGTCGCAGCAGTACCTGATGCTGCGACAGGTACGGGCGCTGCTGGCCCACCGGCCGGATCCGCTGGACTGGGCCGGCCGGCACGGCGCGGCGACCGCCTTCGCCGGCATCATGATCCTGGTCATCGCGTTGGCCGGGACCGCGGTGGTCGGCATCCTCTTCCCCGGCGGCAAGACCACCTGGCAGAGCTGCGACGCCGTGATCGTCGAGCGCCAGACCGGTGCGACATACGTCTGTGACGCCACGTCGAAGACGCTGTACCCGGTGGCGAACTTCAGCTCCGCGGCGCTGATCATGGGCGGGAACAAGACGGCCCGGGTGGCCGGCACGTCGCTCAACTGGGCCAAGGGCCCGCTGCTCGGTCTCCCCGGTGCGCCGGACGAACTCGTCGCCGGCAAGAACTACCTGACCGGGGCGTGGAGCCTGTGCTCGGTGCCGGGCGCGGACGCCGCCGGCCGGCGGGGCCCGGCCACCGTCATCCTGGCCGGTGCGGAGCCGGCCGCCGCCACGCCGGTCGGTGACCAGGCCGTGTTGATCGCCGGCACGGACGGCACCCGCCATCTGCTCTGGTCCGGTCACCGCTTCCCGATCAGCGAGCCCGATCACGTCCTGCCGGCACTCGGCTTCTCGGCGCGTGACGGGGTGCCGGTGAACGAGGCGTGGCTCGCGCCGATTCCCCTGGGCGCCCGCCTCGGACCGATCGACGTCCCCGGCCGGGGTTCCCGGCTGCCGGGGTTCCCGCACGCCAAGGTCGGTCAGCTGGTCCGCCTGCCCGGCGGGGAACGCGGGGACCGGATCTACCTCGTCCGTGGCGAAGGGCTCCAGGAGCTGACCGCGTTGCAGCAGGTGCTGGTCCGTGACGCCGGCACGCCACCGGTGACGGTGACGCCCGCCGAACTGGCCGGCGCACCCATCGTGGCACGGATGACGCTACCCGGGTTCGCCCCGCCGGAGCAGGTCCCCGCCTTCGCCCGGCCGCAGTCGGGCCCGCTGTGCGCGGCGATGCGCGGCGACACGGTCACCGTCACCGTCGACGGTGAGCTGCCGGCACGGGCGGCCGGTGTCGTCGCCCGGCGTGCCGCCGCCGGAAACGGCGCTCCGCTCGCCGACGCTGTCCTCGTGGCGCCGGGTCACGCGGTGCTCGCCACCAGCATGGCCGGTCCCGGCGCGGGTGACGGGCCGCTGATGCTCATCACCGACATGGGCGTACGGCACGCGTGCGCCGACGCGGAGGTGCCGGCGATGCTGGGCTTCGCGGGCGAACCGGTGCCGCTGCCGGCGGCTCTGCTCGCGCGCGTCGAGGAGGGCGTGGCGCTCGACCCGGCACGTGCCCGCTCGGCGATGGCCGCACGCCCCCGATAGTCCGACCCGGTATCGAAATGGCGCCGGCCGGAACGATCGAACACTGTCGCGGACGTGGTGGGCCCGCTATTGTCCTTTGTGGCAAGACGCTCGGGCGACGGCGGCACGACTCGATGCGATGGCCGGAACCGGTTGCCATGGCAGCAGAATCCACACGGGTGGTCGTCCCACTGCTGTGGTCGCCTCGGGCCAGACGGACGGAGGATTGCGATGGCCCCATCCCAGCACGAAACCGCCGGCCTTGATGCGGCGGCCCGAGACATCTCGTCCACAACGACGAATCTGGTCGCGATTCAGTCGCAACTGAAGAATTCCCTGGCGCCCATTCTGGAGGGGTCGGGGTGGAAGGGCGCCGCGCAGCAGGTGTTCGGGAATCTCTACCCGCAGTACGAGGCACAGTTGCTGAAACTCTACGAATCGCTCGACGATCTCGGTCGGCGGGTCAGCAGCTCCAGCCGCACCTACGAGCAGTCGGAAGACGACGCCGCGCAGATCGTGGCAGCGGTGGACCTCGGCTCCGGCAAGGTCGGTGCCGCCCTGGCGACGACGAGGCAGGTCTGACATGGCAGGCGTTGTTCGTTACGAGTTCGAGACCATCGACAACTGCGCCCGCGCCATGATCAACGCGATCGGCCAGGTCCAACAGGAGCTCGACGGGCTGCGCGCAAGGCTCGACGGCGCGCTCGCGGACTGGGACGGAATTGGTCTCGCCGCCTACCAGCAGACCAAGTCCGACTGGGATGTCTCGTCGGGGAGGATGAACAACATCGCCCAGGAGATCGCGATCCGCGTGCAGCGCGTCAACGAGAACATGCGGGAAACCGACGACGGCGTCTCGAAGACGTTCCAGAACGCCTCGATCCCGGTCTGACGCCGGGCCGACCGCGCGTTCAGCAGGTGGGCTCCCGGCCCGCGATCCGCGGTTGCCCGCCCGTTCAGCCGGCCAGGCCGAGCAGCTGCGGGAGCGCGGCGTCGAAACCGTCGGCGACCTTGCGGGTCACGTCGTCCTCCCGCACCCAGACGCCGCCGTCGTCGGCGACCGCCACCAACTGTCCACCGGCCTCACCGACGACGACGGCGTCTCCCGCGCCGGTGTCCAGCAGCCGCACCGGGCAGGGCCCCGGCCGGGGCATGAACGACAGCCCGGCCGGTAGCAGTTCGAGGCCACCGAACTCGGCGACGACCGTGCGCACAGCTGCCGGCAGCGCCTTCCCGGGCGGCGCGTTCCGCGACCACCATCCGTCCACGGCCGCACCGATGTGCCGCGCCGGACGCCAGCCGCTGAGGCCGAGCAGTCCCCGCAGGGGAGCCGGATAACGCTTCTCGGCCGCGATCTTGGCGCTGTAGAGGTGCACGACGGCGGCGGTGGGCAACGCGGCGAACGGGGTGACCTCCCGGGTGTCGCCGTCTATCACGATGCTGACCTCGGCGTCGATGATCTCACCGGTCCGCCCCGCGAACTCCGGCGCGGACCGGTGAGCCACGTATCCCAGCTCGAACGGCTCCAGCCGGACACTCGCGTCGGGGTGGAGATCGCGCGCCCACCGTCGGGCGATCTCGTAGGCATCGTCGAGCGGGATCATCCGTTCCCCTTCTGCGTACCGGGACGTCGGCGGGCCCGCCGGAGCGCGCCGAGACCGACCGCCCCCAGCGCCGCGACGACACAGACGGCGCTGACCACGGCGCCGCGCGCCGGACCCGGCTCGGAGGTGTCGGCGGTCACCGGCAGGAACCCGGTGGCGGCTCTCGGCTCACCGGTCGCGGGCGGCTCGCCGAGGGCACGTACCGGGTTGACGATGCCGGCTCCGTAGGAAGGGCTGCCGGTTCCTCCCGGTGACGGGTCGGCCGTCGCGGCCAGGCGGCGGGCCACCGTACCGGCGGCGGCGTCCGGGGTGCCGGCCCAGACCAGCGCGGCCACCCCCGCGGTGACGGCGGCGGCCATGTCGGGGCCCGAGTAGTTGGTGTGGCCGCGGGCCGGTGCGGCGGCGGTGATGTCCACGCCCGGGCCGGCGAGATCCACGTGCGGGCCGGGATACGTATCCGACTGGGCGGTGCCGGTGCTGTCGACCGCGCTCACGCCCAGGACCCCGGGATAGGCCGCCGGTACGGGAACCGCCTGGGCCACCGCATCGCTGTCGACGGTGCCCGCCGACGCGATCACCAGCACGTCCCGGCTCACGGCCCGGGCCACCGCGGCGCGGACGGCGGCGCTGTCGGCCGGCAGCGTGTACGCCAGAACCACGATCCGAGCGCCCCGGTCGACCGCCCAGTCCACGCCGCGGGCGACCAGCCGCGGGTTCAGGTCCTCGTCGATGCGTTCGGCCACCCGGACCGGAAGGATCCGCGCCCCGGGGGCGACCCCCGCGAACGGCACCTGCGGATCGGGTCGGGCGCCGACGAGCGACGCCACCCCGGTGCCGTGACCGGTGCAGTCGACCCGGCCGTCACCCCCGTCGACGAAGTCGGCTCCGGGCAGCACCGCACGCGCCAGCTGCGGATGCCGTACGTCGACTCCGGTGTCGACGACCGCGACGGTGACCGGGGCTCTCGTGCCGGCCATCGTCCAGGCCCGGTCGAGGCCGAGCCACTGCCGCTCCCACGGGATGTCCGCGGCCGGCTGCGTGCCCTCCGACCGGCCGCGGGCGCAGGGTTCGGCCGCGCTTGCCGGAGTCGGGGTGGCGACCGGCCACAGCGCGGCGAACGCTGCGACGGTGCCGATGAAGACGCGTCGCACCCGCGCATCGTAACGGGCCTGCGGTTGTCCACAATGGTGTCTTCCCCGCGTAGATCCGTTGACGTACGGTGAAAGCCGTGTCCCCCACCCACGAAGAGGTCGAGGCGCTACGGGAGCGCGCCGAGGCGCTGCGCGGCCAGGTCGAGCGCGCCACCGGCGCCTTCCACCAGATCACCGAGGAGTTCGGCCGGCTGGAGGCGACCGCGGTGTCGGCCGATCGCCTGGTCACGGCGATCGTGGGGGCCGACGGCCGGCTGCGTCGGCTGATGATCGACCCGGGCATCTACCGGCAGCCGGATGCCGACCACCTTGCCCGCACCATCGAGGAGACGATCGCCGTCGCCGCGCGGGGCGTGCAGGAGCGGGTCAAGGAGATCCTCCAGCAGTACGTGCCGGAGGAACTGATCGACGCCCACCTGAACCGTGACGGCGACAGCATCGTCACCGGCTTCGCCGACCTGATCCGGGAGCGCTGAGGAGCATGGCCCAGAGCACGGACATCAAGGACACCGACGGCGCCCTCACCGCGGCAGCGCGGCTGGCCGCCCACACGGCCGACGCCCAGTCCGCCGGCACGGACGGGCTCAGTCTCGTCGCGCGGACGGCGGCGCTGGCGCCTCTCTTCGGCGACGACGACGCCGGCCGCAGATATCGGGAGAACTACCGCGAGGCCGCTCCGGAGCTGGAACGGATGATCCAGCTCTACGGCGAGGGCGTCGCCGAGATCGGGCAGGCGGCCGGCAAGCTGCTCGGTCAGCTCGTGGCCAGCGACAACCCCCGCGTCCTGGGTGCCTGAACACGTCCGGCCGCGATCGTTCCGGTCGTGCGGCCCCCGGGCACCGGCCCGTCGCGGCGTGGCGTCACCGGTGCCGTCACTGACGTCCCACGCCCGTCGCGTGGCAACCCTCGGCCGGGCATCTCCTCTGGACGGTACGCGTGATTGAGCTGTGGGACTTCGGTGATCCCTGGAACGTCATCCGCGACAGCGTGCTGTGGGTCGGATCGGGGGGCGGCTCCTGGCCGACGGGCAACGAGGACCAGATCCGTCAGTTGGCCGCCGACTGGCGGACGTTGTCGAGTCAGATCACCGCCAGCATGGGGGCCGCGCAGGGTTCCGCGAGCTCGTTGAACGAGTTGTGGGGCGGGGACGCTGGGGCCTGGTTCCAGCAGATGTGGGGGCAGGTCGGCGTCGAATTGCCGCAGGCGCTGGTGGAGGTCATCGGCGAGGTCGCCGAGTCGCTGGACGCGGCGGCGCTCGACATCGAGCACAGCAAGCTGACCATGCTGCTCGAGGTCGGCATCGTGATCACGGAGATCTTCGTCTTCGCGGTGATGGCGTGGTTGTCCTTCGGTGCCGCGCTGGCGGCGGCGGGGGTGCGGATCGCGCTGACCCGGGCGGCGGTCCGGCAGATCTTCGAGTTGCTGATGACCCGGGCGGCCTCCTCGTTCGCCCAACGGGCCGGGTACGCGGGCATGCGCGAGGTGCTGTCCGCGTGGCGGGCCCGGGGGATCAAGGGCCTCGTGCTGATGGCGGGTAACGAGGCGTTCCGGGAGACGGTGACCGAGGGACTTCCACAGTGGTGGCAGATGGAGGTGCTGGACACCCGCCAGAACTGGGACTGGCGTGGTCTGCGTGCGGCGGCGGCCGGCGGCGGGCTGGGGGTCATGGGGTCCCACGTCGGTGACGTCGGCCGGACGTTGGCGCGGAGGGTCGACAACGGCACCGGCCGGGGCTTGTCGAATATCGGCGCCGAAGCCGCGTCGGAGTGGACCGAGGAACTCCTGGGCAACCTGGGCGGTTCACTGGCGGCGGACGGCACGTTCGACCTGAACGCACCGGGGTTGGGGCAGACCGCGGCCGGTATGGCGCGCAACTACCTCAGCAACGGCGCCCGGATCGGGGAACGGGTCGGTAACGTCGCGCGCGGTCTGGTCGGGTTGGAGACCACGCAGCAGCAGGCCCGTGAGATGCGGGAGGCCGCGGCCCAGCACCAGCGCGACGCGGAGCGGGCCGCGAGTCAGGCTCGTGCGGCCGCTGAGGCGGCCGAGGTG
>JAEYGD010000404.1 GCA_023402505.1 Actinomycetes bacterium
GGGGTGGCCGGCGCCCGTCGCGCCATTCGGGCCGGGGCGGGTGCCGCCGTGCGGCTGTGGGTCGGGCCCGCCACCCGGGTCGGGAGCCGGCCGGCGCCAGTAGTCGTCCGGGGAACTGCCGGGGGTCGTCACGTCGTCCGACGCTACCAACGGCGCGGCCGTCCGGCGTCCGGGCGCGCGGTCCCGGCCAGCGCGGCGACGACCCGGTCCCGCGCACCCGCCACTGCGCTACCGTTGCCGATCGTGACCATCGAGGATCCGGGGACCGCCGGGGTGCGCGGCGACGACGACCGGCCGGTCGACCTGAGCGACGACGACTTCGTGGTGCTGCCCGAGCAGACCACCGACGACACCGACCGGGGCTGGGGCGAGCGCGCCGGCGGCCACGACGACTGGTTGCTCGACCAGCGCCCGCCGCACTGGGACTGACCCGGCGCTCAGGTCGGCTTCACCGCGATCGCGCCGTCGACCGTACGCAGGACGAGGCGCAGCACCTCGTGCCGGGAGACGCCGGTCTGTGCCTGGTACGCCCACCCGGCGTACAGCTGCGACCAGATGAGGCTCTGCAACCAGTCGGCCGGCAGTTCGGGGTCGATGGTGCCGTCGTGGTGCCCGCGTTCGACCATCGCGGCGAACGCCGGGTCGCACCCGTTCGGCCCGTCCCACGCCGTCTCGGCGGGCAGTTGCGACTCGCCGAACAGGAGGGAGAGCAGGTCGCCGAGGTCGAAGTACTCCTGGCACAGGCGGCGCAGCGCCGAGCCGCCCGTCCCCTCGGTGATGCGGGCCCGGGCGGTCGCGCGGTCGAGGCGGGCGACCGCCTCGGTGCCCACGGCGGCCAGCAGGTCGGAGCGCTCCGCGAAGTACCGGTGCAGGGTGGTGCGGCCCACCGAGGCCGCCGCCGCGATGTCGCCGAGCGAGGCGGCCGGGTTGCGGCCGAGGACCTCGATCGCGGCGTCGAGGATGGCCTGCCGGGTGCGGGCGCGGCTGCCGGACACCTGCGCGTCAGTCACGCGGGGAGGATACCGCAGGAGCCGAATCGGAATATCGCTTGACTGAAATGGAACAGTAGTGTTCCACTCGCTCCATGGAGTCCCGCCGCACCGACACCCTGCCCCGGCTGCGTACGCTCACGTCGTTCCTCGTACCGCACCGGCGCACCATGCTCCTCGGCCTCGTGCTCGGTCTCGCCGCCAACGCGGCCGGCCTCGCGACCCCGATGGTGACCAAGTGGGTGCTGGACTCACTCGGCTCCGGCCAGTCGATGGCCCGGCCCATCGGGGCGCTCGTGGCGCTCGTCGTCGTCGGCGCGGCGATCGGGCTGTGGCAGTGGCGGCTGCTCGGCACGCTGGCGGAGCACATCGTGTTCGACGCGCGCAACGCGATCATCCGCCGCTACCTGCGGGCCCGGGTGGGTGACCTGCAGGGCCGGCCGAGCGGCGAGCTGGTCACCCGGGTCACCTCCGACACCGTGCTGCTGCGGGAGGCGTCCGGCAGCATCGTCGGCCTGGTCAACAGCAGCATCGCCCTGGTCGGCACGCTCGTGCTGATGGGCGTGCTGGACCTGTTCCTGCTGGGCTGCACGATCGCCGCCGTCCTCGTCGTCGGAGCGGTCATGGGTGCCCTCATGCCCGCCATCGCGAAGGCCGAGGCCGCGGCGCAGGAGTCGGTCGGGCGGCTCGGCGGGGCACTCGAAGGGGCGCTGCGGGCGATCCGGACGGTCAAGGCCAGCCGCGCCGAGGCCCGGTTGGGTGACCGGCTCGTCGCCGACGCGCGGGACGCGGCGACGCACAGCGTACGGTCGGCGCGGGTGACCGCCACGGTCTGGACGATCGCGTGGACGGGCATCCAGTTGGCCGTCATCGTGATCCTCGGCGTCGGCGCCTGGCGGGCCCAGCGCGACCTGCTGGAGATCTCCAGCCTGATCGCCTTCCTGCTGTACGCGTTCCAGCTGATGGGTCCGATCACCGAGCTGACCCAGAACACCACCGCCCTGCAGGCGGGCATCGCCGCCGCCGGCCGGATCCGCGAGCTGGAGGGCATCGACGTGGAGCCGTCCGCCCCGGCGGGGACCGGCGAGCCTAAGCCGTCCACCCCGGCGGCGGTGACCGCCGAGCCCCCGCGGCCCGACCCGGCCGAGCCGGTGCTGGTCTTCCGGAACGTCACCGCCCGGTACGGGCCGGACGCTCCCCCCGCCGTGCGGGGGATCGACCTGACGATCCCGCGCCGGGGCCACACCGCCATCGTCGGCCCGTCCGGCGCCGGCAAGACCACGCTCTTCTCGCTCGTCCTGCGTTTCCTCGAACCGGAACAGGGGCAGCTGCTGCTCGACGGCCGGCCCTACGCGGCGTACACGCACGAGGAGGTGCGGGCGCGCCTGGCGTACGTCGAGCAGGAGACCCCGGTGGTGCCCGGCACGATCCGCGACAACCTCCGGTTCAGCCACCCGGATGCCGGCGAGGAGGAGATCCGCGAGGTGCTGCGCGCGGTACGGCTGGACGAGAAGGTGGACTCCCTGCCGGACGGGCTCGACACCGCCCTGTCGTCCACCGACCTGTCCGGCGGGCAGCGGCAGCGGGTCGCGCTGGCCCGGGCGATGCTGCGGACCCCGGAGGTGCTGCTGCTGGACGAGGCGACCGCGCAGGTCGACGGCCTGACCGAGGCGGCCGTGCAGGAGTGCGTCCGGCAGCGGGCGGCGGTCGGCGCGGTCGTGACGATCGCCCACCGGCTGTCCACCGTCCTCGACGCGGACCGGATCGTCGTCCTGGAGGACGGGCGCGTACGGGCCCAGGGCAGTCACGCGGAACTGCTGGCCGAGGACGACCTGTACCGCAGGCTGGTGGAGGCGCTGCGGATCGCCGCCGAGCAGGCCGGACCGGCCGGAACCGGGAGGGTGGTGCCGGCCGGAGCGCTGCCCTGACGGTGACCGGTCAGGAGGTGGTGCCGCTGGCGGCCGGGGTCTTGGCCGCGGAGGTGCCGCCGGACGACGCATCCGACGAACCGCCCGACGAGGTCGACGAGGTCGACGGGGTGCTCGACGAACCGGAGTCGCCGTTGGAGGCGGCGGGCTTGCTGGCCCCGTTGCCGGTGCCGTTGTCGGAGCCGGAGGAGCGGGAGTCGGTGCGGTAGAAGCCCGAGCCCTTGAACACGATCCCGACGGAGTTGAACAGCTTCCGCAGCCGCCCCGCACACGCCGGGCACTCGGTCAGCGGCTCGTCCGAGAAAGACTGCACCGCCTCGAGCTGGTGGCCGCACGCGGTGCAGGCGTACTGGTACGTGGGCACGTTCTCCTCCGGATCTGGCTCGGCCGGTTGGCACTCGACGTCTTCGAGTGCCAATGGTGCGGCATCGCCCCCGGATTCGTCCAGCGGAAGTGTGGGGCGCGACACTTCCCGGCCGCCGTCAGGCCGGTGCGGCGGCATCCAGCGTACGCAGGCCCCCGGACGGGGTGACCACGGCGCGGACCCTGCGGTCGTGCGGCTCGGCGGGCAGCGCCTCCACCAGCTCACCGTCGTGCAGCGGCACGACGGTCAACGC
The DNA here is from genome assembly GCA_023402505.1 of Actinomycetes bacterium. GTDB lineage: Bacteria > Actinomycetota > Actinomycetes > Mycobacteriales > Micromonosporaceae > Micromonospora. Next base: position 3,535 of record JAEYGD010000404.1, read on the forward strand.
CGTCGCCGGCACCCGGGCGAGCGCCCGGTCGTACGAGCCGCCGCCCCGGCCCAGCCGCACGCCCCGGCGGTCCACCGCCAGCGCCGGCACCACCACCAGCCCGGCGTCGGCGACGGCGGTCACACCCCGGCGGGGGGCTGCCGGCTCCCGCATCCCGCGACCGGCGGCCACCAGACCCGCCGGGCCGGTCCACGGCGCCCAGTCCAGGTCCAGGTCGTCCCGGAGCACCGGCAACAGCAGCTCGGCGCCCTCCGGCAGCGCCGCGTGCAACACCGCCGGCAGGTCCGGGCCGCCGGGCTCGGAGGCCACCGGCACGTACGCCGTCATCCGGCGCGGGCGCAGCCGGCGTACCAGGACCACCAGCGCGGCCTGGACGCGCCCGGCGGCGTCGGCGCGCTGCCGGGCGGTCAGCGACCGGCGGCGGGCGAGCAGCGCGGCGCGCGCGTCCCGCTTCGCGTCAGGGGTCACTTCCGCTCCATCAGAAAATTCCGGCACGCAACACTCCTGACGCAAAGCTCATCCCGGGGTGGCTCTGTGTCAGCATCGCAAGCATCGGCCGGCGAAGTTCCGGGGGGACCGAGTGACACTACGGGGGCGCCTGACCGCAGCCTTCCTGACGGTGGTGCTCGGCCCGGTCCTGGTCGGAGCGTTCGTCGTGGGTTCGGCCGTGGGCGCCGTCGACCGCAGCCGCTCCACCGAGCGGCTCGCGGTGGCCGCCGCCGCCGTCCGCACCTCCGTCGACGCGCTCTGCCAGCAGCTGCGGGCCGCCGCCGACGCGGTGGCCCTCACCGACGACCGCGCCGCCGCCGCCGGGCAGGTGG
>JAEYGD010000032.1 GCA_023402505.1 Actinomycetes bacterium
GGTCAGCGCCGCGTCCCCGTGCGGCACGGTGGCCGGCAGCGCCGCCCGCGCCGTCGCGGTGAGGCCCCGCTCGGCCGGCACGAAGACGGTCGGCCGGACACCGCCGGCGACCGGCAGGGTCACCGCCCGGGCCCCGCCGGGCTCGGTCCACGCGACCGTGAACCCACCGAGCAGGCAGGGCGCCACGTTGTCCGGATGGCCCTCGATGCGCGCGGCGAGCCGGAGCACGGCCGCGTCGTCCAGCCGCGCCTCCCCGTCGACGACGAGAGCCCGGGCCAGCAGCACACCCGCGACGATCGCCGCCGACGACGAACCGAGACCGCGCGCCTGGGGGATGCGGTTGACGCACTCCACCACCAGACCCGGCGGCTGCGCGCCCAGCTCGTCGAAGGCCACCCGCATCGCGCTCACCACCAGGTGCCGCTCGTCACCGGGCAGGTCGCCGGCGCCCTCCCCGGTGACGCTCACCGTGACACCACCCTGGGTGACCTCGGCGGCGACGTCGTCGTGCAGAGCCAGCGCGAGCCCCAGAGCGTCGAAGCCCGGCCCCAGGTTCGCGCTGGTCGCGGGAACCCGCACCCGCGCCGGCTCGGGTGTGAATGTCGTCGGCACGCGCTCATGCTATGGCCGCCCACCGACGTTCCGGATCCCTGCCCGCACCCTGGGACCGCGGCCGGCCTGCCTGCCGGCGGAGCCGGAGTCCGGGCCGGGCCTGCGCTGCCGGCCGGCGCCGGACCGAATACCGACGACGACCGGTCTTCCTGACCGACATGTTTATGCCGGTCAGGAATACCGCTCTCAGCCGACTCTGGTGCCTCCCCGGAGTGCCGCGCGCGTACAGCAGGAGCCGGCTCTGGCCGTTCCCGCCTGCGGCGGCTGTCGGGGCTCACGCCGGCCGGCGACCCGAGACCGCAGGCCCGGCGGGGCCTCCTGCCCGGAGCGTCCCGCGCGCCCGGCCTGCACCGGGCCCGGCCGTCAGTGGGCAACCGTCTCCGGCTCGGCAACGGGGTCGGTCAACGAGAGGCGGCGGGTGGCGATCCGCCAGCCCACCGCGTACACCAGGGTGACCAGTCCGCAGCCGGCCAGCACCACCCGCTCGTCGACGACGTCCACCACGGACGCCACCACCAGCTGGCTCACCGAGATGGCCAGCGTCGCCAGCATCATGTCGGTGGCGAACACGCGGCCCCGCAACCGGTCCGGGACCTCGCCCTGGAGGGCGAAGTTCGACATCACCCAGTTGCTGCCGCCCGCGAAGTGCGCCACGAACACCAGGGCGAGGACCAGCGGGAACCAGGTGACCACCGAGGTGCCGAGGTAGGCCAGCCCGTACAGCGACATGGACAGCGCCAGGCCGGGAAGCAACCAGGCCCGGTTGCCGAGCACCCGCCGCATCAGGATCGGCCCGACCAGCGCCCCCGCCCCACGGACCGCGAAGAGCAGGCCGGCACCGATGGGACCCGCGCCGTAGAGGCCGGCCAGCAGCGGGAACACGGTGAGCACCCCGTTGCCGAGCCCGACCGCCGACTTGACCGTCACCAGCGCCAGCACGCGCGGCCGGTGCCCGATGTAGCCGAGCGCCTCCCGGACAGCCACCCAGGTCTGCTGCGCCGGCCGGTCCCGGTCGCGGGGGGCCTGCAGCGGCCGGCGGATCAGCCCCGCCACGGCCGCGGCCAGGACCAGGCCGCCGGCCGCCACCCAGAAGCAGACGTACGGGCCGGCGGCGCTGCTCAGCACTCCGCCGAGGGACGCCCCGACGATCGTCATCGTGCCCCACGCCGAGCCGGCCACGGCGTTGCCGGCGGCCAGTTCGTCCGGGTCGAGCACGTTCGGCAGGGCCGCCTGCGCCGCGGGCGAGTAGAAGGCCTTGGCAACCGCCACCACGCCGATGCCGACCATCGCCAGCCAGGCGGTGCCGGCGCTGCGCACGCCGAGTAGCAGCAGCACGCCGACCAGGGCGGCGATGTTCGAGCAAATCATGATCTTGCGGCGGTCGAACCGGTCGGCCACCGTCCCGGTGTACGGAAGCAGCAGCGCCACGATGCCGGTGTCGACGGCGAGGACCAGCGCACCCCACACGCCGCTGCCGGTCAGCGACGGCAGGAGCACCAGCAGCGGCACCATGACGAACCAGTCGGCGCCGAAGACCACCAGCTCCGCCAGGAAGAGGTTGCGGAAGTTCCGGTTGCGGCGCAGGACCGAGAGGATCGACGGCACGACCGCACCCTATCCAGCCGGCGCTGCCCCTTCCGTCGCTGCGCGGACAGCACGGGAAGGCAGTTCGTCACAGCGCGGACGCCCCCGACCGGGGTCGGGGGCGTCCGTGCGCGGTCGGCTACTCCGCCGGAGGAAGCGGTGACCTGCGGCTCTTCGGCAACCGCAGCACCTCGAACTGGTCGGTGCCGTCGACCAGGGCCGCCGACGGGGCCGGTCGGGAGCCGGACTCGCCCGCCGATCCGACAGTCCCGGCGCCCGAACCGGCAGTCCCGGCGCCCGACTCGGCAGCCCCGGACGCGGGCCCGGCAGCCCCGGATCCGCCACCGGCCGCGACCGGCTCCGGC
>JAEYGD010000406.1 GCA_023402505.1 Actinomycetes bacterium
GGGGTGGCCCGCCAGACCGTGAACGCGGCGGCCGTCGCGGCCACGACGGCGACGCCCAGCAGCCATCCGGCCACCACGTCGCTGGTCCAATGCACGCCGAGCGCGACCCGGCTGAAACCGGTCCCGAGGGCGAGCAGGAGCGCGCCGGCCCAGATCGCGTACCGCCCGCCGGGCCGGTCCGCCCTGGGCAGGAAGACGACCAGCAGCACCCCGGCGGCCAGCGCCGCGTTCAGCGCGTGCCCGGACGGGAACGCCAGTCCGACCGCCTCCGCCAGCGGCTCCGGAAGATCCGGCCGGGAACGCCCGAAGAGCAACTTGAGCAGCGGCCCCAGCAGCCCGCCGACGATCATGGTGGTGGCGACCCACACGGCGAGCTGCCGCGCTCCGTGTTGGGCCAGCCAGACCACCAGCACCAGCGCGGCGACCCGCAGCGGCATCGGCCCGAACACGTCGGTCCAGACGTTCAGGACCCGCACCCACGACGGGTTCTCCAGGCCGTGACCGACGAGCGTGTCGGTCACCGCCAGGTCCAGCCGCCGCAGCGGCGGCCAGGACGACAGCACGAGCAGCGCGAGCAGCGTGAACGGCACCAGCACCAGGAACGCGGCCACGGCCGCGAGGGTCAGCCGCAGACCTCGCGCGTGCTCGGGGTGCAGGCGGCGGTCGCGCCACGACGGCCGTGACGGCGAGCCGAGGGTACGGGAGCCGGGCGCGGTCATGGGGTCCGTTCTACCCGGAACTCCGTCAGTCTACCCGGAACGTCACCCCGTCAGTCCCGTCGGCGGGCGACGGTCAGCGACCGGGTTGACGGAACCGGCGTACCACCAGTGCGGTGCCGGTGAGTAGTGCGACGGTGAGCGCCACGCCGGTCCACAGCCGCTCCGACGTGGAGTCGTGCTCCGCGCCGGCCGGCTGCGCCGACCACCGGGTCTGCCGCTGGGGCGGGTCGAGACCGAGCGCCTCGCGGTCGACGGCCCCGTCGGCCGTACCGGGCGCCGGGCCGAACCCGACCACACCGGGTGACGACTGGTCGTCCAGCGGGTTGTGCCCGACCTGCTCCACGTCGGCGGTCAGCGCCGCCACCGGGTCGACCAGCCCGTACCCGAAGCGGTCGTCCCGGCCGGTGGGGCCGATGTCGCGGGCGGTGGCCAGCAGCCGGTTGACCACGTCGCCGGCGGACATCCGCGGGTACCGGGCCCGGACCAGCGCGGCGGTGGCCGTGACCAGGGGCGCGGCGAAGCTGGTGCCCTGCACCCGCCAGTACCCCTGCGGCGGGCGGGCGCCGACCAGCCCGGTCGCGGGTGCGGTCAGCACCGTCTGGCGGCCGGTGATCGCCCCGGACCACAGGTTCTCGCTGTCCCGGTCCAGGCCGGACACCGCGAGCACACCCGGTTCCCGCGCCGGGTACCACACCTTGCTGTTGGTCGAGGTGGCCACGTTTCCGGTGCAGGCGACGACCACCACGTCCCGGGCGAACGCGTAGTCCAGCGCGGCGGCCAGCGCCGGGCTGTCGCTGCTCCCGCCGAGCGACAGGTTGATCACCCGGGCGCCGTTGTCGACGGCCCAGCGCACGCCCTTCGCGACGATCATGGCGTCGTCGTAGCGGTTGTCCGCGTCGAGCACCCGGACCGGCAGGATCCGGGCGTCCGGGGCGAGGCCGACCACACCGTGGCTGTCGTCGTTGCGGCCGGCGATCAGCCCGGCCACCGTGGTGCCGTGCCCCACCGGGTCCGGCTCGCCGGCCCCGCCGGGCGACACCAGGTCCAGGCCGGGCAGCACCCGGCCGGTCAGATCCGGGTGCGTGCCGTCCACACCGGAGTCGATGACCGCCACGACCACACCGGAACCGGTCGAGGTGCGCCACGCCGTGCTGGCCCGCAGCCGGTCGAGCTGCCACTGCTCGTCGCGGATCTGGTCGGGGCGTTCGGTCCGGTCCGGGGTGCGGACCGGAAGCGCACCGCCGGCCCCCGGCACGGACCGGGCGACCTGCCCGGTGGGGGACGCCTCGGCGGCGGCCGGCGCGACAGGCACGGCGACGGCCGCGACAACGGCCGCGAGCCCGAGCAACGCCCGGCCGGCGCCCCGCCGCGCGGCGCAGACGCCGCTTCGCCGCACCCTGGTCACATCCCCGGCCATTCACGTCGACGCGAACACAACGATGGGAGATTACCGGTTCCGGGGCCCGCTCCGGGGCGTTCCGGGGACACCGGTCACGGCGGTGGCAGATGGGCGAGCTGCACCAGGCGTACGCCCTCCCGCCGGGTGACCAGCCGCCCGCGCCCGGGAGGCAGCGGCCCGGGACGCACGGAACCCACCAGCGCGCCCTCGTCCGGGCTGCCCGTCATCACCAGCCCCGCCGTCGACAGCTCGCGCAACCGTTGGGCGATCGGCTCGTACTGGGCCCGGCCGGCGCCGCCGGTGCGGCGGGCGAGCACCAGGTGCAACCCCACGTCCCGCGCGTGCGGCAGGTGCTCCTCCAGTGCCCGTAACGGGTTCGCCGGGCCGCTCGCCACCAGGTCGTAGTCGTCGACCAGCACGAACAACTCCGGCCCGGTCCACCAGGACCGCTCCCGCAGCTGGGCCGGGGTCACCTCCGGGCCGGGGGCCCGCGCCTGGAGGTAACCGGCGGCCGACTCGATCAGGTCGGTGGTGTGCGGCGCGGCCGTGCCGTAGCCGATGACGTGTGCCGCCCCGGTGAGATCCACCAGGCTGCGCCGGTAGTCCACCAGGATGACCCGCGCCTGCTCCGGCGTGAACCGGGCCATCACCGAGGTGGCCAGGGCCCGGAGGAACGACGACTTGCCGCACTCGGCGTCACCGAACACCACGAAGTGCGGTTCGATCGCGAAGTCCAGCGCCACCTGCCGCAGGTCCGCCTCCGCGACGCCGACCGGGATCCGCAGCCCGGTAGCCGCCGTGAGGTCCAGGTCGGCGTACGGCAGCACCGGCGGCAGCAGCCGTACCGGCGGGGCGACGGGGCCGCGCCACGCGGCGGCGATCCGCCCGACCAGGTCGACGGTGCCGGTGCCGGAGGTGAGCTGCGGCAGGGCGGTGAGAAAGTGCAGGCTCTCGGCGGTGACTCCCCGGCCGGGTGTCTTCTCCGGCACGTTCACCGCCGCCCGGCGGGCGACCAGTGAATCCGCCGGGTCGCCGAGGCGCAGTTCCAGCCGCGAGCCGAAGAGGTCCCGGATCACCGGCCGGAAATCCAGCCAGCGCACGGCGGTCGCGACCACGTGCACCCCGTACGACAGTCCCCGGGTCGCCAGGTCGGTGATCGACGGTTCCAGGTCGTCGTACTCGCCCCGCAGCGTGGCCCAGCCGTCGACCACCAGGAACACGTCGCCGAACGGGTCGGCGGCCGGCTGGTCGGTGCCGGCCAGGGCGGCCCGCCGTCGCCGCCAGGCGGCCATCGACTCCACCCCGAGGTCGGCGAAGCGGCGCTCCCGGTCGGCCAGCAGCGCGGTGACCTCGCCGACGGTCCGCCGGACGGCCGTCGGGTCGGCGCGGCCGGCCACCCCGCCGACGTGGGGCAGCTCGCGCAGCGCGGCCAGGCCGCCGCCGCCGAAGTCGAGGCAGTAGACCTGCACCTCGGCCGGCGTGTGGGTGAGGGCCAGGGCGCAGACCAGCGTGCGCAGGGCGGTCGACTTGCCGCTCTGCGGCGCGCCGACGACCGCGACGTGCCCGGCCGCGCCGTCCAGGGCGAGCCACAGCAGGTCCCGCCGCTGCTCGAAGGGTTTGTCCACGGTGGCCACCGGCACCTGGAGGGCGCCGTGCAGCTCCGGGTTACCGACGGTGAGGCCCCGGACCGGGTCGACGGCGGCCGGGCCGAGCAGTTCGTCCAGCACCGGCGGGTCGCCGAGCGGCGGCAACCAGACCTGGTGCGCCGGCGGGCCCTGCCCGGCGAGGCGGCCGACCAGCAGGTCCAGCAGGGTGGCGCCGCCCTCCTCCTCGGCCGCCGGCAGGGCCCGCGGGCCGGCCGGCTCCGGGACGGGCACCAGGTGCGAGGTGAACGTGAGGACGCGGGGCGTACCGGGCGCGTCGCCGCCGGGCGCCGTGCCACGTCGGCGGACCGCGCCGGAGACGTACGCCGCCTTGAAGCGGACCAGCGGATCGGTGCCGGAGCGCAGGTACCCGTGCCCGGGCGAGCGGGGCAGCTCGTGGGCGTCGGGCACCCCGAGCACCGTCCGGGACTCCAGCGCCGAGAAGGTCCGCAACCCGATCCGGTACGACAGGTGGGTGTCCAGACCGCGCAGCCGGCCCTCCTCCAGGCGCTGCGACGCCAGCAGCAGGTGCACGCCGAGGGACCGGCCCAACCGGCCGATCTGCACGAACAGGTCGATGAAGTCCGGCTTGGCCGACAGCAGCTCGGAGAACTCGTCGCACACGAGCAGCAGCGACGGCAGCGGTGCGAGCGGCGTGCCGGCAGCGCGGGCCCGCTCGTAGTCGCGTACGCCGGCGAAGTTCCCGGCGCGGCGCAGCAGTTCCTGCCGGCGGACCAGCTCGCCGTTGATCGCGTCGACCATCCGGTCGACCAGCGGGAGCGCGTCGGCCAGGTTGGTGATGACCGCCGCGGTGTGCGGCAACCGGTCGAGCGAGGCGAAGGTGGCGCCGCCCTTGAAGTCGACGAGCACGAAGTTGAGCTGCTCCGAGCTGTGGGTGGCGGCCAGGCCGAGCACCAGCGTGCGGAGCAGCTCGGACTTGCCCGAGCCGGTGGCGCCGATGAGCAGGCCGTGCGGGCCCATCCCGTCCTGCGCCGACTCCTTCAGGTCCAGCTCGATCGCGCCGCCGTCGGTGCCGACCCCGATCGGCACCCGCAGCCGGTCCCGTGGCGCGCGCGGTGCCCAGCCCTGCTCGGCGGTGAAGCTCTCCGGGTCGCCGAGACCGAGCAGCTCCAGCAGCCCCAGCTCGGCTCCCGGCGCGGCGTCGCCGCCGGGCACCGCCGTGGCCAGCCGCAGCGGCGCCAGCCGGCGGGCCACCGCCTCGGCGTCCGCCGCGTCGAGCCGGTCGGCGGTGCCGACCTCGGCGTGCCCCTCGACGGAGTGCGAGTGCAGCCGGCCCGCGCGCAGCTCCAGCAGCAGCGCGTACCGGTCGAGCAGCCGGGGTGGCGGCGTGTCGAGGTCGATGACGGTGACGGCGTCGATACCGCTCTCCCCGGTCAGGTCCGCCGCGCCGGTCAGGTCGCCGCCGTCGAGCACCACGACCACGTGCGGGCCGTCGGTGGCCGGCCCGGTCGGGCTGAACCGGGACCGGGTGGCCAGCACGTCGTCGAGGAGCGCCTCCAGTTCGGTCGCCGAGCTGGTGACCAGCCGGACCGGACCGAGGGCGTCGACGCGGGTGGGGTGGTGGACGTGCGGGAGCCACTTCACCCATTCCCAGTCGGCCCGCCGCTCCGGGCCGGCGCAGACCGCGATCAGCAGCTCGTCGGGGGCGTGGAAGACGGCGAGCTGGGTGAGCATCGCCCGGGCCAGCGCCTGAGCGGCGAGGGGCCGGCCGCCGGGCCCGGCGGCGGTGTCCCGTACGTGGACGCGGGCGAAGCTGCGCAGCGAGAGCGCCACCGGCAGGTCGGGCACGACCGAGTACGCGTCCAGGAAGCGCCGCAGCGCCCCTGCGGTCATCGGCTCCAGCTCGTCGAGCGGCCGGGTGACCGGCGGGGCCAGCGGGGTGGCCAGGGTCTGCGGCCCGACGGCCACGCGGACCACCGCGAAGTCGGGGTCGCCGGGCCGGCGTTCCCAGACGCGGTGGCTGTCGACGGTGGACCAGAGCCGGCCCGGGTCGGGGTGGCGGTAGTAGAGGCCGGCCCGCTGCCGCCCGGCGGTCTCCCGGACCCGGCGGCGCAGCCCCTTCAGGTGCCGCAGGTACTCCCGGCGGGCGGCCATCATCTCCGACTTCTTCGGGGTGCCCGAGGCGCTGCCCCACGAGGTCACCAGCATGGCCAGCGACGACAGCCCGAACATGCCGCCGACCACGTAGGAGTACGCGCCCCCGCCGCGGCCGAACATCATCGCCATCGCGACCGTGCCGCCGAGCATCGGCAGCACCATGAGCAGCTGCTGCCAGCGACCGCCGGTGACCGGGGGGATCTCGGGCGGAGCCTCCACCGGCAACTCGCCCGTCGGGATCTCCGGCGCCGGGCGCCGGGGTGGTCGCCGGATGACGACAGTGGACACTGGACCCCTCCCGACTGCGCTCCGTGATCCGAGCCTGGCTCATGGTAGGTAAAGTCCTGTCGTCCGCGCAGCCACCGACCCCGCTCGATATGGAGATCAGCCGATGACAATCGGGTTGGCCCGGGTCACCATCAACGCGCCGCGCCGGCGGCTGGACGTGGCCCTGCCGGAGCAGGTCCCCCTGGCCGAACTGCTGCCCGAGGTGCTGCGCCACGCCGGTGAAGGGCTCGCCGACGACGGCGAGCGGCACGGCGGCTGGCTGCTGCGGCGCGGCGACGGCGCGCCGCTCGCCACCGCGCAGGCCCTGCTGCCGCAGGGGGTCCGCGACGGCGAGGTGCTGCACCTGGTTCCGGCCCGCGCCGAGTGGCCCGAACTGGAGTACGACGACGTCGTCGAGGCGATCGCCGACGGGGCGCGGCGGCGCGGCGGCGCCTGGTCGGCGGACGCCACCCGGGTCACCGCCCTCGGCGGTGCGGCCGTCCCGCTCGCCGTCGGGCTGCTCGCCGTGCTCGCCGGGGGCCCGGGCCAGCCGGGTG
>JAEYGD010000408.1 GCA_023402505.1 Actinomycetes bacterium
GCACCGGGCCCGGCACGACGGTGACCGGTTGCGGCGCGGCGGACGCGGCGTGCGGCGTCAGCGCGGCGGGCCGGCCACCGGCCGCGGTGGTTCGAGGGTGGGGGAGAAGGTGGCCAGGAACCGGTCCCGGAAGGTGTCCATCCGCCACACCGGAGCGTCCGGGGCGGGCCGCAGCCCGGCCGGCCAACCCCATCCGGAGATCCGGTCGAGCACGGCCGGGTCCCGCGCGACGACGCTGATCGGCACGTCCCGGCTGGCGTCCGGTCCGGTCACGACGGGCGCCGGCTGGTGGTCGCCGACCACGACCAGCACCAGGTTGTCGTCGCCGTACCGCTGCACGTACGAGACGAGGGCGCCGAGCGTGTACTCGATCGAGCGGCGGTAACCGGTGCGGGGCTGCTTCGACGAGCTGCGCTCGACCGCGCCGTGGAACATCCGGCCGTCGCCGAGGTCGTCCCACTCGACCAGCTTCGGGATGTGCGTCCAGGGGGAGTGGCTGGAGATCAGGGCCAGCTCGGCCATCACCGGTCGCCGGTCGGTGCCGGCCAGCTCCTTGCGGTGGAAGACCGAGAGCGTGTACTGGTCGGGCATTGGCGCGAAGCTGAACCGGGGGCCCCGGTAGCCGAGGCTGTACTCGTCGTAGAACGTCTCGTAACCGTAGAACGACCCCTCCGGCCACGGCTGGTTGGCCGCCGGCATGACGCCCACGGTCCGCCAGCCGGCCCGCCGGAAGGCGTCGCCGAGGGTGGTCCGGTCGCTGGCCAGCAACGCGCGGTGCCGCTGGTCGTTGTCGATCCACAGGCCGGACAGCAGCGTGGCGTGGGCCAGCCAGCTGCCACCGCCGGTGGTGGGGGAGGTGAGGAAGGCGCTCCGGGTGCCGAACCCGGCCGCGGAGAGCTTGCGCTGGCCCTCGTCGAGCACCAGCCCGACGTTGGCGAACTCCGGTTCCTGCACGGCGTCGCGCCCGTAGCTCTCCACGAAGGCGACCAGGACGTCCTTACCGCGCAGCGCGGTCAGCAACCGGTCGGCGGGCGCGGCCCGGTACGGGTCGGAGTCGACCTCGCCGGCGAACACCGTGCGGTCGCGCAGGCGTTCCTGCACCTGCGTGGCGTGCGCCCCGACCAGGGTGGTCGCGGCGGTGGCGGCGACCGGCACGCCGGGCACGATCCGCGCGCCGGTCGCGGCGGTGACCAGCCACAGCACCACCAGCGCCGCGAGCGCCCGCCGGGACCGGTCCGGGTGCCGGGCCAGCAGCCGGCTCAGCCGCAGGACCGCCCAGGCCAGCCCGGCGACCAGCCCGACGGCCAGCAGGGCCGCGCCGACGGACGCGGCGACGGCGCCGGCCCGCCCGACGGAACCGGCGACGAAGTTGAACGTCTCGTCGAGCAGCGCCCAGTCCAGGACCAGGTCGAACGGGCGGCCGAGCGTCGTGCCGAAGCCCAGGTCGGCCGCCTTGAGGATCACCAGCAGCCCGAGCACCGCTCCGGCCAGTACCGCCACCGGACGGCGGGCCCGCGTGGGCAGGGCGAGCAGGACCGCCGCCAGCAGCAGCCCCTCCAGCGGGATCCGGACCAGCGCGGCGGGTGTGAGATTCCCGACTCCGGCCGGCGCGCCCAGCCCGACCAGCACCAGCAGCACGGCCACCGCGGTGGTCGCCCACCACGCCACCCGCCGCCACCGCGGCCGGTCCGGCCCGGCCGGGGTACGCCCCGAGCCCGGCTCCGCGGTGGAACCGGTGGACCCGGTCGACTGGCCGGGCACGTCGCTCGGCCGGCCGGCGGTGTCACTCTGCCGGCTGCCGGCGTCGCTCTCCTGGCGGGTGGTGTCGCCCTCCCGGCCAGTGGTGTCGCTCTGCACGTGGTGCTCCTCGGTCAGTCGTGGGCGGCGACGAGTTCACGGGGGACCGGGTGGTCCCGACGCCACGGCACGCCCGGTCCGGGCCCGCCGGTCACCGACACGCCGGTCACCGGGCCAGCGGCAACCGGCACACCGGCCTCCGACGCGGCAAGCGGCACACCGGCCGGCGGCGCGGAACGGTGCCGCCACAGCCAGGTCACGTCCCGGCCGAACGACTCCAGCACCAGCAGCAGCGCACCCAACGGCAGCGCCACCGCGAGCGCCGGCGGCAGCAGCCGCGTCGCGACCACCAACAGCACCACGCCGAGCGCGGCCGCGACGACCTTACGCCAGTAGCGCGGCGGCAGCGGCCGGCACATCCACGGCAGCGCCCAGCCGGCGGCGACGAACGCGTACCGCATGCCGCCCAGGGCCAGCACCCAGATCCCGACCGCCGGCGCCACGTGCAGGCTGAGCACGGCGACGAGGACGCTGTCGATCTCCATGTCGAACCGGGCGCCGAGCGCGCTCGTCGTGCCGGTGCGCCGCGCCACGTACCCGTCCACCGCGTCCAGCGACAGCGCCACCGCGGCGAGGACGGTCAGCGGCCCGACCGGCACCGAACCGCCGGCGAACCCGTCGGCGACCAGCGCGGTGACCGCGCCGACGAGCAGCGCCCGACCGAGGGTCACCCGGTCGGCGGGCCCCAGCGCGGTCGCTCCCGCCCGGTCCAGGCCCCGGCTGAGCGCCAGGCACACCACCAGCCCGTACGCGAGGCCGGCGAGCCAGCCGGCGGGGCCGAGACCGACCGTCCCGGCGAGCCCGGCCAGCAGGACAATCTGGACGACCAGCCCGATCAGGGGACCGTTTCGAACCGTGGTCACCGTGCCTCCGTGTCTATGATCGACAACTCCTGACGAAAACTACGGATAATTCGTCGTTCCGGTTCGTTCCGGATGCAGAAAGGAGTCGCCGGTGACCCCGACGGCCCGCGCGTTCTGGCTCCGTACGCCCGGTACGGGCGAGATCAGGTCCGCGCCTCTGCCCGCTCCCGGCCCCGACGAGGTGCTCGTCCGTACCCGCTTCTCCGGGGTGAGCCGGGGCACCGAGACGCTCGTGTTCACCGGCGGCGTCCCCGCCGGCCAGTACGCGGCCATGCGCGCCCCCTTCCAGGAGGGCGACTTCCCGGCCCCGGTGAAGTACGGCTACCTCAGCGTGGGCGAGGTCGAACAGGGCCCGGAGCGCCTGCGCGGGCGGACCGTGTTCTGCCTGCACCCGCACCAGACCGCGTACGTCGTCCCGGCGGAGTCCGTGGTGGTCGTACCCGATGAGGTGCCGGCGGCCCGCGCGGTGCTCGCCGGCACGGTGGAGACCGCGGTGAACGCGCTCTGGGACGCGCCGCCCCTGGTCGGCGACCGGGTCACCGTGGTCGGCGCCGGCATGGTCGGTGCCGCCGTCGCGGCCCTGCTGGCCCGCTTCCCCGGTGTGCGGGTGCAACTCGTCGACGTCGACCCGGGGCGCGCGGCGCTGGCCGGCGCCCTCGGCGTCGACTTCGCCGCGCCGGACGAGGCGGACGCCGGGCGGGACCTGGTGGTGCACGCCAGCGCCACCTCCGCCGGCCTGCGCCGCTGCCTGGAGCTGGTCGCCCCGGAGGGCACCGTGCTGGAGCTGAGCTGGTACGGCGACCGCGAGGTGACGCTGCCGCTGGGTGCGCAGTTCCACTCCGGCCGGCTCACCCTGCGCAGCAGCCAGGTCGGGCGCGTCGCCCCGGCCCGCCGGGACCGCCGCGGCTACACCGACCGGCTCGCCCTGGCGCTGGACCTGCTGGCCGACCCGGTGTTCGACGCACTGCTCACCGGGGAATCACGGTTCGCGGATCTGCCCGACGTGCTGCCCCGGCTCGCCGACGGGCGGCTGCCGGCCCTCTGCCACCTCATCACCTACGACGGAGAGTGACACCGTGTTCAGCGTTACCGTCCGTGACCACATGATGATCGCCCACAGTTTCCAGGGGGAGGTGTTCGGCCCGGCGCAGCGACTGCACGGCGCGACCTTCGTCGTCGACGCCACCTTCCGCCGGCCCGACCTGGACGACGACGGCATCGTCGTCGACATCGGCCTGGCCACCGAGCAACTGCGGGCGGTCCTCGGCGAGCTGACCTACCGCAACCTGGACGACGAGCCCGCCTTCGCCGGCGTGAACACCACCACCGAGGTGCTCGCCCGCACCGTGGCCGACCGGCTCACCGAGCGGATCGAGGCGGGTGACCTGGGTGCGGGCGCCGCCGGCCTCACCGGCCTCACCGTCACGCTGCACGAGTCGCACATCGCGTGGGCCAGCTACGAACGGTCGCTGTGACCCGCACCGTCCACGCGGTACTCCCCGGCGACGTGGACGACCCGGCCACGCCGAGCGGCGGCAACCACTACGACCGGCGGGTCCTCGCCGGTCTGGCCGCCGCCGGCTGGTCGGTCCACGAACACCCGGTGCCGGGCACCTGGCCGCACCCGGCACCCGCCGACCGCGCCGCCGTCGCCCGGGTGCTCGCCGCGGTGCCCGACGCGGCGGTCGTCCTGCTCGACGGGCTGGTCGGCTCCGCCGTGCCGGAGATCCTCGCGCGGCACGCCGGCCGGCTGCGCCTGGGCGTGCTCGTGCACCTGCCGCTGGACCACGAGGCCGAGCGCGCCGCCCTGCACGCCGCCGCCGTCGTGGTCACCACCAGCGACTGGACCCGGCGGTGGCTGCTCGACCGGTACGCGCTGCCCGCCGGCCGGGTGCGCGTGGCCGCACCCGGCGTCGACCCGGCGCCCCCGGCGACCGGCTCGGCGACCGGTGGGCGGCTGCTCTGCGTCGCCGCGGTCACCCCGCTCAAGGGCCACGACGTCCTGGTGGACGCCCTCGCGGCGGTCGCCGACCTGCCCTGGGGGTGCGACTGCCCCGGATCGCTGACCCGGGACCCCGCGTTCGTCGAGCGGCTGCGGCAGCGGATCACCGACCTCGGGCTCACCCGGCGGGTGCGGCTGCCCGGGCCGCGCACCGGCGCCGCGCTGGACACCGCGTACGCCACCGCCGACCTGCTGGTGCTGGCGTCCCGCGTCGAGACGTACGGCATGGTCGTCACCGAGGCCCTCGCCCGCGGCGTGCCGGTGCTGGCCACCGCGACCGGCGGACTGCCGGACACCCTCGGCCGGGCCCCGGACGGCACGCCACCGGGTCTGCTCGTCCCCCCGGACGACCCGGCGGCGCTCGCCGGCGCGCTGCGGCGCTGGCTCACCGACCCCGCGCTGCGCGGACGGCTGCGCCGGGCCGCCCGGGACCGCCGGGACTCCCTCCACGACTGGACGACCACCACCACCGCGCTGGCGACAGCGCTGGAAGGAGCGACCGCAGCATGACCGTGGACCCGGCCCTGGACCTGCCCGCGGGATTCGCGGACTGGCTCACCCTGCGCGAACCGGCCGACGCGGCCGCCCGCGACACCGACCTCGTCGACCGCGTCCGCGCGCACCTCGCCGGCGCCGGCCCGCTGGTCGTGCACGACCTCGGCAGCGGCACCGGCTCGATGGGCCGCTGGCTCGCCCCCCGCCTGCCCGGCCCGCAGCACTGGGTGCTGCACGACGGGGACACCGGCCTGCTCGCGCGCGCGGCCACCGACCTGCCGACGGCCGCCGCCGACGGCAGCCCGGTCACCGTCGAGACCCGGCACGGCGACCTGACCCGCCTCACCGCCGCGGACCTGACCGGTGCGTCCCTGGTCACCGCCTCCGCGCTGCTGGACATGCTCACCGCCGACGAGGTCGACCGGGTCGTCGGGGCCTGCGCCGGCCGGCCCACCCTGTTCGCGCTGTCGGTGGCCGGCCGGGTCGAGTTCGACCCCGCCGACCCCCTCGACGCGCGGATCGCCCGGGCGTTCGACGACCACCAGCGCCGTACGGTCGGCGGGCGCACGCTGCTCGGACCGGACGCCGTCGGCGTCGCCGCCGCCGCGTTCGCGCGGCACGGCGCCACCG
>JAEYGD010000121.1 GCA_023402505.1 Actinomycetes bacterium
GAGCTGCACGCCCCCACCGTCGAGGCGGCCGAGCACCTGACCAGTGCCGAGGTGACCGGCGAGCTGGCGCGGCGCACCCGGGCCGTGCTGGGTCCGGACGACCTGGTGGCCGACGTGTCCGGGACCGGGTTCGCGGTGACGACCGGGGTCGGGCCGGTGCTCGCGTACGCGCTGGGGACCCGGCTGGTGGCCGCGCTCACCCAGCCGTACCCGGGGCCCGGCACGGGGCTGCGGTTGCAGGTGAGCATCGGGTTGGCGGAGACGGGCGGGACCGACCCGCAGGACGTGCTGCGTCAGGCGGACCTGGCCCGCCGGCGGGCCGTGCAGCTCGGCCGGGACCGGGTGGAGTGGTACGACGCCTACCTGGAGGAGCAGCTGGTCCGCCGCCTGGACCTGGAGCGGGAGCTGCCCGGCGCGGTCGCCCGGGGCGAGTTGGACCTGGTGTTCCAGCCGGTGCTCGGGCTGGCCGACCGGCAGCCGGTGGGGGCGGAGGCGCTGCTGCGCTGGCGCAGCCCCGTCCTCGGCACGGTGCTGCCGGCGGAGCTGCTGCCGGTGGCGGAGGATCTCGACGTGATGGGTGAGCTCGGCTGCTGGGTGCTGGACCGGGCCTGCCGGCACCTGGCCTCCTGGACGGGGACCGGGCGGGAGCTGTGGATGGCGGTCAACGTGGGCGTACGCGAGCTGACCGCCCCGGACTTCGTGCCCCGCACGGTGGCGGTGCTGGAGGCGTACGGGCTGGCGCCGGAGCGCCTGGTGGTCGAGGTGGCCGAGCCGGCGGTGGCGGCGGAGCTGCCGACGGTGGTGGCGCGGCTGGCGGGGCTGCGTTCCCTGGGCGTCCGCACCGCGCTGGACGACTTCCGGGCCGAGCACGCCTCCCTCGCCCAGCTCCGCCGGCTGCCGATCGACCTGCTCAAGATCGGTCCGCAGCTGGTGGACCGCAATGCCGACCGCCCGCTGCTCGACGTGGTGGTCGGTGTCGGCGAGCGGCTCGGGCTGGAGATCGTGGTGGAGGAGCTGGAGGCGGACGACCAGGTGGAGGCCGCCCGGCTGGCCGGCTGCCGGTACGGGCAGGGGTTCGCGCTCGCCCGGCCGGCCACGGCGGAGCGGGTCGAGGCGTACTTCGAGGAGTTTCCGTTCGCGTCCCGGTGAGCGTCGGCTGAATCGGTTCAGGCGCTCCGTGGTGGCGGGGCGGTGCTGCCGCGCGGGGTCAGGTGCGCCGTCTCGTCCTGGAGCCCGCCGACGGCCGCCCCGCCGATCACGGCCAGCAGTTGCCGTGCGGCGTGCGCGCCGTACGCCGGGATGTCCCGGCCGAGTGCGGTGAGCGGCGGGTGCACCAGCCGGCACAGCGGCGAGTCGTCCCAGGCCACGATGGACAGGTCGGCGGGTACGGCGAGACCCATCTCCTGTGCCACCGACAGTCCGGCGATCGCCATCACGTCGTTGTCGTAGACGACCGCCGTGGGCCGGGCGGGTGAGCTGAGCAGCCGGCGGGTGGCGCGGGCGCCCTCCTCGCCGGTGTAGTCGGAGGGCACGGTGACCGCGTCGGCGAGGCCGAGCCGCCGGCACACCCCGGTGAACGCGTCGGTGCGGATCGAGGTGTGCAGCAGTTCGGGCAGGCCGCCGACGCGGGCGATCCGGCGGTGGCCGAGGGCGACCAGGTACTCGACGGTCTCCACCAGGGCCGCGGCGTCGTCGGACCAGACGTTGGCGAGGCCGCCGGTGCCGCCCGGGCCGCCGATCACCACGGCGGGCAGGCCCAGGGACTCCAGGGCCGGCACCCGCCGGTCGTCGGTGCGCAGGTCGCACACGAGGACACCGTCGACACGGCGTTCGCCCCACCAGCGGCGGTAGACGGCGATCTCGGCGTCCTGGTCGGCGACCATCTGGAGGGTCAGCGCGTACGAGCGTGCCGAGAGCTCCGCCTCGACGCCGCTGATCAGTTCCATGAAGAACGGCTCGATGCCGAGTGTGCGGGCCGGCCGGCACAGGGCCAGGCCGATGGCGTCGGAGGTGGACCCGGAGAGCGCCCGCGCGGCGCTGCTGCGGCTGAACCCGATCTCGGCCGCGACGGCGAGGATGCGCTGGCGGGTGGCTTCGGAGACGCCGGGCTGGCCGTTGAGCGCGTAGGAGACCGCTCCCTTCGACACGCCGGCGCGTCGTGCCACGTCGGCGATGGTCGGTCGCTTCACCGGCGCTCCCTCCCGCTGGCCGCGCCGCCGGCGGCTGATGATCACTTGCTCGGTTCAGCCTACGACAGGGCCGCGCGTCGAGGGAACCGCCGGGGTGCCCGCCGTACCGCTTCCACCACCCGCATCCGCGCTCCGACCGCACCGTGACGGTTACCCGTGGGTGTCCCGGTTCATCGACCGTTGACACCGTCTCGGGGTGCTCGTACGGTGGCGTCACTTATCCGGTTCAGTAGGCGTATCTCGATGGCGGGAGCGTTTCCGGCTTGGTGTGGAGGATGTGATGACGCGATCCCTGACCCGGTGGGCCAGGACAGCCGCGGTCGGCGCGGTGGGCCTGGCTCTGGTGGCGGCGTGCAGTGGCAACAGCGGTGGTGGCGGCGAGTCCGGCGACCAGGTCACCTTGAAGATCAATTTCTGGGGTGACTTCGGCCTCGACGAGCTGAAGGCGAAGTACGAGGACGCCAACCCGAACGTGAAGATCAGCCTGAACACGGGCGAGTACAACGCCCAGCACGAGGACCTCCAGAAGAAGCTCATCGCCGGGTCGGGCGCGCCGGACATCGCCGCCATCGACGAGGGCTTCGTGATCCAGTTCCGGGGTCAGGCCGACAAGTTCGTCAACCTGCTCGACCAGGGCGCCGGCCAGTACGAGAGCCGCTACCTGCCCTGGAAGTGGAAGCAGACCCTGACGCCGGACGGCAAGACCCAGATCGGCCTCGGCACCGACGTCGGCGGCCTCGCCATGTGCTACCGCACCGACCTGTTCGCGGCGGCCGGCCTGCCCGTCGAACGCGACCAGGTCTCCGCCCTCTGGCCCACCTGGGACCGGTTCACCGCCGTCGGGCAGCAGTACACCGGGAAGACCGGCAAGAAGTTCATCGACTCCGCCACCAACATCTTCAACCCGGTGCTCGGCCAGCAGCCGGTCGGCTTCTACGACGAGAGCGAGACCCTGCGGATGGAGGGTGGCCCGAAGGTCGCCTTCGACGTCGCCGCGAAGATGATCGGCGCCGACCTGTCGGCCAACCTGGCCGCGTTCTCGCCCGAGTGGAACAGCGGCTTCGTCAAGGGCGACTTCGCGGTCCTGGCCTGCCCCGCGTGGATGCAGGGCCACATCAAGAACACCGCACCCGGCACCAGCGGAAAGTGGGACGTCGCCGCGATCCCGGGTGGCGGCGGCAACTGGGGTGGCTCCTTCCTCACCATCCCCAAGCAGGGGAAGAACGTCGACGAGGCGTACCGGTTCCTGGAGTGGCTGATCCAGCCGGAGCAGCAGATCGAGATCTTCAAGCAGGTCGGCAACCTGCCCTCGCAGCCGGCGCTCTACCAGGACCCGGCGATCCGGGACTTCACCAACCCGTTCTTCAGCAACGCCCCGGTCGGCCAGATCTTCGCCAGGACGGCCGAGAACCTGACCCCGCAGTACCTGGGTCGCAGGAACGGCCCGACCCGCGTCGCGGTGGAGAACGTCATCAACCGCCTGGCCACCGGCAACCTGAAGGGCAAGCCCGACCAGGCGTGGACCGAGGCGGTCAAGGAAGCCGAGAAGGCCGCGAAGTCCTGACCGTACGCGCCCGGCCGGGCGGATCCCGTCACCCGCCCGGCCGGCCGTCCCGCCTGGAGGTCCCCGATGTCCACCATCCGGGCCGCACCGGCCCCCGCCCGGCCGGCCGCGCCGCCACCCGGCAGGCGCCGGTCCCTGCGCGACCGCCTGCACCGCTTCGACGCGCGGTACACGCCGTACCTGCTGATCGCCCCGTTCTTCATCCTGTTCGCGGTCTTCGGGCTCTTCCCGATCGCGTTCAACGCGGTCGTCGCCCTGCGCGACTGGCGGCTGGACGACCCGACCCGCGACGGCTGGGCCGGGCTGACCAACTTCGACCGGCTGCTCGGCGACGGCGACTTCTGGAACGCCCTCTACAACACGTTCGGGATCTTCCTGCTCTCCACCGTGCCGCAGCTGCTGTTCGCCCTGGTCGTGGCCTCCCTGCTCAACCGCAGGCTGCGGGCGCAGACCTGGTTCCGGGTCGGGGTGCTGCTGCCGTACATCACCCCGGTCACCGCCTCGACGCTGATCTTCTCGGTGGTCTTCGCCCGCGACACCGGCGTCGCCAACTGGGTGCTGTCCCTGCTCGGCATCGGTGCGGGCGAGCCGATCGACTGGCGCGCGGCGAAGTGGTCCTCCTGGATCGCGATCGCCACGATGGTCAACTGGAAGTGGATCGGTTACAACGCGCTGCTCTACCTGGCGGCCATGCAGTCCATCCCGCGCGACGTGTACGAGGCGGCCGCCGTCGACGGCGCCGGGCCGTGGCGTCAGTTGTGGCGGATCACCGTGCCGATGATCCGGCCGGTGGTCATCTTCACCGTGGTGCTGTCCACCATCGGCGGGCTGCAACTGTTCACCGAGCCGATGCTCTTCGACTCCAACCCGGCACTGGCCACCGGCGGCGCGGACGGTGAGTGGCAGACCATCGCCCAGCTCATCTACAAGGTCGGCTGGCGCGACCTCAACCTCGGGTACGCGGCCGCGATGTCATGGGCGCTGTTCCTGGTCATCCTGGTCGTCGCCGCGGTGAACGCCCTGCTGACGAGCCGTCTGGGAGGTGGCCGGTGAGTGCGAGGAGTGAGCTTGCGAGCCCCGCAGTCGCGAACGAAGGGGGAGCCCGGTGAGCCGCCGGGCCGCCCTGCTGGGCCGCGCGCCGCAGCACACGCCGGGCAGCGCCGGGACGTACCTCCTGCTCGCCGGGGTGCTCGCCGTCTCGGCGTTCCCCCTGTACTGGATGTTCGTCATCGCCACCAGCACCGACGAGGCGCTGGCGAAGATCCCGCCGCAGGTGCTGCCCGGCGGGCAGCTGCTGACGAACCTGCGGGAGGTCTTCTCCATGCAGGACGTCTTCTTCCTCCAGTCGCTCGGCAACAGCGTGATCGTGTCGTCCGTGGTCACCGCCTCGGTGTTGTTCTTCTGCTCGCTGGCCGGGTTCGCCTTCGCCAAGCTGCGGTTCAGGGGGCGGCACGCGCTGATGGTCATGGTGATCCTGACCATGACGGTGCCCAACCAGCTCGGCGTGGTGGCCCTCTACATCCTGATGGGGAAGATGCCGGGCGACGGCGGCTGGAACGGCACCCTGCTGGCGGTCATCGTGCCCGGCCTGGTCAGCGCGTTCGGCGTCTTCTACATGCGGCAGTTCATCCTCGAGGCGGTCCCCGACGAGCTGGTCGAGGCCGCCCGCGTGGACGGCGCCACCACCATGCGGATCTTCTGGAGCGTCGTGGTGCCGGCGGTCCGCCCGGCCCTCGCGGTGCTCGGCCTGCTCACGTTCGTCGCCACCTGGAACGAGTTCCAGTGGCCGCTGATCACGCTCGGCGGCACCGACTACCCGACCTCGATGGTCGCCCTGTCGGACCTGGCCAGCGGCAACTACGTGCTCTACCGGCGGGTGCTGGCCGGCGCCCTGGTCGCCACCCTGCCGTTGCTCGTCATGCTGTTCATCGGTGGACGACAGATCGTCCGCGGAATCATGGAAGGCGCGGTGAAGTCGTGACCCCGTTGCACGAGGGCTGGACCCTGCGGGCGGTTCCCGGGCCGCAGGTGCCGGCCGGTGTCGCCGGCCGGGTGGTGCCGGCCACCGTCCCCGGCTGTGTCCACACCGACCTGCTCTCGGCCGGGCTGATCCCGGACCCGTACCTGGACGACAACGAGACGCGACTGGCCTGGATCGGCCGCACCGACTGGGTGTACGAGACCACGTTCGACCGGCCGCCCGGCACACACCAGCGGCTCGACCTGGTCTGCGCCGGCCTGGACACGGCGGCCACGGTGACCCTCAACGGCGTCGAGGTCGGCCGCACCGAGAACATGCACCGCGGCCACCGCTTCGACGTCACCGGGCTGCTGCGGGCGCAGGACAACGCCCTCGCCGTCCGCTTCGACTCCGCCTACCGCTACGCCGAGGGCCACCGCGACCGGCTCGGCGACCGGCCCAACGCCTATCCCGAACCGTTCCCGTTCGTCCGCAAGATGGCCTGCAACTTCGGCTGGGACTGGGGACCGACCCTGGTCACCGCCGGCATCTGGCAGGAGATCGGCCTGCACGGGTGGTCCACCGCCCGGCTGGCGACGGTCCGCCCGCTGGTCACCGTGACCGGCGGGCACGGCCGGGTCGAGGTGTACGTCGAGGTGGAGCGCGCCGCCGACCGCCCGCTGAACGTCCGCGCCACCGTGGCGGGCGCCCAGGCCGAGGCCCGGATCGCGGCGGGGGAGCGCACGGCCGTGCTGGCCCTCACCGTGCGCGATCCCGAGCTGTGGTGGCCCCGGGGGTACGGCGACCAGCCGCGCCACGCCCTCGACGTGGTCCTCGGCGACGGTGACGGCGACGTGCTCGACACCTGGTCGCGGCGGATCGGGTTCCGGTCGGTACGGCTCGACACCGCCCCCGACGCCCGGGGCGCGCCGTTCGCGTTGCACGTCAACGACGTTCCGGTCTTCGTCCGGGGCGTCAACTGGATCCCGGACGACGCCTTCCCGACCCGGATCACCCGGGAGCGGCTCGCCCGGCGGTTCGACCAGGCCACCGGCGCCAACGTCAACCTGCTGCGGGTCTGGGGCGGCGGCCGGTACGAGTCGGAGGACTTCTACGACCTGGCCGACGAGCTCGGCCTGCTGGTGCAGCAGGACTTCCTCTTCGCCTGCGCCGCGTACCCGGAGGAGGAGCCCTTCGCCACCGAGGTGGCCGCCGAGGCCGCCGAGCAGGTGGTCCGGCTCGCGCCGCACCCGTCGCTGGTGCTGTGGACCGGCAACAACGAGAACATCTGGGGCTGGCACGACTGGGGCTGGCAGGAACCCCTCGCCGGGCGTACCTGGGGTCGGGGCTACTACCTGGACCTGCTGCCGCGGATCGTCGCCGAGTTGGACCCGATCCGCCCGTACTGGCCGGGCAGCCCCTGGTCGGGCAGCGAGGAGATCCACCCCAACGACCCGGCGTACGGGACCACGCACATCTGGGACGCCTGGAACACCGAGGACTACACGAGGTACCGCGACTACCTGCCCCGGTTCGTCGCCGAGTTCGGCTGGCAGGCGCCCCCGGCGTACGCGACGCTGCGCCGGGCGCTGTCCGACGAGCCGCTCACCCACGACTCGCCCGGCATGGCCCACCACCAGAAGGCGATCGACGGGGACCGCAAGCTGCGGCGCGGCATCGAGGCCCACCTGCCGCCCCCACGGGACTTCGCCGACTGGCACTACTTCACCCAGCTCGTCCAGGCCCGCGCGGTCCAGGTCGGGGTGGAGCACTTCCGGACCCACCGGGACCGCTGCGCGGGCGCGATCGTCTGGCAGCTCAACGACTGCTGGCCGGTGACCTCCTGGTCGGCGGTGGACGGCGACGGCCGGCGCAAGCCGCTGTGGTACGCGCTGCGCCGCGCGTACGCCGACCGACTGCTGACCGTGCAGCCCCACGACGGCGGCCTGGCCCTGGTGGCGGTCAACGAGACCGGGGAGCCGTGGCGGGTCACCGCCACCGTGACCCGGTTGACGCTGGCCGGTGAGCCCCGGACGAAGGCGGCGGTCGAGTTGGACGTGCCCGCGTACTCCGCGGGGGTGCGGGCGCTGGCGGCGGAGCTGGCGCGGCCGGACGAGCCCCGCTCCGAGCTGCTGCTCGCCGAGGCGGGGGAGGACGCGGGGCGGGCGTTGTGGTTCTTCGCCGAGGACCGGGACGTGGCGTGGCCGGCGGCGGAGTACGAGGCGACGGTCGAACCGGCCGGTGCCGGCCACCGGGTCCGGGTGACGGCGGGCACGATCCTGCGGGACCTGGCCCTGTTCCCGGACCGGCTGGACCCGTCGGCCGAGGTGGACGACGCGCTGGTGACCCTGCTGCCGGGCGAGTCGGTGAGCTTCACGATCCGTGCCGACGGCCCGCTGGATACCGCCGCTCTCACCTCCCGGCCCGTCCTGCGCTGCGTCAACGACTGACGCCACCGGTGCCCGGCACCGGTGGCCCGGACGACCGGCCGGACGGCCGACCCCTGGTGGGGGCCGGCCGCCGGGGTGCGGTCAGGCGCAGAGCGCCGGGCTGGTGAACGTCTGGCCCCCCGCGGTCTTGACCTGGCCGACGACGCACACCTCGGCGTCCCGGCCGTAGAGCTGGTCGCCGTAGTACTGGGTGCCGGTGCCGCCGTACTTGGTGGTCGTGGTCGTTCCCCGGTAGACCCACACCTTCACGGTGTTGTTCGGGCTCACCCGGTTGTGGATGCGGCCCCAGTTGGTGCCGCAGCTCGGGCTCCAGCGCAGTTCCACCACGGCCAGGGTGGTGGTGCCGTTCATGACGTACTGCGGGTTGTAGGTGGCGGGCTGGGCGTCCGCGGAGCAGCCGGTGTTGATCGGGTCGGTGCCGTCGCAGCCGGTGCCGGTGCACGTGGCGGCGCTGGCCGGCGCGGCGATCAGCAGACTGCCGGCGACGAGGACGCTCGCGGCGGTGGATGCCAGCAGGCGGCGGATGACACGGGTCGTCATGGTTCCTCCGGTTGGTGGGCTGCCGGGGCCCGAGATTCGGCTCCCCATCTCTACCGTCCGTCGACGGTCATCTCTACGCTGAGTCGCGTCGGACAATGAATGACGGCGCTGGTCAATCAATCCGGAGGACGACCATGGCCCGGGCGGAACGGCCCCTGGACCCCACCGCTGATCCGCTCCAGGCCTTCGCCGCCGACCTGCGCAGGCTGCGTGACGCGGCCGGACGGCCCACCTACGAGGCGCTCGCCCGCCGGGCACTCCGCTCGTCCAGTTCGCTGTCCGAGGCCGCCGGGGGCCGGAAACTGCCGACGCTGGACACCACGCTCGCGTACGTCCGGGCGCTCGGTGGGGACGAGGCGGAGTGGACCGAGCGGTGGCGGGCGGTGGCGGCCGGGGCGGCGACCGCGGGCGGGACCTCCGGGTCGGACGTGCCGCCGGAGCAGCCCCGGGTCGGGGC
>JAEYGD010000194.1 GCA_023402505.1 Actinomycetes bacterium
GCCGGAGATCGGTCTCCGCCCGTACGTCGCCGCCGAGGCCGGTACGGCTGGTCAGCTCGCCGACCCCGGTGAGCCGACCGCCGGCGACCGTCCACGTCCCGTCCGGCCGCCACCGGGCCAGCCCGGCCGAGTCGAAACGTTCGTCGATGCGACCGGTGGTGACCGGTGCCGGGCGCGGGCCGTCGGAGGGACCGGCACCGGCGTTCACCACGGGCCACCCGTCCACCCAGTCCAGCCGGTCGAGCAGCATCGGCCGCTCGTTGATGCCGAACGGCTCGTCCAGGTACGGGTCGGCCCGGTCGATGCCGTGGTAGACGATCCAGTCCTGCCCGGACAGGTCGGTGAGGAAGCCGTTGTGGCCGGTACCGATCCAGCGGTTGCCGTTCTGGGTGAGCACCGGGGTGCCGCCGGCACGGGAGGCGAGCAGCGGGAGACCGTCGCGGTCGACGAACGGCCCGCGCGGGTCGCGGGCGCGGCCCACCTGGACGGAGTAGCCGGTGGCCGGCCCGGCGCAGCAGTTCGTGGTGGACGCGAAGAGGTAGTACCAGCCGTCGTGCCGCACGACGTGGCTGCCCTCGAACTTGTTGTCGACGGCGACCAGGGTGGGTTCACCGGTCGCGCGCAGTCCGTCCGGGGACAGCGCGGTGACCGAGATCCCGCCGTAGTAGCTGCCGTGGTAGAGGTAGTGGGTGCCGTCGACGTCGGTGAACCCGCTCGGGTCGATGGTCCACAGCCAACCGCCGCCCCCGCCCGGGCGGGGTGCCACGACCGGCTCGTCGGCGAATGTCCACGGGCCGGTGGGGGAGGGCGCGGTCGCCGCGCCGATCGCGAAGTCCCCACCCTCGGGGGAGACGGTGGTGTCGGTGACCGTCACGTACATGACCCACCGGTCGCCGATCCGGCGGACGTCCGGGGCCCAGAAACCGGCCCCGTCGGCGGCGTACGGCGGGCGCTGGCCGGCGCCGAAGGCGTCGCCCACGTAGGTCCAGTCGACCAGGTCGGCCGAGCGCGCCATGGGCACCGGATGGAACCGTTTCTCGCTCTCGCGCAGCGGGTCGGTGGTGCCGTACGCGTACCAGAAGCCGTCCTCGCCGCGTACGACGACGGGGTCGGCGAAGGTGTCGGCGAAGCCGGCGGAGAGTGGGTTGGTGTAGCGCGGCCCGGCGGCGCCGGCCGGCGCCGCCGCCGCCGTTGCCAGCAGACCGAGGAGGGCGGCGAGCACGGCGCCCCGGCGAAGGTGTCCCATCAGACCTGCCTTCAGGTGAGGAAGTCGACGACAGTCGCTCCGTCCGTTCTTACAACGTTGGATACAACGTTGTAAAGAGTGAAGTGTCGCGTCCACCGTCAACCTGGGAAGCCTGTCCCGGCCGCTGCCGGTTGCGGGGCTCCCGGGCGCGCCGCAATCCTTCCGGGCGAGATAGGAGGATTGTTCGGACTTTCGCCGTACCGCGTGATTACGGTGTCACTCAGGGTGACGTACGCCGTGATGTCGCGACGGAGAGAGGACCCGACAATGCGTGTGCCCAGCCGAAGCCCGGGACAGCAACCCGGTCCGTTCTCGCCCGCCGCGCCGCCCCGGCGCCGCCCGTCCGCCCGGTCCAGGCGGGCTCCGGCCGACACCCCGGACCTCGACGCGTACCGCGCCGCCGTCGCCGACCTGCTGGTCGAGGTCGGCGCCCTCGCCGGAGCGCCCGGCGCCGCCGCCCGGCAGGTGCTCATCGACCAGCGGTTACGCGAACCGGCCATCGCCGCCGTCCTGAACGCCACGCCGCAGGGGCTGGTCGGCGCCCGGGAGACGCTGCTGCTGGAGATGGCGCGCTACCAGCCCAACGAGCGCAGCTCCGCCGCCGACCTGACCGCGCTGGTCCGGATCTACCTGCTGTCCCGCATCGACGTGATGTGGTGGCGCGACGCACCCACCTACCTCACCGACGAACAGGTGAACGGCAGCCCCGACCTGGTCGACCTGGAGTGGCTGCGCCGCCGCGACCTGCTGCGCTTCCGCTACCAGACGCAGCCGGCCACCCTGGTCGGCCGCGGGGTGCGGGCACTGCGACGCCGGCTGCGGCCCGCCGCCACGCCACGCACCGCGGGCCTGCTGTTCCGCCGGGCCCGCCGCGAGATGGTGGCGCTGCTCAACGACATCGGCCGCGAGTTCGCCGCCCGCACCCCGGTCGGCACCCCGCCGCTGTGGGTGACCAGCCTGGTCCGCAGCGCCGAGCACCAGCACCGGTTGCGGCGGCTGGGCTACGCGGCGATGGTGCCCAGCGGCCACTGCCTGGGCTGGGCCGTCGACGTGGAACTGGAGTGGTTCGGCCGGTTCGGCGTCCGGGACACGCTGGCCGACCTGCTGCTCGCCCGGCAACGGGCGGGCGAGGTCAACGTCGTCGACGAGGGCCAGGCCTGGCACCTGTGCCTCGCACCCGGGGCGCGCCGCCGGCTGCGGCGCGCGTACGAAGCCGAGATGGGGGTCTGAACCGATGTGCGGCATCGCGGTGAGTCTCGGCCCGGAGGCCGATCCGGCCATCTTCCGGCGGATGCTGGCCACCCTGGACAGCCGGGGCGAGGTCACCGAGACCCGGTACGAGAACGGCCTGCTCACCGGCGTGCGCCGACTGCGTGTGGTGGACCGCGAGCGGGCGGTGCAACCCTGGGTCTCCGACGACGAGCGGTGGGTGCTCTGCTACAACGGCGAGGTCTTCAACCACCACGAGCTGCGGGCGGAGCTGACCGCGCTCGGGCACCGCTTCCGCAGCGCGAGCGACACCGAGGTGGTGCTCGCGGCCTACCTGCGCTGGGGCGAGGCGATGGTCACCCGGCTGCGCGGCGAGTACGCCTTCGCCATCGTGGAACGGGCCACCGGCCGCGCCTACCTGGTCCGCGACCCGCTCGGCGTCAAGCCGCTGTACTGGACCCGGACCCCGGGCTGCCTGCACGTGGCGAGCGAGGTCAAGGCCCTGGTCGGCTTCGGCACGCCGATCGCCGAGGTGCCGCCGGGGCACCACGGCTGGGCGGACGCCGACCGGCCGGCCCGGCTGCGCCCGTACGTCGACCTGCTCTCCCTGGGCGCGGGACTGCCCACGGTGGCCGACCCGGACGAGGCCGCCCTGCTCGTCCGTGCCGCGCTCACCGACAGCATCCGCGCCCGGGTGGACACCGACCTCACCGTCGGCGTGGTGCTCTCCGGGGGCCTGGACAGCTCGCTGGCCCTGCTGCACGTACGCGAGATGCACCCGGACTGCGTCGCCGTCACCGTCGGCGTGTCGGAGAGCCCGGACGTCGCGTACGCGCGGCGGCTGGCCCGCGACCTCGGCGTCCCGCACGAGGTGGTGGAGCTGCGCCCGCGCGACATCCGGCTGGCGGACATCCGGGAGGCCATCCGGGTGTCGGAGCTGACCGAGTACGGCGACATCATCAACGCGGTGGTCTCGGTGCCGCTGTTCCGGCGGCTGCGGGAGCTGGGCGTGAAGGTGGTGCTCACCGGTGACGGCTCCGACGAACTGTTCGGCGGCTACCCCATGTACCACCAGGTCGGCCCGGAGGCGGCCCGCCGGCTCTTCCTTCACAAGATCCGCAACCTGTGCCGTACGGAGTTGCAGCGGGTCGACCGGGCCAGCATGGCGTACGGGGTGGAGGCCCGCGTGCCGTTCCTCGACCTGAGCGTGGTCGAGCTGGCGATGCGGCTGCCGGTGGAGTTGAAGATGCGCGACGGCCAGGAGAAGTGGATCGTCCGGCGGGCGTTCGCCGACCTGCTGCCCGACTACGTCCGGCGGCGGCCGAAGAACCCGATGTCGTACTCCTCCGGCCTGCACGAGCGGGCCCGGCTCTACAAGCCGCTGTTCGCCCGGCTGCACCGCTCGTTCCACTACGACCTGCTCGAACCGGTGCGCCGCGACTTCGACACTGTCCTCACCCGGTGCGGCAACGACCTGGACCGGGCCATCGCCGCCGGGCGGGCCCGCCCCGACTACACGGTGCTGGAGCACGCCCGCGACCTGGTGGGCGCGGCCAAGTGGAACGCGGTGCCGGTCGTGCGCCGGCTGGTCGGGCCGCGCCGTACCCGGGGGGACGGCGCGCCGCTGCCGGGGTGACACGGTCCGGGTTGACTCTGACATCGTGTCAGGGCCGACCGTGGAGGAACCATGTTCACCATCGGAGACTTCGCCAGGCTCGGCCGGGTGTCGGTACGGATGCTGCGCCACTACGACAGCATCGGCCTGCTCCGGCCGGCCGCCGTCGATCCGTACAGCGGGTACCGGTACTACACCGCCGAGCAGCTCCGCCGGCTCAACCGCGTGGTCGCCCTCAAGGACCTCGGCCTCACGCTGGTCCAGGTGCAGGCGATCCTCGACGACGCGCTGGACGTCGCCGAGCTGCGGGGCATGCTGCGGCTGCGCCGCGCCCAGCTGGCGGCGCAGCTCGCGGCGGACACCGTGCGGCTGGCCGGGATCGAGGCGAGGCTCCGGGCGATCGAGACGGAGGGTCGGATGACCACCCAGGATGTCGTACTGAAGGAACTACCGCCGGTCCGTGTGGCGGAGTTGACGGCGGTCGCCGCCAACTACGAGAGCGCCGACATCGGCCCGGTGATCCAGCCGCTCTACCCGGAGCTGTTCCGGCGGCTGGAGGCGGCGGGCGTGACGCCGACAGGACCGGGCCTGGCGTACTACGAACCGGCCGCCGACGGCGAGCGGGTCGTCGTCCATGCCGCGGTCGGCGTGGGGGCCGACCCGGAGCGGCTGCGGGACGTCGCCGTGGTCGACCTGCCGGCGGTGCCGACCGCCGCCACCGTCATCCACCACGGGTCGATGGACGAGGTGGAGGCCACGATGCAGATGCTCGCCCGGTGGATCGAGGAGAACGGCTGGCGGTCCGACGGCTACGCCCGCGAGCTGTACGTCGAGTACTGCGCCGACGAGCCGGCCGGCGGCGTCACGGAGCTGCAGTTGCCGGTGCGCCGCGACTGACCGGCCGTGCCGGTCCCGGCCCGCGCTGGCCGGGACCGGCACGAACGACGGGGCTCGCGGCTCAGCCGGGGCCGTCGCCGGCGGCACGGATGCGGGCGACGAGCTGCTCCAGCGCCGCCACCTCGGCGCGCAGCGCCGCCCGGCCCGGCCGGGTCAGCCGCAACCAGGTGCACGGCCGGCGCCCCTCGTAACCCTTGATGACCTGCAGCAGCCCCGCCCGCTCCAGGATCTGCAGGTGCCGGTTGAGATTGCCGTCGGTCAGGCCCAGCTCGTCGCGCAGCGTCGCGAACCGGCACTCGTGCACCTCGCTCAGCACGGTGAGGATGCCGAGCCGGACCCGTTGGTGGACCACGTCGTCCAGCGCCGTGGCCGGGTGCGGTGGCCGGGCGTCAGCCACGGGCGGCGCGTCGGGCGGCGACGGCGGCGGTGACCAGCAGGGGAAGGGCCATCAGGACAAGATAGGTGCCGGGCCGCCAACTCAGCTGGCCGCCCAGGTCGTTGCCGAGCAACCAGCCGGGCAGGGTGCCCATCGGCCAGCTGGTGCAGAGCCAGCCGACCAGCACCAGGATCCATGCCCCGCACGCCAGCAGGGCCCGGCTGCGCTCGACCCACCCGAGTGCGACGACCGTGGCGGCGACCGGCAGCAGTGGCGTCAGCAGGCCCTCCCAGTGCGGACCGGCACCGGTGGTCATCCCGTCGGGCACCGGGCCGGTCGGGACCGCGGCGAGCACCGCGAGCAGGGCCAGCACGCCGAGCCCGGCGGCGGCGACCGCGCGCCACGGCACCCGCACCCCGAGCCGGTCGGCCCGCCGCCGGTACCAGAGCGCGATCACGGTGAACAGCAGCGGGACGCCGAGGAACCAGAACAGGTAGGACGCCACCGGCGAACGCTGCTGGTCGGGCAGCCCGGCCCAGAAGGGGTGCTCGGCCTCGATCGAGTGCCGGCTCGCGAACGGTGTCTCGTACAGGACGGTGCTGGCCAGCAGCAGCACGGCGACCCCGGCGGCCGGGAGCCAGACGCCGCCGTGGGCCCGCCGGGCGGTGCGCTGGCGCAGCGCGTCCAGCTCCGTGAGTGTGCGTTCGGCCTCGGTGGCGGCGTCCCGGTCCATGTCTCTCCGCTCTGTCCTGGCGACAACTTTGCAATGCAAAGTCTACGGTCCGTGCGGCGGCGTCCACAAGGGCGGAGTGGCAGCCGCCGACCGGGGTACCAGCAGGGCATGCCGGACGTGATCGTGGTGGGCCAACTGGCCCGGGACCTCGTGCTGCTGGTCGACGACGTGCCGGACGCCGGAGGGACCGCGCCGGTGCGGCGCCGCCGGGAACTGCTCGGCGGCAAGGGCGCCAACCAGGCGGTCGCACTGGCCCAGCTCGGGACCCCGGCCGGACTGCTGGCGGTCGCCGGGGACGACGAGGTCGGGGACCGGCTGCTGGCGCAGGCCGGGGCGGACGGGGTCGACACCGCGACGGTCCGGCGCCGCCCGGGGGCGCGGACCGGGCTGATCGTGGACGTCGTCGACGGTCGGGGCACCTGGCGCTACCTGGAGGACCTGCCGCCCGACGTCCTGCTCACCGCCGACGACGTGGCGGCGGCCGGCGACGCGTTGCGCACCGCCCGGGCGGTCCTCGTCCAGCTCCAGCAACCGGCCGCCGCCACCCTCGCCGCCGCGCGGGCGGCCCGCGCGGGCGACGCGCTGCTCGTCCTCGACGGCGCCCCGGACGCGGACGCCACGGACGAGCTGCTGGCGCTGGCCGACGTGCTGCGGGTCGACGCCCGGGAGGCCGAGCAGGTCGTCGGTGACCGGCCGGCGGACGCCGACGCCGGGTTGGCCGCCGGCCGGACGCTCGTGCGGCGCGGGCCGGCCCTGGCCGTGGTCGAGGTGGCGGGCCTCGGCAACGCCTTCGTGTGGTCCGACGGCGACCTCTTCCTGCCGTTGAGTGACACCCCGACGGTGGACAGCACCGGCGCCGGGGACGCGTTCGTCGCCGCCCTCACCCACGCCCTGCTACGGGGGGAGTCCCGCGAGTCGGCGGCCCGGTTGGCGGTGGCGGCGGCCGGCTCCACCGTCGGGCATCCGGGCGGCCGGCCGGACCTGCGACCGGAGGCTCTCCGCCGGCAGCTCGACCGGGTCACCCGCTGACCCGCGGCAACCGTCCGGGCCGGCCAGGGCGTCGAACGGGTATGCGGAGGAACCTTCCGGGCGCCGGCGTCGCACTGCTGATCGCCGTGAGCGCCTGCTCCACACCGTCCGGGCCGTCCGCCGGAGCCGCCCCGGCCACCGGGTCCGCGCCCCCGGGCGTCGCCGCCGCTGGCAACGTGGGTGCGTCCCGCCAGGACCCCGGCGAGGCCGCCCGGACGCTGGCCAGCCTGCGCCGGGTCGACGACCTGCCGCTGTACGAGATGACCTACGTGGGCGCGTACGACCCGACGGCCGGCACCGACGCGACCCGCCCCGCCGAACCGTTCGGATGTTCGCTCTTCGTGGCCGCGGGCGACCCGGCCCGGCCGCTGTTCGCCCGCAACTTCGACTGGGATCCCAACCCGGCGCTGGTGCTGCATGCCGACCCGCCGGACGGCTACGCCTCGCTCTCGCTGGTCGACATCTCGTACCTCGGTGTCGGCGCCGACCCCGCCGGTGACCGGCGGCTGCTCGACGCGCCGCTGCTGCCCTTCGACGGCATGAACGAGCGGGGCCTGGCGATCGGCCTGGCGGCCGACGACGGGGCGCGGGCGGACCCGGTGCCCGGACGGCCCACCGTCGGGTCGGTCCGGATCCAGCGACTGGTGCTGGACCGGGCGGCGACCGTCGACGAGGCGCTCGCCCTCTTCGGCCGGCACAACCTGGACTTCTCCGGCGGCCCGGCGCTGCACTACCTGATCGCCGACGCGTCCGGCGCGAGCGCCGTGGTGGAGTTCGTGGACGGCCGGATGCGCGTCGAGCGGGGGCACGCCGCCTGGCGCGCGCTGACCAACGTTCCCGTCGTCGGGGTGCCGGAGCAGCGCCGCCGCGCCGACCACCGGTACGGGCGGATCGCCGCCGCCCTGGACCGGGCGGGCGGCACGGTGGACCCGGCGGCGGCGGCGCGCCTGCTCGCCGAGGTACGCCAGCCGCACACCCGCTGGTCGGTCGTCTACGACCTGCGTCGGGGCGAGGTCCGGCTGACCACGGCGGCCGGTGGCGCCCGGACCTACCGGCTCCCGCCGGCCTGAACCCGGGCGCGAGCGGGCCCGGCCCCCGGGGTGGGGAGCCGGGCCCGGTGTGCGCGGTCGGTCAGCCCAGGTAGCTGGGCTGGGTCTGCACGTTCAGCTCGCGGTAGTGCACCAGGTTCGCCGTCCAGGTGCGCCAGTCGGTGAGCTTGAGGACGTCCAGGCCCTTCACCATGTCGTTGGAGTAGATGTAGCCGTTGTACCAGTACGCGGACCAGGTTCCGCCGCCGACGAGGCGCTCGGCGTTGAGCGGACCCCGCTCCCAGTACGCGATCTCGCGGGGCTTGGCCGAGTCGGTGAAGTCCCAGACCGAGATGCCGCCCTGGTACCACGCCTGGACCATGATGTCGCGCCCGAAGACCGGCACCAGCGAGCCGTTGTGCGCCACGCAGTTCTCGGTGTCGGCGTTGGCCCGCGGGATCTTGAAGTAGCTGCGGAAGACCATCGTGCGGTTGTCGCCGCGGCCGACGACGTCGTAGACCGCGTCGGCGCCCCGGTTCGGCCCGACGGTCTCGTTGCAGGTGGCGGCCCCGCCACCGCCCAGCTCGTCGGTGAAGACCACCTTCGTGCCGGCGTTGTTGAACGTGGCCGAGTGCCAGAACGCGAAGTTCTCCGTGTCCCGGACCTGGCTGATGATCCGGGGCGCCTCCCGGTTCGAGATGTCCATCAGGACGCCGTCACCCATGCAGGCGCCGGCGGCCAGGTTCTTGCTCGGGTAGACGGTGATGTCGTGGCAGCCGCTGGTCGCGGAGCCGCCCGGCCGGCCCGGGTAACCGCCGTCGGGGAACAGGTTCGGCACGGCCACGACGGCGGCGTCGGTGGGCGACTTCACCGGCACCTTGACGATCGAGATCGAGTCGTGCGGCGGCGGGCAGCCGACGTACGTGTCCGACGGGCCGTACGACGAGACGTAGAGGTACACCGTCTTGCGGTTCTTGCCCGGCACGAGCGTGTGGGTGTGCGAGCCGCAGGCGGTCTGCACGCTCTTGACGTAGCGCGGGTTGGCCTTGTCGCTGATGTCGAAGATCTTGATGCCCTCCCACCGCGTCTGGCTCGACGGCACCGAGGTGCTGGCGCAGGAGTCGTCGCTGCGGGGCGAGTCGGTGGAGAGGAAGAGCAGGTCACCGTGGACGGAGATGTCGTTCTGGGACCCGGGGCAGAGCACCCGGGACACGACGGTCGGCGCGGTCGGCTTCGAGATGTCGTAGACGACGAAGCCGTTGTAGTTGCCGGCGAACGCGTACCGGCCCTGGAAGGCGAGGTCGCTGTTCGTGGCGTCGAGCGGTGCCTCCTTCGGCAGGTTGGCGACCTGCTTGAGGTTGGCGCTGCTGCGGATCTCGTCGACGCCGGGGATGGTGTCGGCGGCGCCGGCGGTGCCGGACGGGGCGGACACCTCGGCGCTGCCGGGTGTGGCGGCGACCAGGCTGGCGACGAGGAAGCCGGCCGTGGCCAGGCTCAGGACGGCGAGCCGTCTGGACCGCGGCGTGGGAAAACTGATCATCGGCGGCGCCCTTCGCAACGGGAGATGACTGCGGCACACGTTACCGCCCACCGACATACATCGATGTGATCGACGTCACATTCAGAGAGGTTGATGGCCGCGTGTTCCCGCGGTGACCTCGGCCGGTGGAAGCGTGAACGTGACTGCCCGCAGCCGCCCGGCTCCGGCTGCCGTCACAGTGGCCGGTGGACGCGGCCGGCCCGGCCCTGTGTCTGGGCGGGGCCGGGACGGGGTGCGCCGAGGTCAGTACGTCGGCTGGGTCTGCACGTTGAGTCGCTTGTAGTGGTGCCACTTCGCGCCCGGGATCGACCGCCTGTCGATCTCGATGACGTCGAAGCCCTTCTGGATGTCGCTGGAGTAGATGTGGCCGTTGTAGTAGTACGCCGACCAGGAGCCGCCGAGCACCAGCTCGGTGTCCGACAGCGGGCCCCGCTCCCAGTAGCCGATCTCCTTGGGCTTCGCGGAGTCGGTGAAGTCCCACACCGAGATGCCGCCCTGGTACCAGGCCTGGACCATGACGTCGCGGCCGGGCACCGGGATCAGCGAGCCGTTGTGGGCGACGCAGTTCTCGGTGTCGGCGTTGGCGCGCGGGATCTTGAAGTAGCTGCGGAACACCAGCTCCCGCCGGTCGCCGCGGCCGACGATGTCGTAGATGGCGTCGGCGCCCCGGTTCGGCCCGACGGTCTCGTTGCAGGTCGCCCCGCCGCCGCCACCCAGCTCGTCGGTGAAGACGACCTTGGTGCCGCGGTTGTTGAACGTGGCGGAGTGCCAGAAGGCGAAGTTCGTCGTGTCGCGTACCGAGTGGATGACCCGCGGTGCCTCCCGGTCGGAGATGTCCATCAGGACGCCGTCACCCATGCACGCGCCGGCGGCCAGGTCCCGGTCCGGGAAGACGGTGATGTCGTGGCAGCCGGTGGTGGCCGAGCCCCCCGGCCGGCCCGGGTAGCCGCCGTCGGGGAACAGGTTCGGCGTGGCGACCACGGCGGCGTCCGTCGGTGACTTCAGCGGCACCTTGACGATCGAGATGGAGTCGTGCGGCGGCTGGCAGTCCGGGAAGGCCGCCGACGGCGAGTACGAGGAGACGTAGAGGTAGACCGACTTCTTGTTCTTCGCCGGCACCAGCGTGTGGGTGTGCGAGCCGCACGCCGTCTCGACGGCCTTGACGTACCGCGGCTGCCGGGGGTTCCGGATGTCGAAGATCTTGATGCCCTCCCACGAGTCCTTCACGGTCGCGGACTGCGCGGTGCTGGCGCACGAGTCGTCGCTGCGGGACGAGTCGGTGGAGAGGAACAGCAGGTTGCCGTGCACGGAGATGTCGTTCTGCGAACCGGGGCACAGCACCTGGGACATGATCCTCGGCCGGGCGGGGTTCGCGATGTTGTAGATGGTGAAGCCGTCGTAGTTGCCGACGTAGGCGAAGGGGCCCTGGAAGGCGATGTCGGTGCCGAACGCGGCAGTGGTGTCGAACGGCGCCTGCTTGGGCAGGTTGGCGATCAGGCGCAGGTTGGGGCTGCTCGAGACGGCGTCGACGGGGAGCTGGGCGCCGGTGGCCGCGGCGGCCGCCGTCGCGGGCGACGCGCCGGCCGGCGCCGCCTGGACTCCGCTGGGGACACTTGCGACGGTCGCGACCAGAAGGCCGGTGGCGGCGACGCCCACCACCCGGCGCCAGGCGGGTGTGGGCGAGGTGGATCTGATCATCGGCGAGTCCCTTCGGGAGGGGATGATGATTCAGGTCACAGTACTGTTTGCGTTAGCAACATCGATGTGATCCAGATCACATTTGTTGTCCGTCGTCAATGGATACGATCGCCACGACCTCGACCTCCGGGAGGTAACGGATGACCGTGCGAGGCAGATGGGTGCTGGCGGCCGTCACAACAGGTGTGCTCCTGCTGATCGTCGCCACCGTGCTGCTCCGCCCGGGGTCCGACACGGCCACCACGCCACCTGCGCCGAAGGCCGCGACGCCATCGAGCAGCGGCGGCGACCTGACGGTGATCGTGCCCGGCCGCCCG
The DNA here is from genome assembly GCA_023402505.1 of Actinomycetes bacterium. Classification (GTDB taxonomy): domain Bacteria; phylum Actinomycetota; class Actinomycetes; order Mycobacteriales; family Micromonosporaceae; genus Micromonospora. The sequence goes on from JAEYGD010000194.1 coordinate 11,689, forward strand.
GGGGAGTCCGCCCAGGTCCGCCCCGCCGAGGAGCTGCGGGCGACCGCGTCGCCGGCGCACAACTCGATGGACGCCTGGTACGTGCGGATGATGATCCCGCACCACGAGCAGGCCCTCGAGATGGCCCAACTCGCGCCGGACCGGGCCGCCGACCCTCGGGTGAAGGCGCTCGCCGACCGGATCCGGGCCGCCCAGGCCCCGGAGATCGGCGTCCTGAAGGCCTGGCTGCAGGCCCGCGACCTCTCCACCGACGTCGCCGGGCACGACCACGGGACCATGCGGGGCATGCAGTCGCCGGAGGCGATGCGCCAGCTCGCCGACGCCCGGGGCGCCGAGTTCGACCGGCTCTTCGTGCGGATGATGACCGACCACCACGCCGGTGCCGTCGAGATGTCCACCAACCTGCTGAAGGTCGGCGTGGAACCGATGCTCCTGGAGTTCGCCAACTCGGTCGCCGTCGAGCAGAACGTGGAGATCAACCGGATGCGGGAGATCGTCGGCTCCTGACCGGTGCCGCCCCGCCGGATGGGGGGTCAGGCGCCGGGCGCCCCGGGGTTGGTCGCCGGGTCGGTCGGCGGGTCCACGACCGGCGGGGAGGTGGTGGTCGTCCCGGGGTCCGGGGCGGTCGTCGTGGGGGCGACCGTCGTCGGCGCCGTGGTGGGCGCCGGGGTGGACGGCTGCTGGCTCGGGCTCGGCTCCGCGTCCGGGGTCGCCGTCGCCGACTCCGACGGGCGGCCGGTGGACCCGGTCGGCCGGTACGAACGCTGCGGGCTGGGACTGCTCTCCACCGGCAGCATCGGCACCGCCTCGTCGCTGGTCGTCGCGTCGGTCGGGGTGCTGGTGACCTCCGGCACCTTGACCGCCGGAGCGTTCGCCATCCCGCTGAGCCCGATCGCGGCGCCCAGCCCGGCAACCGCCACCAGCACGGCGGCGGCGGCCCCGACCAGTGGTCCGCGGCGGGTCCGCGCGGATGTCCCCGCGGCCGGGGCGTCGGTACGCGTGGTCGGGTCGGCGTCGCGCAGCGACCCCGGTGCGGCGGCGGCCACCATCGCGGTCGCCGCGGCCGGGTCGGTGACGGCGGTACGCGCCGCCGCGGCCATCGCGGCGCCGCTGCTGAACCGGTCCGCCGGGTCCTTCGCCAGGGCTCGACCGACCAGCGCGCGTACCGCCTCCGGGATGTCGTGGGGCAGCTCGGGCGGCTCGTCGTCGAGGTGCCGGACGGCGACCTGCAGCGGGTTGTCGCCGGTGAACGGCGGGCTGCCGCTGAGGCAGCAGTACGCCACCGCGCCCAGCGCGTAGATGTCGGTGGCGCCCGAGACCGGCCGCCCGGCGGCCTGCTCCGGTGCCATGTAGAGCGCGGTGCCCGGAACGGCGTTGGTGCTGGTGATGCTGGTGACGTTGGTCGAACGGGCCACCCCGAAGTCGACCAGCACCACGCTGCCGTCCTCCTGCACCAGCAGGTTGCTCGGCTTGACGTCGCGGTGCACGATGCCGCGCCGGTGCGCGGCGTGCAGAGCCTGCGCGACCTGCGCCACGATCGACATGGTCTCGACCACGTCGAGCCGGCCGGCGGCCTCGATCCGCCGGGACAGCGGCTCGCCCGTCACGAACTCCATGACCAGGTAGTCGGCGCGACCGCCGTCGGGCAGCTCGTCCTCGCCGCAGTCGAAGACCTGGACGATGCCGGGATGCCGCAGCGCGGCCATGATCCGCGCCTCGGCCCGGAAACGCGCGATGAAGTCGGGGTCGGAGACCAGCGCGGGCAGCAGCACCTTGACCGCCACCTGCCGGCCCAGGACCAGGTCGGTGCCCGCCCAGACGTCACCCATGCCGCCGGTGGCGACACGTTCGTCCAGGCGGTACCGCCCACTGAGCACGACACCCGAAGCCAACACAGCAATACCGTACCCAGAGGTGGCGCGATCGACGCCCCCTGACCGGGCCGTCCCCGGCCGCCCGGTCCGGCCCTGGAAGGCACTGGACGGGAAGCCGGCGCTGAAGTGGCGTGACGGAGCAGCGACCTTGCGTCACTCGACCCGCCCACCGATGACGTAAGCTGGGCGAACGCCTCGCCACTCACCGCCGGCAGTCTGACGCAGCGTCACCGGTGGCGATCATGTTACGGCAACGCGCCGTCTGAACGGCTTGATAATTCTCACTCTTTTCCTGAGCATGGCCGGCTTGTCCGATCGGCCCGCCGCTCCTAGCGTTAGCCCGGCTCGGGACCGCGTCGGAGCCGTCGACGGCGACCGGTCGATGACCGGGCCGTCTGGCGGGGGGTCAGGCGAAACGGCTCGGGCCGGCACGGCCCCGGCGCAAGCAGGTCGGCGGGGGGCTGAGGTGCGGGATCAGGTCCGGTCGCCGGGCCGGTTCGGGGTCACCCGCGACGGCGCCGGGAGGCGCCGACCCGGCACGGCCACGGGACGGAAGCAGGCGGCGTGACGGGAGAGCTGAACGAGGCCGTCGTCGCGGCACAGGCCGGAGACGAGGACGCCTTCCGCTTCCTCTACCGCAGTCTCCAGCCCGGCCTGCTGCGCTACCTGACCGCGCTGGTCGGTGCGGACGCCGAGGACGTCGCCTCCGAGACCTGGTTGCAGGTGGCCCGTGACCTGCCCGGCTTCGCCGGTGGCGAATTCCGCGCCTGGACCGTCACCATCGCCCGCAACCGGGCGATGGACCACCTGCGCCGGCAGCGGCGCCGCCCCTCGCTCCCGGTGCCGGTGCAGGCGCTGAGCGAAGTCGCCGGTGACGCCGACACCGAGGAACGCGCCGGCGAGACCATCGGTACCGAGGCGGCGCTGGCCCTGATCGCCACCCTTCCGCCCCGGGAGGCCGAGGCCGTCCTGCTCCGGGCCGTGATCGGCCTGGACGCCGAGACGGCGGGACGGGTGCTCGGGCGGCGCCCGGGCGCCGTGCGCACCGCCGCCCACCGCGGCCTGCGGCGGCTCGCCGGGCTCATGGAACGCCGGGACGCGACCGCTGCGGCCCCCGAGGGCGCGACCCCACTGCGTCCCCGCGACGCGCGCCGACCGTCGGCGCCGCACGCCGAGCCGGCGGACGGCTGACGTGAGGGGTTCAAAATGATCTTCCGCCGCTCCGCCCGGCGCCGGGACGCCCAGCTCGACCGGCTGCTAGACGCCGTACCGACCGGGCCCGATGACGCCGTACCGACCGGGTCCGATGACGCCGCACCGACCGGGCCCGATCCGCTCGCCCGGCTCCTGTCCGCCGCGGCCGCCCCCGCCCGGCCCGGCGAACTCGCCGGCGAGGAGGCCGCGGTGGCCGCCTTCCGCGCCGCACGCGTCGCCCCGGTC
>JAEYGD010000377.1 GCA_023402505.1 Actinomycetes bacterium
GCACGTCCGGGTCGTCGGTCATGCCGGCCGGCTCGAAGCGCATGTTGGTGAACTTGCTGACGTACGTCTCCAGCGGGACGCCGTACTGGAGACCGATGGAGATGGCCACCGAGAAGGCGTCCATCACGCCGGCCAGAGTCGAGCCCTGCTTCGACATCTTGAGGAAGACCTCGCCGAGGCCGTCGTCCGGGTAGGACGACGCGGTCAGGTAGCCCTCGGCGCCGCCGACCGAGAAGGAGATCGTCTGCGACGGCCGCTTCTTGGGCAGGCGCTTGCGCACCGGGCGGTACTCGACGACCTTCTCCACGACCGGCTCGACGGCCGCCGGGGCCTCCGGCTCGGCCGCCTTCTTCTTCGCCGCCGACAGCGGCTGGCCGACCTTGCAGTTGTCGCGGTAGATCGCCAGCGCCTTGAGGCCGAGCTTCCAGCCCTCGAAGTAGATCTTCTCCACGTCCTCGACGGTCGCCTGCTCCGGCATGTTGACCGTCTTGGAGATCGCGCCGGAGATGAACGGCTGGACCGCCGCCATCATCCGCACGTGCCCCATCGGGGCGATGGACCGCTCGCCCATCGCGCAGTCGAAGACCGGGTAGTGCTCCGGCTTGAGGCCGGGGGCGTCCATCACGTGACCGTGGTCGGCGATGTGCTCGACGATCGCCTCGACCTGCTCCTCGGGGTAGCCGAGGCTGCGCAGGGCGCGCGGCACCGTCTGGTTGACGATCTGCATCGAGCCGCCGCCGACCAGCTTCTTGAACTTGACCAGCGCCAGGTCCGGCTCGACGCCGGTGGTGTCGCAGTCCATCATCAGGCCGATGGTGCCGGTCGGCGCGAGGACGCTGGCCTGCGAGTTCCGCCAGCCGAACTTGTCACCGACCTTGTTGCCGAGGGTCCACTGCCGGGTGGCCTCCCGCTGGATCGCGGTGGCCACCGTGCCGGCCGGCTTGATCTCGTCGTTGGCGGCGGCGTGCTTGCGCATGACCCGCTTGTGCGGCTCGGCGTTGCGGGCGTAGCCGTCGTACGGGCCGACGATGCCGGCCAGCTCGGCCGAGCGGCGGTACGCCGTGCCGGTCATCAGCGAGGTGATCGCGGCGGCCACCGAACGGCCCTGCTCCGAGTCGTACGGCAGGCCCGAGGCCATCAGCAGCGCGCCGAGGTTGGCGTACCCGATGCCGAGCTGCCGGTACGCGCGGGTGGTCTCGCCGATCTTCTCGGTGGGGAAGTCGGCGAAGCAGATCGAGATGTCCATCGCGGTGATGACCAGCTCGACGGACTTGACGAACTTCTCCACCTCGAAGCCGCCGTCGGCGCGGAGGAACTTCATCAGGTTGAGCGAGGCCAGGTTGCACGAGGAGTTGTCCAGGTGCAGGTACTCGGAGCACGGGTTCGACGCGGTGATCCGCCCGGTCTCCGGGCAGGTGTGCCAGTCGTTGATGGTGTCGTCGTACTGGAGGCCGGGGTCGGCGCACTCCCAGGCGGCCTGGGCGATGGTGCGGAACAGCTTCTTGGCGTCGATGGTGTCGATCACCGCGCCGTCCAGGCGGCCACGCAGGTCGAAGGTGCCGCCCTTGTCCACGGCGGACATGAACTCGTCGGACACCCGCACCGAGTTGTTGGCGTTCTGGTACTGCACGCTGACGATGTCGGCGCCGCCCAGGTCCATGTCGAAGCCGGCGTCCCGCAGCGCGCGGATCTTGTCCTCCTCGCGCGCCTTGGTGACGACGAACTCCTCGATGTCCGGGTGGTCGACGTCGAGGATGACCATCTTGGCGGCCCGCCGGGTGGCGCCGCCGGACTTGATGGTGCCGGCGGAGGCGTCCGCGCCGCGCATGAAGCTGACCGGGCCGGAGGCGGTGCCGCCGGAGGAGAGCAGCTCCCTGGAGGAGCGGATCCGGGACAGGTTGACACCGGAGCCGGAGCCGCCCTTGAAGATCAGCCCCTCCTCCTTGTACCAGTCGAGGATGGAGTCCATCGAGTCGTCGACGGCGAGGATGAAGCACGCGCTGACCTGCTGTGGCGAGGGCGTACCCACGTTGAACCAGACCGGCGAGTTGAAGCTGAACACCTGGTGCAGCAGCATCCAGGTCAGCTCGTGGGCGAACACCTCGGCGTCGGCCGGGTTGGCGAAGTAGCCGTACTCCTCACCGGCGGTGCGGTAGGTGGTGACCACCCGGTCGATCAGCTGCCGGAGCGACCACTCCCGCTCCGGGGTGCCCACCGCGCCCCGGAAGTACTTGGTGGTCACGATGTTGGCCGCGTTGACGCTCCACGACTGCGGGAACTCCACGCCGCGCTGCTCGAAGTTGATCGAGCCGTCCCGCCAGTTCGTCATCACGACGTCCCGGCGCTCCCAGGTCACCTCGTCGTACGGGTGGACCCCCTCGGTGGTCCACACCCGCTCGACCTTCAGACCGGCCCCCGCCTTGTTCCGTGACCTGCTCGTCGTCACCCGTCGCCCCCTCGTCCGCGCGGTCACCCAACCGCATGTCCCGATGTTTCTTCCAACTGCTCTGAGTCAACTGCCGGAGCCGGCGGCACCGGCCGCCTCGGCCCCCTCGCGGGCCCGCGCCGCCGCCCGCAGCGTCTCGATCTCGCGCTCGAAGTCGGCGAGCGACTCGAACGACCGGTAGACGCTGGCGAATCGCAGGTAGGCCACCTCGTCCAGGTCGCGCAGCGGGCCCAGGATGGCCAGCCCGACCTCGTGACTGGGGATCTCGGCGGCCCCCTTCGCCCGGACGGTCTCCTCCACCTTCTGCGCCAGCAGCGCGATGGAGTCGTCGTCGACCGGCCGGCCCTGGCACGCCTTGCGTACCCCGCCGATGATCTTGGTGCGGCTGAACGGTTCGGTGACCCCGCTGCGCTTGACCACCGCGAGGACGGCCTCCTCCACCGTGGTGAACCGCTTGCCACACTCCGGACACGAGCGCCGCCGGCGGATCAACTGGCCGTCGTCGGCCTCCCGCGAGTCGACGACCCGGGAGTCGGGATGCCGGCAGTACGGACAGCGCACGAGCCCGACCTCCTCCGTCGACCGCGGGCGACACCGGCCGCCTCCGGGCACGCGTCATCACGGCGGAGCCATCCTTCGACGGTCTTCCGCCGCGCCGGCGGTGCGGAGTGCGTTCGGTAGTCGAACCCAACCTATAGGCAACTTACGCCCGTGTGACTACTACATCTAGGGGTCGACGGTATGCCGCCGACGATCCGAGGTCAAGTTGGCGGCGTGTCCGGCGCGTCACCCCCGTCCGGGGCCCGCCCCCTCTTCCCCGGCACCCGGAGACCCAACCCTTCCGCCCCCGGTCCGGTTACCGGCCGCCCACCCGATCCGGCAAATTAGAACAACAGTTCGACGCAACGTACCATTTACCAGAACACGAGTACGACCCGCGCGGATTTTCACCCCGACACGCCGAGCAAGGTCGTACAGATGTTTGAAAATGACTGATCTCACCTATACGGTCATGAACAACAGGCGCGCGGCGGATCTTTCTCCCGCCGGTGCGTCACCGCACCGCCGCACGCACCACGAGCCGACGAGGCACCACAGCGCCGACCAGGGAGGACGGACGTGACCGAGGACCGGGCCAGCCGGCCGAAGAGCCCGCAGCAGATCACCGAGGCGGGCGCGGCGACCACGCGTCGCCGGGGCGCCGCGCGCAGCCGCACCGGCACCCCCGCCGTGCGCCCGGTCACCCCCGTGGTGAGCGCCTTTCCCGACCCGACCACGGTCGACCTGACCGCCCGGCAGCGGCGGATCCTCGAGTTCATCCGCACCTGGGTCGAGCGGCACGGCTACCCGCCGAGCGTGCGCGAGATCGGCGAGGCCGTCGGCCTCGTGTCGCCGTCCAGCGTCGCCTACCAGCTGAAGGAGCTGGAGAAGAAGGGCTTCCTGCGCCGCGACCCCAACCGGCCGCGCGCCGTCGACGTCCGGGCCCCCAGCGACGCCGTCGACGACGAGCTGACCCGCTCCCAACGCCCCACCCCGGCGTACGTGCCGATGCTGGGCCGGATCGCCGCCGGTGGGCCGATCCTCGCCGAGCAGGCCGTCGAGGACGTCTTCCCACTCCCCCGCGAGCTGGTGGGTGAGGGCGAGGTCTTCATGCTCCAGGTCAAGGGCGACTCGATGCTCGACGCCGCGATCTGTGACGGCGACTGGGTGGTCGTCCGGCAGCAGCCCACCGCGGAGTCCGGCGACATCGTGGCCGCCATGCTCGACGGCGAGGCGACGGTCAAGACCTACCGCCGGCGCGACGGCCACGTCTGGCTGATGCCGCAGAACCCGGCCTTCGACCCGATCCCCGGTGACGACGCCACGATCATGGGCCGCGTCGTCGCCGTGCTGCGCCGCATCTGACGCCGAGGCCCGCGCTCGTCCATCGGGTGCGGGCCCAGCAGCTGCCGGGCCGCGGGCCCAAACGCTGCCGGCGAGCGGGCCCGGTCGCTGTCTCGTAGAGCGGCCCGGCCGCTGTCGTAGAGCGGGGCCGGCCGCTGCCGGATGCGAGGTCAGTGTCGGTCGCCCGCGGGCGGGGGTCAGTAGTGTCGCGGGGCCGGGTCAGTACCGGTCGCCGTAGTGGCCGCGCCCACCACCGGGCACCTGACCGTACGGTCCGCCCCGACCGTCGTCGTATCCGTTGTCGCGGCGCCGCCCCGCCCGCGGGTCCGGCTCGCCGCCACCCCGGCGCGGCGGCTCCGCACGGCCCCCGTACCCGCCACCGGCCGGAGCACCGCCGTAGACGCCCCCGCCGGACGGTCGGCCGCCGCCCGCCGGACGGCCGCCGTCACCCCCGGGCCGCGCGCCACCGCCGCCGTAGACGCCCCCGCCGGAGGGCCGGCCGCCGTAGACCGC
>JAEYGD010000380.1 GCA_023402505.1 Actinomycetes bacterium
CCTCCGGCTCAGCCACGGGGGTACGCCGGGAACTGCCCGACCAGCTCGGTCACCTCGGCGGCCAGCCGGCGCAGCCCGTCGGCCCCGCCCGGCGTGCCCGGATCGGTGCGGACCGCCCGGGCGATCAGGCCGGCGACCGCGCGCATCTCCGGCTCGGCCATGCCCTGCGTGGTGACGCTCGGCGTGCCGACCCGGATCCCCGAGGCCACCATCGGCTTCTGCGGATCGTACGGGATGGCGTTCTTGTTGAGCGTGATGCCGGCGGCGTCGCAGCGCCCCTCGGCCTCGGCGCCGGTCACCCCGACCTCCCGCAGGTCGAGCAGGGCGAGGTGGGTGTCCGTGCCGCCGGAGACCGGGCGCATCCCCTCGTCGGCGAGGCCGGCGGCGAGCGCCCGCGCGTTGGCGACCACCTGCGCGGCGTACGCCCGGAAGGCCGGCTGCGCGGCCTCCCGCAGCGCGACCGCCTTGGCCGCGACGGCGTGCATCAGCGGGCCGCCCTGGGTGAACGGGAAGACCGCCTTGTCGACGCGCTGGGCCAGCGACTCGCGGCAGAGGATCAGACCGCCGCGCGGGCCGCGCAGCACCTTGTGGGTGGTGAAGCAGACGACGTCGGCGTGCGGCACCGGCGACGGGATCGCCCCGCCGGCCACCAGGCCGACGAAGTGCGCGGCGTCGACCATCAGGTACGCGTCGACCTCGTCGGCGATCTCGCGGAACCGCGCGAAGTCGATCAGGCGCGGGTACGCGGTCGCGCCACAGATGATCATCTTCGGGCGGTGGGCGAGAGCCAGGTCGCGCACCTCGTCGTAGTCGATCAGCTCGGTGTCCCGCCGGACCGTGTACCCGACCGTGGCGAACCACTTGCCGGAGAAGTTCACCCGGCTGCCGTGGGTCAGGTGGCCGCCGTGCGGCAGGTCCATCGCCAGCACGGTGTCGCCCGGCTGGACCAGGGCCGCGTACGCGGCCAGGTTGGCGCTCGCCCCGGAGTGCGGCTGGACGTTCGCGTGCTCGGCGCCGAACAGCTCCTTCGCCCGGGCGATCGCGAGCTCCTCGGCGCGGTCCACCTCGGCGCAGCCGCCGTAGTAGCGCCGGCCCGGGTAGCCCTCGGCGTACTTGTTGGTGAGCGTCGAGCCGAGCGCGGCGAGGACCGCCGGCGAGGTCAGGTTCTCGCTGGCGATGAGCTGGAGACCGCCGCGCAGCCGGGTCAGCTCGCCGAGGACCACGTCGGCGATCTCCGGGTCCGTCGCCCGCAACTGGTCGAAGTCCGGTCCCCAGAAGGGCGGCGTCGTCTCGATGTCCACGACGCCAGAGTCTATTGGGCCGCACACTGGAAGCCGTGCGATGCCTGGTCACCGGAGCGACGGGGTACATCGGCGGGCGTCTGGCGCCCCGCCTGCTGGCCGAGGGACACACCGTGCGCTGCCTGGTCCGCAGGGCCGGGCGGCTGCGCGACGTGCCGTGGGCCGCCCGGACCGACGTCGTCGAGGCCGACCTGCGCCGGCCGGAGACGCTGCCGCCCGCCATGGCGGGCGTCGACGTCGCGTACTACCTGGTGCACTCACTGGGCCAGGCGGGGTTCGAGACCGCCGACCGGGAGGCCGCCACCAACTTCGCCGAGGCGGCACGCGCCGCCGGCGTACGCCGCATCGTCTACCTGGGCGGCCCGGAGCCGCCGCAGGAGGTGGCAGCTGTCTCGCCGCACCTGCGCTCCCGGGCGGAGGTGGGGCGGATCCTGCTGGCCAGCGGCGTGCCGACCGCGGTGCTGCGGGCGGCGGTCATCATCGGCTCGGGCTCGGCCTCGTTCGAGATGCTGCGCTACCTCACCGAGCGGCTGCCGGCCATGGTGACCCCGCGCTGGGTACGCAACCGGATCCAGCCGATCGCGGTCCGGGACGTGCTGCGCTACCTGGTCGGCGCCGCCAGCCTGCCGCCGGAGGTGAACCGCTCCTTCGACGTCGCCGGGCCGGACGTCCTCACGTTCCACGACATGATGCAGCGGTACGCGCGGGTGGCCGGCCTGCGCCGGAGGTTCATCCTGCCGGTGCGCCCGCTGACCCCGGCGCTCTCGTCGTACTGGGTGGGGCTGATCACGCCGGTGCCGAACGCGCTCGCCCGGCCCCTGGTGGAGAGCCTCGTCCACGAGGCGGTGGCACACGAACGCGACATCGCCGCGTACGTGCCCGACCCGCCCGGCGGGCTGACCGGCTTCGACCAGGCGGTGGAGCTGGCGCTGGCGAAGGTCCGCGACGCGCAGGTGGAGACCCGCTGGTCCACGGCGGCCGGCCCGGACGCGCCGGCCGAGCCGCTGCCGAGCGACCCGCGCTGGTCCGGCGGCACGGCCTACACGGACGTGCGGGAGCGGGCCGTGGCGGCCCCGCCGGACGCGCTCTGGCGGGTGATCGAGAGCGTCGGTGGCGAGAACGGGTGGTACTCGTTCCCGCTGGCCTGGTCGGTGCGCGGCTGGCTGGACCGGCTCATCGGCGGGGTGGGGCTGCGCCGGGGCCGGCGCGACCCGCACCACCTCCAGGTCGGCGAGGCGCTGGACTTCTGGCGGGTCGAGGAGATCGTCCCCGGCGAGGTGCTGCGGCTGCGCGCCGAGATGCGCCTGCCCGGCCGGGCCTGGCTGGAGATGCGGGTGCTGCCCGGCGACGGCGGCGGCAGCCGGTACCACCAGCGCGCGGTCTTCCTCCCCCGCGGCCTGTCCGGCCACGCCTACTGGGGTCTGGTCGCGCCGTTCCACGCGGTGGTCTTCGGCGGGATGGCCCGCAACATCGCCCGCGGCGCCGAGGCGCCGGACGCTAGTCGCCCCGCCGCGCGCCGGTGACCTCGAAGGCCACCACCTCGCTGGGCGGCACGAAGTCGAGAACCGGCTGGTCGCGCAGGGTGAACGACATCAGCTCGGCCACCGCGTCCACCATCCGGTTCTGCACCGACCGGCCGACCGCGTCCCGCGGGTCGTCCGGGTTGGCGGCGATCGCGGCGACCGCGAGCTGCGGCGTGAACGCGACGACGGTCTCCGTGCCGTACCCCTCCGAGCTGCCGGTCTTGCCGGCCACCGGCCGGCCGACCTGCCGGCGCAGCGCCTCCGCGGTCCCGCCCGCACAGCCCCGGTACATCGAC
>JAEYGD010000415.1 GCA_023402505.1 Actinomycetes bacterium
ACTGACGGGCCGACCCCACCCGGGGACCGGCCCGTCGGTGCGCGGTGGTCAGCCCGCCAGCCGCCACCGGCCGCCGCGCGCGACCAGCGTGGTCAACGCCTGCGGCATCAGGCCGGAGTGGTTGTCCGGGGTCATCCGGATCGGGCCGGAGAGACCGTCCAACTGGACGGTCTCCAGGACGTCGCGGATGCCGTCCCGGTCGGCCTTGCCGGGCTCGCCCCCGGTGCGCAGGGCGGCGTCGGCGATGAGCTGGACGGCGTCCGCGGCGAACGACGACGAGCCGTGGTACCCGCCGAAGCGGGCGGTGTAGTCCTGGAACCACTGGCGGCGGGCCGCCTTGGCCGGGGTGGTGGCGATGACGTCGTCGATCACCATGGTCTGCGTGAAGACCAGGGTGGCGCGTTCGCTGGCCCGTGCGGCGGTGCCGAGAAAGAGGTTGCCGGCGGCCGAGGCGTCGAGGTAGAGCGAGCCACGGAAGCGGGCCTCCTGCGCGGCCACGGCCGCGAGGCTCGCCTGTTCCGCGGGCGTCCAGAGGACCAGCGCGTCGGGCTTGGCGTCGGCCAGCTCCGCGACCTGGCTGGTGACGTCGGTGTCGGTGGTGCGGACGGTCTGCACGCCCCGCACCTCGATGTCCACCTTGCTCAGCGCGCCCCGGAGGGCGGCGAGCCCTTCCCGGCCGTAGTCGTCGTCGCTGTGCAGGACGCCGACCTCGCGTACGCCGCCGCGCCGCAACTCGGTCGTGAGGGCGGCGGCGTTGTCGGGGGCGTTCGGGGCGAGCTTGAACATGTACCGGCGCTGCGCGACCGGGTTGGTGATGGCGCCGGCGGAGGCGAGCGCGACGGTCGGCACGCGCCGCTCGTCGATGGTGGCCACGGCACCCACGGCGCACTCGTTGCAGCCGCCCATGATGATCGCGCTGACCCGTGGGTCCCCGCTGAAGTCGTTGATGTTCCGCAGTGATTCGCTCGCGTCCGAGCGGTTGTCCTCGATTCTCAGGTCGATGCGCCGGCCGCCCAGCGCGCCGGAGGAGTTCAGCTGGTCGACCTTGAGTTCGAGGGCACGCTGGTACGCCCTGCCGACCGTCGCGGCGGCCCCGGACAGTTCGAGGTCCGCGGCGATGACGATCGGGCTGGTGTCCTGCTCGTCGGTGCCGAACTGACAGGCGGTGAGGGTGGTTGCCAGGACTGCCGAGGCGAGCGCCGCGACGGTTGCGGAGCGGATGGGGCTCAACTTGTCCTCCAAGGAGCGGCACGGGAACCGACGGGTCCTTCGTCCTCGGTGGAGCACCGAACACTTCTGCCGTACGGTGTGCGCGAAAGCCTGCAAAACCTTGCCAACGTCGGGCGCTGCGGTCAAGCGGGCAGCACGGGAACGTTTCGGGATGCGAATCCCACATGGTGGGGTAACACAAAGTTTGCATACCATTACGTAAAGACTTCATTCGGCCACTATTCGTCTACAGTGCCTGTTCAGAGCGTCGGCGAATTGGTGGCATTAGAAGACCGGAGCATCGGTTCCGTGCCGTCCGACCGTTTCCTGCCCCACTGCGGCTTCCCAAACCTGATCCCGTCTGATGAAATCGCGGCCGTGCCGCGCGTGGGTTCTCCGCTGCACCAGGCACGGGTCGGCGGTTCAGGCGTGGATGGAACGACGGAGGCGATGTCGTGAGCACCGGACCGACGACCCTGCCCGCAGGTGGCGACCTTGGCCGCTCGAAGCGCCGACAGCTGCCCCGGCTCCGGGACGCCCGGATCCGCTCCAAGCTCGCGCTGATCCTGGTCGTGCCGGTCGCCGCGGTCATCGCGCTGGCGACGGTCCGCCTGGTGGCGGTCGGCGAGGGCGCGTACGACGCGACCCGGGCCAAGGCGCTCACCGAACTCTCTCTCGACGTCTCCGCGCTCGCGCAGGACGTGCACGCGGAACGGATGGCGGCGGCCGGCTACCTGGCGGTGCCGCAGCAGCGCGCCGACGCGTACAACCTGCGGGTGCGCAGCACCGACGAGCGGGTGAAGGCGTACCGGGAGGAACGGGAACGCGTCGGCGACGTGCCGACCGCCGTCCGGGACCGGCTCGCGGCGATCGACGAGCACCTCCAGGGGCTCGACGCGACCCGGCAGCAGGTGCTGGACCGCCGGCAGATGGCGGTCGCCGAGGCGGTGCTGCGCTACGGCGTCATCCTGACCGACCTGGTGGCGTACGGCGACGGTCTCGCCCAGCTGCCCGGCGAGGAACGGCTGGCCGACGCCCGGCGGGCCGTCGCCGCGTTCGCCCGCGCCAAGGCGGCGGTCGCCGAGGAGGAGGCGGTCGCCTACACCGCGCTCAGCTCCGGGCAGCTCGACGAGGAGCAGTTCTCCTCCTTCGTGGCCACCCTGACCAGCCAGCAGGAGGCGCTGCTCGCCTTCTCGCTGGCGGCCGACCCGACCCAGCGCGCGCTGGTCGACAGCACCGTGTCCGGCGACGCGGTCACGCTGGCCGACCGGATCGCCGCCGACATCACCCGCTCCGTCGGGCAGCGGCCGGTCGTGAACGCCCGGGACGCCAGCGCCGCCATCGGCGCGGTCAACGACCTGATGCGGTGGGCCGAGATCCGCCTGCAGGACGAGCTGCTCGCGCAGACCGAGGAGGCCCGCTCGGCCGTCCTGCGGCAGGCCCTCGTCGAGTCGCTGCTGGTGCTGCTCACCCTGGTCATCGCGGTCACCCTCGCGGTGGTGCTGGCCCGCTCGCTGAACCACTCGCTGCACCGGCTGCGGGAGGGCGCGCTGGCGGTGGCCAACCACGACCTGCCGGAGGCGGTGCGCCGGCTGCAGAGCATGGAGACCGTCGGCGAGGGCGGGGTCGACGAGATCGTCCGGCAGGTACGGGATCCGATCAAGCTCGCCAACCGGGACGAGGTCGGCCAGGTCGCCCTCGCCTTCAACGTGGTGCACCGGGAGGCGGTCCGGGTCGCGGCCGAGCAGGCGGCCCTGCGTACCAGCGTCTCGGCCATGTTCCTCAACCTGGCCCGGCGCAGTCAGTCGCTGGTCGACCGGATGATCGGCGAGCTGGACGCGATCGAGCGCGGCGAGGAGGACCCGAAGCGGCTGGCCCGGCTGTTCGAGCTGGACCACCTCGCTACCCGGATGCGCCGCAACGACGAGAACCTGCTGGTCCTCGCGGGCGCCGACTCCGCCGTCCCCCGGCGCGAGGACGCCCTGCTGGTGGACGTGCTGCGGGCCGCGCAGTCCGAGGTGGAGCTGTACAACCGGATCGAGTTCGGCACGGTCGACACGGACGTCTCGGTCGCCGCCCACGCGGTCAACGACGTGGTCCGGCTGGTCGCCGAGCTGCTCGACAACGCCACCCGGTTCTCCCCGCCGAACACCACCGTCGTCGCCGACGGCCGGCGGATCCGCGACTACGTGCTCATCCAGGTGGAGGACCGCGGCCTCGGCCTCTCCGACGAACAGCTCGACTCGCTCAACCGCCGGCTCGCCGAGCCGCCGAGCGTGGACGTCGCGGCGTTCCGGCTGATGGGCCTCGCCGTGGTGAGCCGGCTCGCCGCCCGCTACGGCATCCGGGTCGAGCTGCGCCGCAACGTCGAGGGCGGGACCGTCGCCCAGGTGACCCTGCCGACGGCGACGGTCGTCCTGCCCGCCGGTCGCGGGCAGGCGCCGATCGTCCGGCCCCGCCAGCCGCTCGCGGTGGAGCAGACCCCGCTCACCCCGGTCGGTCTCGGCGAGCCGCTGGCCGGTGCGACGCGGACCGCCACCCTGCCCGACCAGTGGCGCACCGACCAGGCCCCGCCGACCCCGTGGCAGGCGCCCGAACAGGCCCGGGACACCACCGCCACGGTGCAGGCCCGGGAGACGGTGCCGGGCTGGGACACCCCGGCGCCGATGGCGGCCGGCGGACTGGCCGGGACGTCGCCGGCGATCGCGCCGACACAGCCGGCCTCCGGCGGCAACGGGTTCTCCGCCGGGGCGCCCACCGCGGCGTACCCCGCGTTGGATCCGCTGCCCCGGCGCGCCGCGGGCGTCGACGCCTCCGCGGCGACCGACACCAGGTCCGTCTCGACCGGCGGTGCGCCGCCGACGGGAGGTGGGTTCACCGGAGGGCTCGGCGCCAACCTGGCCGCCACCGCGTCGCTGGCGCCCAGCCCGCCGATCACGCCGCCGGTCGACCTGCCGGCGGAGGCGCCGATCTTCCGCGAGATGGAAGCGGTCTGGTTCCGGTCGCACGGCAACGACGCCACCGCCATCTTCGCCCGGCCGGACTTCGGCGACGCGGCCCCGGACCGTCCCGCCGCGGCGGCACCGGCCCGACCGAAGCTGCCCACCCGGGTGCCCGGCACGTCGGCGGCCCCGCCGCCCGCCGAGCCACCACCGTCCTACAGCCCGCCGACGCCGACGCCGGAGG
>JAEYGD010000418.1 GCA_023402505.1 Actinomycetes bacterium
GGTACGTCCACGGTGAGGTGCCGGCCGTCGCGCACCACGATCCGGCCGTCCACCACGACCTGGGTGACGTCCGCCGCGGTGGCGGCGAAGAACGCACCGACCGGCGGCACCCCAGCGGTCCGGGCGCCGTCGAGGCGTACGGTCACCAGGTCGGCCCGGTCGCCCACCGAGAGCCGGCCGGCGTCGCCCCAGCCGAGCGCGGCGTGCCCGGCGACCGTGGCGGCGGTGACCAGCTCGTCGGGGGCGAAGTGGCCCCGGCGGCGGGTACGCAGCCGCTCGTCCAGCTCCACGGCGCGTGCCTCCTCGAAGAGGTCCACCACGGCGTGGCTGTCGCTGCCGAGGCTGAGCGGACTGCCCGCGTCCGCCATCCGGCGGGCCGGCCCGATCCCGTCGGCGAGGTCCCGCTCGGTGGTGGGGCAGAGGCAGACGCCGGTGCGGCTGTCCCCCAGCAGTGTCACGTCGACGCTGGTCGGGTGGGTGGCGTGGACGGCGGTGGTGTGCCGGCCCAGCACCCCCCGGTCGGCGAGCAGCCGGGTCGGGGTGCAGCCGTGCACGGCCCGGCAGGCGTCGTTCTCGGCCGGCTGCTCCGAGAGGTGGACGTGCAGCGGTACGCCCCGGCGGTCCGCCCAGCCGGCCACCGTCGCCAGCTGCCCGGCCGGCACCGCGCGGACCGAGTGGATCGCCGCGCCGACCCGGGCGTGCCCGTCGTCCGGTGCGAACCCGTCAACCCGCTCGGCCCAGCGCAGCGCGTCGCCGTCGCCGAACCGGGTCTGCGGCCCGACCAGCGGGTCACCGTCCACCGTGGCGGTCAGGTAACAGGTGTCCAGCAGGGTGATCCGGATACCGGCGTGCGCGGCGGCCTCGACCAGCGCCGCGCTCATCGTGTTCGGGTCGTCGTACGGGGTGCCGCCCGGGCCGTGGTGCAGGTAGTGGAACTCCCCGACACAGGTGATCCCGGCCAGCGCCATCTCGGCGTACACGGCGCGGGCCAGCGCCAGGTAGCGGTCCGGGTCGAGCCGGGTCGCGACCGCGTACATCTGGTCGCGCCAGGTCCAGAAGTCGCCGCGCCCACCGTGGGTGCGGCCGCGCAGCGCCCGGTGGAACGCGTGCGAGTGGGCGTTGGCCAGGCCGGGCAGCGTCAGCCCGGGCAGGCGTACGGCGTCGTGCAGCACCTCCACCCCGGCGGCGGGTGCGGAGCCGCCGGTCAGCGGCGTGACGGCGGTGATCCGGCCGTCGTCGGTCTCGATGAGCACGTCGGGGGTCGGCTCGGCGTGGTCGGGCAGCCACGCGTACTCGGCGAGCCAGCGGGTCGCGGTCATGCTGACAGCGTCCCCGGCGGCGGCGTCCTCCGCTCGGAGCCCCGGGTCACCGGCATGTCAGCTCCTCCAGTACGCGGGCCAGCGCGGTCACCCCGGCCGCGCAGTCCTCGTCGGTCGCCGACTCGGCGGGGGAGTGCGACACCCCGGTCGGGTTGCGGACGAAGAGCATCGCGGTGGGCAGGTGACCGGCCAGCACCCCGGCGTCGTGCCCGGCACCGGTGGGCAGCACCGGGGCGTCGAGCAGCGCGGCGAGCCGGCGACCCAGCCCGCCGTCGAACGCGACCAGCGGCGTCACCGACTCCTCGGTCAGCGTCACCGCCGTGCCGTCACGCCGGGCCCGCTCGGCGGCCTTGCCGTGGACCGCCTCGACCAGCCCGGCGAGCGTCGCCGGCTCGGCGGCGCGGGCGTCCAGCCAGCCGGTCACCCTCGACGGGATCGCGTTGGTGGCGTTCGGCTCCACGGCCACCCGACCGACGGTGGCGTGCGCGCCGCGCAGCCGGGCCTCCTTGTTGGCGGCGAGCACCGTGAACGCGTACGTGAGCATCGGGTCATGACGGTCCGCCATCCGGGTCGTACCCGCGTGGTTGCCCGCACCGGTGAAGTCGAGGCGCCAGCGGCCGTGCGGCCAGATCGCGGTGGCGACGGCGACCGGAGCATCCTGCTCGACCAGCGCGCGGCCCTGCTCGACGTGCAGCTCGACGAAGGCCGCGAAGCGGCCGAGCAGCTCCGGCCGGGCACCCGCCGGCCGGTCACCGAGCGCCTCGGCGAAGCTCACCCCGTCGGTGTCGCGCAGCCCGGCCGCGCGGTCGGCCGCCAGCGCGCCGGTGAGCAGCCGCGAGCCCAGGCAGGGTACGCCGAACCGGGCACCCTCCTCCTCGACGAACGCCGCCACCGCGACCGGCCGGCCCGGGGTGACGCCCGCCGCGCGCAGCTCGTCGACGGCGAGGAAGGCGCTGACGATGCCGAGCGGGCCGTCGTACGCCCCGCCGTGCGGCACCGAGTCGAAGTGGCTGCCGGTCAGCACCGCGTCCCCGGCCTCCGGGTCACCCCACCAGGCGAACAGGTTGCCGTTGCCGTCGTCGGTCACCGGCATGCCACGCCGGTCGGCCTGCGCACGGAACCAGCCGCGCAGCGTGCGCTCCGGCTCGGTCAGCGCGTAGCGCAGGTAGCCGCCGCTGCCGGCGTCCCGCCCGACCGGGGCGATCTCGTCCCACAGCGCGCGGAACCGCGCCGCCAGGTCGCTCACGCCGCCCCCTCGCTCTGCTCGGCGGCGGCGCGAGGCGCCACGCTGCTGTGCCTGATGGTTCGCTCGCTCACAGCTCACCCTCGGCCATCGGGACGCGCACACCGGTGCGGCCGGCGACCTCGCGGGCGTCGTCGTAGCCCGCGTCGACGTGACGGATGACGCCCATCGCCGGGTCGTTGGTGAGCACCCGCTCGATCTTCTGCCCGGCCAGCGCGCTGCCGTCGGCGACGCAGACCTGACCGGCGTGGATGGACCGGCCGATCCCCACCCCGCCACCGTGGTGGATGGACACCCAGGACGCCCCGCTGGCGGTGTTGACCAGTGCGTTGAGCAGCGGCCAGTCGGCGATCGCGTCGGAGCCGTCGGCCATCGCCTCGGTCTCCCGGTACGGGCTGGCGACGCTTCCGCAGTCCAGGTGGTCGCGGCCGATCACCACCGGGGCGGACAGCTCGCCCGAGGCGACCATCTCGTTGAACCGCACGCCGGCCTTGTCCCGCTCCCCGTAGCCGAGCCAGCAGATCCGCGCCGGCAGGCCCTGGAACGCGACCCGCTCGCCGGCCATCCGGATCCACCGGGCCAGGGATTCGTTCTCCGGGAACAGGTCGAGGATCGCCCGGTCGGTGGCGGCGATGTCGGCCGGGTCGCCGGACAGCGCCGCCCAGCGGAACGGGCCCTTGCCCTCGCAGAACAGCGGCCGGATGTACGCCGGCACGAAGCCCGGGAAGTCGAAGGCGCGCTCGTACCCGCCGAGTTTCGCCTCGCCGCGGATCGAGTTGCCGTAGTCGAACACCTCGGCGCCCGCGTCGAGGAAACCGACCATCGCCTCGACGTGCTTCGCCATCGAGGCGCGGGCCCGGTCGGTGAACTCGGCCGGTTTCGCCGCGGCGTAGTCCCGGGCGTCGGCCAGGTCCACGCCCTCCGGCAGGTACGACAGCGGGTCGTGCGCGCTGGTCTGGTCGGTGACGATGTCGACCGGGACGCCCCGGCGCAGCAGTTCCGGGAAGACCGTGGCGGCGTTGCCGACCACGCCGACGCTCAGGGCCCGCCGGTCCCGCTTGGCGGCGAGCACCCGCTCCACGGCGTCGTCGAGCGAGTCGGCGACCTCGTCGAGGTAGCGGTCGCGTACCCGGCGCTCCAGCCGGGACCGGTCGACGTCCACGATCAGGCAGGCGCCACCGTTCATGGTGACGGCGAGCGGCTGCGCCCCGCCCATCCCGCCGCAGCCGCCGGTCAGCGTCAACGTGCCAGCCAGCGAGCCCCCGCCGTACTGCTGCCCGTCGCCGCCGACGGCGAGTTTGGCGGCCACCGCGGCGAACGTCTCGTACGTTCCCTGGAGGATGCCCTGGGTGCCGATGTAGATCCACGAACCGGCGGTCATCTGCCCGTACATGGTCAGGCCGAGCTGCTCGAGCCGGCGGAACTCCGGCCAGGTCGCCCAGTCGCCCACCAGGTTCGAGTTGGCCAGCAGCACCCGCGGCGCCCACTCGTGGGTCCGCATGACCCCGACCGGCCGGCCGGACTGCACCAGCATCGTCTCGTCGTCACGCAGGTCGGTCAGCGTCCGCACCAGGGCGTGGTACGACGGCCAGTCCCGGGCGGCCTTCCCGGTGCCCCCGTAGACCACCAGGTCCTCGGGGCGCTCGGCCACCTCCGGGTCGAGGTTGTTCATCAGCATCCGCAGGGCGGCCTCCTGGGGCCAGCCACGGGCGGTGCGATCGGGGCCGCGGGCGGCCCGGACCGGGCCGGCGCCGCGGACCGCCTGGTTGGGCTGCGTCACGTGGATCTCCTCCTAACCGAGGAACAACTGACGACGGGCGGCGGAGGCTTCGAACGCCTCCAGCCGGCGTTGGGTCTCGGCGGGCGCGGCGTCGCAGATCGCCTGGAGCAGCACCATGGCCAGGGTCATCGGGCCGGTGTGCAGGTCGAACACGAGCTGCGCGCCGACCGCGGCGGGCAGCACCACGTCGGCGTGCTCGCCGGCCGGGCTGACCGGCGAGTCGGTGATGGCGACGACGGTCAGACCCGCGTCCCGGGCCTCGCGCAGCGCGTCCAGGGTCTCCCGGGGGTAGCGGGGCAGCACGAACGCGAGCAGTGCGTTCGCGCCGGCCTGGGCCGCCTGTTCGAGGCGGTCGGTGAGCAGGCTGCCGCCGTCGTCGAGAACCCGGACGTCCGGGTGCACCTTGGCGGCGAAGTACGCGAAGTACGCGGCCAGCGGCGCGGCGGCCCGCAGGCCGAGCACCGGCAGCGGACGGCTACCGGCGAGCACCCGGCCGGCGTCGGCGACCCGGTCCCGGTCGGCGAGCTGTTCGGCGAGCCGGTCCAGGTTGCCGATCTCGGCGCGTACCGCCTGCTGGAGCGCGTTGCCCGCGTCGGCCCGGCCGTCCGGTGCGGCCATGGTCAGCTCGCGGAGGCGGCGGCGCAGGGCGGGGTAGCCGTCGTGGCCGAGCGCCATCGCGAACCGGGTGACCGACGGCTGGCTGACGCCGGCCAGTTCGGCGACCTCGGCCGCCGACAGGTAACCGACGGCCGGCCCGTGCTGCACGAGGCAGTGCGCGATGCGGCGCTGGGTGGGGGTGAGCCGGACCCCCTGGAACAGGTCCAGGACCCGCTCGGCGGGCACCGCGACGGCTCCTTCATTCATGCGCTGACTCTATGCATGAAAACTTTCACAGGGCAACCGGTCCGTCCGGATGGCGGCCGGTGGACGGCCGGTGGGGGACCGGCTCGCGGGCGGTCGGTACTATCCCGCACGGCGGTTCAACTGAGGAGTGTGCATGCAGCCGGATGGCCCGTACAGGTTCACCCACGCGTTGGGCGGGACTCCGGTGGGAAAGGCGTGGGCCGCCATCGACGACCAGGGCCGCTTCGTGACCGTGGCGGTGCTGGACGCCGCCGTGGCCGCCACCCCCGGCTGGCGGGAAGCATTCTCCGGCATCGCGGAGTCGTTGGCGAAGGCCCCGGACGGCCTGCCCTACACGTACGCCGACTTCTCGGCAGCCGCCCCCTGGGTCGCCTACCCGGCCGATGCGGGGCCGGGTGCGGAGCGGCTGTTCCGGGCGCTCGGCGTGGAGTACACGCCGGTCCCGACGACCGTTTCGCCGACCTCCGGCCCGCCGGTCTCCGCCCCGCCGGTCCCGACGTCCGGCGCTCCCCTCGCCCCGTGGGCGGTGCAGGCGACCCCGACCTCCGGTCAGCCGATGTCCCCCGCGCCGCAGCCCGGCCCGGCGGCCCCCATGTCGCCGGCTGCCGCGCCGCCGTTGACGCCCTCGCGCCCCGGGCCGGTGCCGCAGCAGGTCGGTGCGCCCGTCTCGCCGCCGCCCGCCCATGACCCGTTCACCGCGACCGGCCGGCGGATCGCCCCGGTGCAGCCCGCTCCGAAGCGCCGCGGTTGGATCCCGGTGGCGGCCGGCGCGCTGGTGCTCACTCTGGTCGCCGGAGCGGCCGGTTTCATCCTCGGCAAGGGCAGCGAGGGAGAGCCGGTGGAGCCTTCGTCATCGGCCAGCGCCCCCTTGCCGCCGTACGAGTCGACGCAGTTCGCCCTGAACAAGGCCAGGTTCGAGGGCGAGTTGGCACCGTTGGCGGAGCCGTGGCTGACCCGCATCGGCGGTTGCGTGACCTACAACCAGCCCGGTGCGCCGAAGCTGCCGTCCGACGAGAAGGCGCACGTGTTTTGCAACTACGGCGGCGCGTGGCTGCACTTCACGCTGTACCCCGGTAAGAAGCAGAAGGACATCGCACGTACCTACCGCCAGCAGCTCAATCTCTCCGGCAGTGACCTCGCGCCGGGCCTGCGCGAGGCAGCGCGAGCCACCGGCGGGGTGACCGGCGTGACCGGCAGCTACGTCGAGTACGCCTTCGAGAGCGAGGACGGGCGAGCGATCTGCGGCGTGTGGTGGGACCGGGATGACATCGACGCGGCCTTCTACGTCGAGACGTTCTGCGAATCCGGCATCAATGGCAACTGGGACGCCCTGCGGGACCTGTGGAAGCGTGGCAGCTGACCGCCGGTCGCATCCTCCTGGCCAGTTCTCCCAGCGCATCCCGCACCCGACGGACGTACGAATGATTCGTACTATCGCAGGATGCAGGCGGTGACCGACCGGACCGGAGGGCTGGAGCGCGCCGCGCCGCTCCTCGCCTCCGGCCTCGTGGTCCTCGCGGCCTCCCTCACGGTGGCCGGCCGGTGGGACCTGGCGCTCGCGGTCGGCGTGGGCGGCCTGCTGGCCTGGGTCCTGCTGGATCCTGGCCGGATCACCTGGGCGATTCTCGTCATCGCCTTCGTCGTTCCAGTCACTATCGATTTCGGCTACCCGACCAACCCCTCCTACTCCCTGCTGCTGCTCCTCTTCGTCCTCGCCGTCTGGGGACGGCTGCACCGCGCCGAGCGTGACGGGTGGCCGCGCAACCTGATCGGCTCGGCGTTGCTGCTGCCCCTGTGCGCGGTGATCGCCGGGGTGGTGCACTGGCACGGCGTCAAGCCGATCGTCGTCGGCGCCGCGCCACTCCTGTGCGTCGGCGTGCTCTGCTGGCACGTCGCCGAGGAGGCGCGGCGCGACCCGCAGCTCATCGCCCGGATTGCCCGGGCGCTCACCTGGCTCGGCGTTCCGGTCGCACTCTTCGCCAAGTACCAGACGCTGTCGCTCAGCTGGCCGATCTTCGACCAGTTCGCCTACCACTGGACCTATACGTCCGCATTCGACGCGACCCGGGCGGTGGGCATCTCCGGGCACCCCATCATCTACGGCACCTTCGGGATGGCGATGGCCCTCGTCGCGCTGACCGTGCGGGGCCGGTACTGGTACGTACCCTTCGTGGCCAACCTGGTCGGGCTGGTGCTCTCGGGCACGCGAAGCGCCTGGGTCGGCGCGTTCCTTGCGCTCTCGTTCTGGCTGCTCTTTCAGTTGCGCAGGATCTCCCTCCGCGGGACGGCCAGCGCGCTCGCGATCACCGCAGCCACCGCTCTGCTCGTGGTGATCAAGCTTCCGGTCCTCTCGTTCTCGACGCCCCCCGCACCGGAACCGCAGTGGGTTTCACCGGCGCCGGCCGCGACCGCCCCCGCTCCGAGCCCCGCCCCGACCGAGCAGAGCCCGGTCAGCCCCACCGATCCGGTCGACCTGACGGGCTCACGCATCTCCGACGCGGCCAGCGCGAACGCGCGCTTCACCCGCATCGGCGTCATCTGGGACGGCATTACGCGCGACTGGTCCACGATCGTGTTCGGCAACGGACCAGAGTCCAACGTGCGCTACCTGGAGGACGTCGGTATCGGCGACGGAGAGGCGCAGGTCTTCGACAACACCTACCTGACGTTCTGGTACAACTATGGCCTGATCGGGTTCACCTGCCTGCTGTCGCTCCTGGCGGTGCTCTTCTGGCGCTTCCGGTCGCTGCCCGCACGCGTCCTGTTGCTGGCGCTCGGGGCGCAGGTCTTCTTCTTCGACGCCTGGCTGTGGTTGGGCGCGGTCGCCGTGTTCGTGCTGGCGGTCGGGTTGAACGCCGCAGGCGAGGCGCCGGACCGGTCGCCTTTGGCCCCGCTCATGGGCGGGCACCGGCCGACACAGCGGATGACGCCAGCTAGTTAGCGCGACCCGGTCAGCCCCGGCTGACCAACGCGACCGGTTCCACACCATCGGTGACCAGTTCCACCCGGTAGTCGGCCAATACCAGCCCCCACGCCTCGGCTTCGTCGCCGACCACGTGCGAGCGGATCAGCCAGACGCGTGCACCAGGGCCGCGCTGCCCGGCGAGCTCCATCGCCCGATTGAGACTGGCCCGGATGGTGGAGGTGGTGTGACCCGGGACCACGACGACGTCCGGTCGTGCCGGCATGTGGACCCACCAGCCCACGGTGTTGCCATGTGGGGCGATCAGCTCGACCCGATCGTGCTTGGAGTAGAAGGCAAAGCCGTACCAAGCCGAGTTGTTCATGAGGACGACGTCGTTCGGCGCGCGGTGCCGGGCCACGTATCTGGTCGCCGAGCGGATGTCGGTCACCGAGATCGGCGTGTAGTAAAAGCCCGGCTCGTTTCCGTCGAACCGGTACCAGCGGGTGTTGCCGACGATGAATGTCCCAAGCATGATCGCGCAGACCACGGCCGCCGCCGCCGCGGGACGCACCCCGGGCAGCGCACGTCTAATGCGCTCGGCCGCCCAACTCGCCACGCCGGCGACCCCGATGCCGGCCACCGCGGCGGTCGTCACGACCAGGAAATGCGACGTCCGCAGCTCTAGCAGGGGATAGACCTTTGCGACCCCCAGCGTCGTCGCCGCTACCGGCAGCAGGCCCACCGCAATCGCGGAAGCCGCCCGGTCCCGCTTGACGAGGGTCACCACGCCGGCGACGATCAGCGCGGCCATGACCAGCAGGGGCGCACCGAGCACCGGTGCGAGGGCGTCGACCTGCCGGCTGAGGTAAGCGGGCAGCTCGGTGAACCGGGGAAAATTGGCGGCCCAGAACTGCTGCATCTCCTCGCTTCGGCCCTGAGCCGAGAACTCGAAATAGACGGCAGCGGCGACCCAGGCGCCGACGAGCCCGGCCAGCGTCCCCTCGACGAGTCGTATCCACTCGCGCCGGACCACGGTGACCAGCAGCAGGCCGGCGAACACGCAGGGCGCGGCGATGGCGGTGACGTGGCTGAACAGCATGCCCACGCCGACAGCGGCGGCCAACGCCGCGAGGCGGCCGTGCGACCAGCGCGCCTCCACCCAGGCACCGAGTGCGATCAGGCCCACCGTGACGGCGGCGTCGGCGGTGTACTGCTTCAGGTCGTGCCGGACCTGCTGCGCTGGCAGCAGCAGGACCAACCCACCACACACCAGGCCTGCCACCGCGCCCAGCCACCGGTTCGGCCACCGCAGTAGACGACCGAGAGCGTACGCAGTGACGACCGCGAGCCCGTGGAACACCAGTGGCACCACGCGCAGGAAATTGGAGTCGGGGACCAGCCGCAGGAGGAAGGTCCATCCGATCGGGCTCGACGAGGTCGTCACGGGCAGGTCCGCCAGCGGCATCCGGACAGAGAGGGCCACCCAGGCCTCGTCGAGCCAGTACGGCGCCGTGATCATGATTTTGAGGTCGTGCACAACCGGGATGGCGGCGAGCAGCACCGCGACGGCAAGCCAGTCCGAACGGAACGAACGCCGCGCTGGGGCCGGAGGAGAAGGCACTGGCACACGGTGATCGCCCAAGCTCCCACGGGCGAGCTGTGCAACCACGCGATGTCCCATCTCCGAGTGCCGAACGGGGCCGGCCGCCAGACTAGAGGAGTGCGTCGACAACCGACGGTTCGGTACCTGTCCTTCGTGACCGTTCGTCGGAATCATCTCGTGACACTGAACCGCGGATCAGGCGGCCGGTGCCGCGGCGGGGCCGGGCCCGCCGTCCGGCGGCTGGAGGTCACCTGCGGCTGGAGGGCCACCGCCACTCGAAGGCCCCTCCGACAGCCCACGACCCGTAACTGCCGGTGGGTCGTCGGAGCGATCGCGTAGCACCAGCGGTGTCCAACCCTTGAGCCGCAGCGCCGGCTTCTCCACCAGGTGCCAGGAGAGCATCGCGAGCACCATGCTGACCAAGGCGCTGGCCAGGAAGAACCCAAACAGCCCGACCACCTGCACGCCGAGCTTCGCCATCACTTGCTGCACCACGAACGAGTAGATGTACACGCCGTACGAGTAGTCGTTGCGGTTCCCGACGCGGTGCAGTGCCTTCGGCAACCGCGCGGCGAGCCACAGGACGACGTACGCGTAGGCGAGCAGCCCTGGGCCGAGGAAGTCCTCGCGGACGGCGAACCAGCCGACGACCGCGAGCGCGAGGATGCCGAGCAGGTCGTTGACCGGCAGTTGGTCGCGGTGTAGCTCGGCCACCGCGCCGACGAGGAACATGAAGCCGAACGAGAGGAGGTCGAATCTCCGTAGCGTGCCGAGCAGCGGGAGCGGGCCGACTGCGCCGGTCGTCCAGATCCCCTGGCCGGCAGCGTCGTTAACGTGGTTCCAGCAGAGGACCGCGAACACGGCGATCGCGGCGAGGAGCGGAAGCCAGCGGAACCGCCGTCGCAGTACGGTCAGGGCGGCCAGGATGGCGACCAGGAGGTAGCAGGATATTTCGTAGGCGAGCGTCCACAACGACCCGTTCAGGGTGGTCCCGCCCTGCCACCGCCAGTACGGGGTGTCGCCCCGCAGCACATCGGCGATTCCCAGTTGCCGAAGGCCGCCCCACCAGTTCTGTCGCAGGTAGTCGACGGCGCCGCCCGGACTGCGCCACAGCCCGTCGAGGGTGCCGTGGCGCTCGAGATACAGAAGGGGCGCGACGACCAGGCCCGTGAACAGGAGGCAGACCCACAGACCGGGCCAGATCCGAAGGGCCCGGTGCCACAGGAAGCGGAGTACCGAGGTGTGCCGGGCGGAGCGGACGACGAGGAAGCCGGAGATCGTGAAGAAACCCGCCACCGCCACGTCGCCCACGTCGAGCCAGTGGACGAGTTCCCGCCCGAAACCGAGCGCCGCCGCATGGGACAGCACCACGGTGACCGCAAACGCCAGCCGGAGGGCACCAAAGCTGTTCGCGCGCCCGCTGGTTGCCTCGGCCAGTGGTTGCGACACCGCCGACCGTCGTAGGGCGCCACGCAGGAATGGGAGCACCGCAGACCGTCCTCGGAGGAGGAACGCTATCGCGCCTGTCCTAGCTGGTTCCGGCCGGCCGGGCGGGTCCCGCCCCGGCGGCGTCGCGCTGCATCGGTACCGGCGATCCGATCAGGCGGGCCGCCTGGCGGTGCCGTCGGGCGGCCAGGGGCAACCCGATCAGGAACTCCGGGAACATGCCGAAGAAGGTCCGCGCGCTCTGCAGTTCCAGATTGTGGGCGCGAGACCACTGGAAGGAGTTGGTCGCGCGGGCCCAGTGGTGGGTCCACCGCACGTCTCCCAGCAAGACGACGGGGAAACCGTGCCGCCACGCACGCAGGCCAAGTTCGTGGTCTTCGTAGTACAGGAAGAAGCGCTCGTTCCACCCGCCGAACGCGAGGAAATCCGCGGTGCGGGCGGCGACCGCGGCACCCATGACCCAGGCGACGTAGACCGCCTCGCCAGGCTCCGCAACCACCCGGTACGACTCGTGCATCCGGGACAGCGGCCAGACCTTGCGGTTGCCCAGCTTCGCCGTGGCGTACGGGAAGCCCCGGCCGTTGGGCTGGGCCACGCCGTCCGTCCCGACCAACTGGGGCGCGACGAGGCCGCCGTGCGCGTCCAGGTGGCGCTTCAGCGCATCGAAACCGTCCGGGCGGATCTCCAGGTCCGGGTTGGCGAACAGGACGTGCTCACTCGTGGCTTGGCGTACGCCGACGTTGTTGGCCCGGGAAAAGCCGACGTTCTCCGGCAGACTGACGACCCGGGCACCGAGTTCCTCGGCCACCGCGACGGAGTCGTCGGCCGAGTTGTTGTCCACGACGATCCACTCGTACGGCTTCTCGCCCTGCCAGCACCGGCGCAGGGTCTGTGCCGAGTTGTAGGTGACCGTTACGACACTCCACCGGCGTCCCGCCATCACGCTCTCCGAACTCTCAGGTAGCTGAACAGGGATGTGAACCCAAACCGCCTGCCCTGCCACTGCCGGCGGGCGGCCCGCCCTTCCAGCAGCCCGCGTCCGACCCCCCGCAGGAACGGCAGCAGCAGGCCCTGGCTCGCGCGCCGGGCGGCCAGCGCCAGGTGGGCCATCGCGAGCAGCGGTATCGCGACGAGCATCAGCGGCCAGGTGAAGGTTCGGGCCGCGACCAGGAGCCGGTTGCGGGCCAGGAGGAACGCCCGGAACCCTTGGAGCTTGTTGTCGCCTTCGACGCTGTGTCCACCGGCGTGCGGCAGCATGAGGTCCAGCCGCCGGGTGCGCAGGCCCGCGGCATAGAGACGGAAGGCGAGGTCGGCGTCCTCGCCCCAGGCGAAGAGGTGCTCGTACAGGCCGCCGAAACGACGGTAGAGCGCGGTCGGGAATACCGCGGCACCGCCCGACGGGCCGAGCGGCTCGCGCGGTGTGGTCGCCGCCCGGTCGATGAACAGGGAGACTGGGTGCAGGTCGATGCCGACGTACTCGCCGCCGTGCATGGCGAGGCCGACCGCAATCGGGGCGTCGGGGGCTTCCGCCACGGCGGCAAGTACCGCGGCCAGCGCGCCCTCCGGTAGCCACACGTCCGGATTGAGCAGTAGGACATGGCTCGTTCCGGCGGCCGCGACCGCGCGATTGCAACCGGCCGCGAAGCCGGGATTCGACGAGTCGGGCAGGTATACGTACCGGTCATCGTCCAGGCCGTCGGTGATGATCTTAGCGCAGCCGTCCTCCGGCCAGTTGTCGGCGAAGATGAAGCGCACCGGAAGCCCGGCGGCAGCGCATACCCAGGTCGGGAGCGTCTCGGCGAGCATGTCGCTGGACCGGTAGAGGACCGTGACGATCGTCAGCGTCTGCGCCACTCGGGCACCATCCTCATCCATCGGGCTGATCGGGTACGGGTAACCGGGCGCTGCGTCGGAGCGCCCGTCACAGCAGCGACCGGTACAGGCTCTGCCAGCGCTGCACGCACTGCTCGAAGGCGTACTCCTGGCTGTACCATTCGGCCACCTTGTGTCGTTCGTGGGTGGACGGCGCATCGGGGCCGACTGCCGCCCGGATGGCCGCCGCCAGCACGGTGGGCGTGAGGTCCGCCTGGAACGCGAGAGTCCCGGTGGCGTACCGCGTGACCTCGGCGAGCCCGCCGGCGCCGGTATGTACAACCGGCACGCCCATCGACAGCGCCTCCAGTGCACTGAGCCCGAAGGACTCGACCCGAGACGGCACGAGGAGGCAGTCGACGCGTTGGAGGAATTCCGCTGCCACGACCCGTCCCACGAGGCGCAGGTTCGGTTGAGGGTCGATCGGCAGCGAGCCGGCGCCAGCGACGGCGAAGTCCGCCTCCGGGACGCGGGACGCGATCTCGGACAGGAGGTCGGCGCCCTTCTCCGTCTCCAGCCGGCCCAGGTAGCCGACCACCGGCCGGCGACCCGGAGGGGGCGGACCGCTCGACCGGGGGCTTGGCCAGGTCGCCGGCAGCGGGTTCGGGATCAGGTGGATGTTCCTGACCCGGCCGCGCTCGCGCAGCTCTGCGGCCTCGAACTCGGACACCGCCACCGTCGCGTGTGGCCGCAGGCGACGCATCGCCAGGTCCAGGGTGATGTTGGACTGGATGGCGGCCTTCTGCTGCATCGACGACGCGGTGTCGCGGTACTGCCAGAGACTGTTGTGCAGCGTGACGACGAGCGGGATGCGCCGCTCCACGCTCAGCGCCGCCCGGCAGTGCATGGCCGCCGACAGCAGGTGGGCGCAGACCACGTCCGGCTTGAGTTCGTTGACCAGCCGGCGAATCTCCCGGGCGTACGCCAGGTCGATTCGGCTGGTGGCGCTCAGCCCGATCCACGGCACTCCGGCCTCGCGCAGGGCGGCACCGACCTCGTCATCGGAGGTAGCGGCGACGACGTCGACGCCGGTTCGGGCGTGGGCCGGGATGAGTTCGGTCAGGATCCGTTCCGCGCCACCGAGCTGCCGCCTGCCGGAGCCGCCCGTGGTGCAGACGAACAACACTTTCACGAGGCACGCAACCCTTCGACGGCGCCACGGGCGATCGCGCGGCGGACCGGGTTGGCGCCAACGGCCGCCCGCAGCAGCGTCCCGCAGACGTACGCCGTAGCGGCGACGCGGCCCCGCGGTCCGCCCATGTCCTTGCTGGCCCGGATGAATTCCCGGGTCCGGCGCTGCGAGATCTCCTCCTCGGACCAGCGTCGCTTGGCGGTCGCGTCGTCCTCGTGCATGATAACCGCCTCCGGCACGTACGCGAGCCGCTTGCCGCGCTGGCGCACGGCCCAGCACAGCCGCATGTCCTCCGAGTAGAAGAAGGAGGTCTCGTCGACTCCGCCGATGGCATCGAACGTGCTGCGGCGCAGGGCGACGAAGGGTCCGGTCAACCAGTCCGCCTTCTCCGGCGGCGCGACGATGCGCAGGGCCGGCACCACCAGGCTGAGCCCGGTGGCATGGGCCAGCCCGACCCGCATGCTGAGGAAGCGCCCGCCCTCGGTCTGCGGCACGCCGCTCGGTGTGACGACGGCCGGGAACGCCGCACCCACCGCGGGATCCGCCAGGACGGCCAGCAGTCGCTCCACGGCGTCGGCATGCACGATGATGTCGTTGTTCGACAGGACGACGTTGGACCGGGTGGTGTGCCGCACGCCGAGGTTCATCCCCTTGGCGTAGCCGAGGTTGGAGTCGGACTGCACGTACTTGACGCCCTGTTGGGCGCAGAAGTCGCTGAGCGCCTCCCGGATGTGCGCGGAGCTGCCGTTGTCCACGACGACGATCTCCGCTTCGCTCGGCAGGGACAGGACACAGGCGCGGGTGCGCTCGTAGTCCTCCCACGCGAGAACCACAATCGAGACATCCATCTCAAACCGTCCCATAATTCGGCGGCTGCGCTCGACGCAGGCTCGCTCTCGACGCGAAGGCGTGTACGGCATAAGCGAGCGAGGAGGCGACCGCCGCCCCAAGCACGCCGGCCCAAGGGATGATCGCGAAGTACGCCGGGATCGCGACCGCCAGGGTGATGAGAGCGACCACCGTCGTCGCCCGCTCGCCCCGCCGCTTGAGTAGGAGGGCGCTCCAGCTCTTGCCCGCCGCGGTGGCCAGCGAGCCCGGCAGGAGGAGGAGACCAAGGACCCAGGCGTCCCGGTACTCCGGCTGGAGGTAACCGAGCAGGGCCAGCGCGCCGACCGCGGCCAGCGCGATCGGCAGTGCCGCCCTGACCACCGCCCGCGTCGGGTCCGACCCGTCCAGGCCATCCCGGCTGGCCAGGATCCGCTGCGCCCGCACCACGGCACCGGCCTGCGCGAACTCCAGCGCCGCCACCGCAAGGGCGTAGATGCCGAGAGGCCCGGCCCCGGCGAACCGGGCCACCAGGATCTGGTTGAACCGGAGCGTCATCATCTGGGCGGAGATCCCGAGGTGCAGGTTGCCGACGGCGATCACGTCGTCCCGGTAGTCCGCTGTGGAGGCGGTCGCCGCCGGTGCTCGGCCGACCCGGCGGACCAGCCCCAGGACCAGGCCACACACGGTCAGCGCACTGAGCCACTGGACGGCGAGCCACACCGTGCTCCACAGGCCGCCGTCGAGGTGCCCGGCGAGGTAGAGAGCCGCGTAACCGCCCACCAGGACGGCACCGCTCACCGCACGCATCGAGTAGACGACCCGGAAGCGCTGCTGCCGCAGCGCAATGGTGGAGACCGTGTTGAAGATGGTCAGGCCTGCCGCCGAGCCGATGCCGATCATGTAGCTGCCCAACCCGGCCACCGCGGTGAGGACCGCCGCCGCGACACCGGAGAGGAGCACCGAGGCCGCCAGCAGGGCGACGACCCACTTCCGTCCCCGGGAGAAGACCCAGCCAGCCGGGCGGGAGAGCAGGAACGTGTCCAGTGACAGGCCGCCGATCGCCGCGCCCAGTGTCGCGCTCACCATGTTCGCCGAGAGCTCACCGCGCTCGGCGGCCGGCAGGGCCACCGACATGACGGCTGCCAGCCCGGTCAGGCCGAGGGCGGCGAGGAAGAGACGCTCGGGTGCGACGAACTGCCGGAGCAAGCGCGGCAGCCGCGGCTCCGGAGGAGGCCCGACGCCGGCGCCCGGCGACGACTGAGCAGCGTTGACCAGCGACACGCCGTTCACTCGCCTCCCCCATGTGCTGCACCACGACGAGTTGACCGTCGCCGGCATTTTCTACCCGACCAGTGCTTCGCCCGCAATCGCCCGACGGGTCCCTTCGAGGGCCTTCCTGGGCCTACCCACCGAGCCGGACGGAACCCGCGGCCGAGCTGAGACCAGCCGTGAACGACCGGCACGTGTCGTAGTCCGGCAGCAGCCCCGAGTCGCGTGCCTCGGCCAGCGTCGGTGCCGCCGCGTCCCGGGCGGACAACTGCGGCGACTCCGCCGGCCATTCGATCGCCAACTCCGGATCGAGCGGATGCACCGCGTGCTCCCCGCCGGGGTTGTAGGTGGTGGAGCAGAGATAGCTCAGGGTGGCGCCGTCGCTCAGCGCGCAGAACCCGTGACCGAGGCCCTCGCTGAGGTAGACGGCGCGCCGGTCGACGTCGTCGAGACGTACCGCCTCCCACCGACCGAAGGTCGGCGAGCCCAGCCGGAGGTCCACGATCACGTCGACCACCGCACCGCGGACGCAGGTGACGTACTTGGCCTGGCCGGGTGGGACGTCGGCGAAGTGGATGCCACGGACCACCCCGCGCGCGGAGACCGAGAGGTTGCCCTGGGCGAGCCGGAGCGGATGCCCGACCGCGGCGGCGAGCCGGTCGAACCGGTACCACTCCATGAACAGCCCGCGCGGGTCGCCGTGCTGCTCCGGGGTGATTTCCCAGGCACTTTCGACGCTCAACTCGCGGATCTTCACCAGGTCACCGCCTCGCCGTACTTCTCGGCCAGCAGGCCGAGGAGATAGGTGCCGTACCCGCTCTTGGCCAGCGGCTCGGCGAGAGCGCGCAGCCGCTCGTCGTCGATCAGGCCGGCCCGCCAGGCGACCTCCTCGACGCAGCCGATCTTCATACCCTGACGTTCCTCGATCACCCGCACGAACTCGGCGGCCTGCATCATCGAGGTGAACGTCCCCGTGTCCAGCCAGGCGGTGCCCCGGTCCAGCACCGTCACCGACAGCTCGCCGGCCTTCAGATACGCCTCGTTCACCGCGGTGATCTCCAGCTCGCCCCGCTCGCTGGGCGTCAGACCACGGGCGATCTCCACCACCCGGTTGTCGTAGAAGTAGAGGCCGGGCACCGCGTAACGGGACTTCGGCTTCTCCGGCTTCTCCTCGATCGACAGCACGCGGCCATCGGCGTCGAAGTCGACGACGCCGTACGCCGCCGGGTCCGCCACCGGGTACGCGAAGACGCGTCCACCCACCGGATCGCCGTCGGCGGCGAGCTGCCGGCCCAGACCGGCGCCGTGGAAGATGTTGTCGCCCAGGATCAGCGCCACCGACTGGTCGCCGATGAAGTCGGCCCCCAGGATGAAGGCCTGCGCGATGCCCTCCGGGCGGGCCTGCGTCGCGTACTCGAGGCGCAGTCCCCACTGGCCGCCGTCACCGAGCAGGCGACGGAACTGGTCCTGGTCCTCCGGCGTGGTGATGATCAAAATCTCCCGCACGCCGGCCATCACGAGGGTGGAGAGCGGGTAGTAGATCATCGGCTTGTCGAAGACCGGCATGAGTTGCTTGGACACCGCACGGGTGATCGGCCAGAGCCGGGAACCGGTGCCACCGGCGAGAAGGATTCCGCGCACGCGGGGAGACTACCTGCGTGAACGCGAATCCGATGTCCCGGTCGGCCGGCCCCGGGCGAGCGGGTGTTCGCGTACACTCCTCGACCCGTGAGGATTCTCGTCACCGGCGGAGCCGGATTCATCGGGTCGGAGTACGTCCGGATGCTCCTCGGCGTGCCCGGCGGCAGTGCGGCGGGGGTGCCGGCACTGGAGCCGGCCGGCGTCACCGTGCTCGATGCGCTTACCTACTCGGGCAACCTGGCCAACCTGGCGCCGGTCGCCGAGGACCAGCGGCTCCGGTTCGTGCAGGGCGACATCTGCGACGCCGCCCTGGTCGCCGAGGTCGTGCCCGGCCACGACGTGATCGTGCACTTCGCCGCCGAGTCGCACGTCGACCGGTCGATCGCCGGGGCGGCGCCGTTCGTCACCACAAACGTGCTCGGCACCCAGACGCTGCTCGACGCGGCGCTGCGGCACGGGACGTCCCGGTTCGTGCACGTCTCCACCGACGAGGTGTACGGCTCCATCGACGAGGGCTCCTGGACCGAGACCTGGCCGCTGTCGCCGAACTCGCCGTACTCGGCGTCCAAGGCCGGCTCGGACCTGCTGGCACTGGCCTACCACCGCACCCACGGCATGGACGTGGTGGTCACCCGGTGCTCCAACAACTACGGGCCGTACCAGTTCCCCGAGAAGGTCATCCCCCTGTTCGTCACCAACCTGCTGGACGGCCGTACCGTGCCGCTCTACGGCGACGGCGGAAACATCCGGGACTGGCTGCACGTACACGACCACTGCCGGGGTATCGCGCTGGCCCAGATGAAGGGCCGTGCCGGCGAGGTCTACAACATCGGCGGCGGAACGGAGCTGACCAACAAAGAACTCACCGGACGGTTGTTGGCGGCGTGCGGAGCCGACTGGGACCGGGTGGAGCTGGTCACCGACCGCAAGGGCCACGACCGCCGGTACTCCCTCGACATCGGCAAGATCAGCTCAGAGCTGGGGTACGCACCGAGCGTCGACCTGGACCGGGGCCTCGCCGACACGGTGCGGTGGTACCGCGACAACCGGGCCTGGTGGGAGCCGCTGAAGGCCCGTCCGTCGTCCGTCGTCGTCGGATGAGCCGACTGCTGGTCACCGGTGCCGGCGGGATGCTGGGACGGGACCTGCTGGCGGTCCTGCGATCCCGCCCCGATTTGTCGGTGACAGCCGCGACGCGCGCCGATCTCGACATCACCGAGCCGGACGCGGTCCGGTCCGCCGTCGCCGGTCACGACATCGTGATCAACGCCGCCGCCTGGACCGACGTGGACGGCGCGGAGACCCGCGAGGATGCCGCGACCGCCGTCAACGGTGACGCCGTCGCGCACTTGGCCGACGCGTGCGCCCGTACCGGCGCCCGGCTGATCCAGGTCTCGACCGATTACGTCTTCCCCGGTGACGCCTCCGCCCCGTACCAGGAGGACGCCGCCACCTCGCCGGTCAACGCGTACGGACGCAGCAAGCTCGCCGGCGAACTGGCCGTGACCCGGCTGCTCCCGGAGCGCGGCTACATCGTGCGGACGGCGTGGCTCTACGGCGAACACGGCCCCAACTTCGTCGCCACCATGCTGCGGCTGGCCGGCGAGCGGGAGTTCCTCGACGTGGTGGACGACCAGCGTGGACAGCCCACCTGGTCGTACGACCTGGCGGGGCAGCTGGTCGCGCTGGCCGACGCCGCCCTCGCCGGCCGTGCCGCTCCCGGCCCCTACCACGGCACCGCATCCGGCGAAACCACCTGGTACGGCCTCGCCCGCGCGGTCTTCGCCCTGCGCGGCCTGGATCCCGAGCGGGTCCGGCCGACCACCAGCGCCCACTACCGCCGCCCGGCGCCCCGTCCGGCGTACAGCGTCCTGAGCCACGGTCGTTGGGCCGCCGCCGGCCTGCCACCCCTGCCGGACTGGCACTCGACCCTGGCCCGGGCGCTGGACGCGCTGGTGGGCACGGTTCCCGACCGGAGCTGACCGGCGCCCGCCACCGACCGCCCACGTCGGACCCGCCGACCGGGGATTCGCCGACGGTGCGCCCCGGCCGGGGACGGCGCTGTCAGCGGCCTCCGCCGCGGAACACCTCGGCCACCGTACGCAGCACGATCTTGATGTCGAGCCAGAGCGACCAGTTCTCGATGTAGTAGTTGTCGAACCGGGCCCGGTCGGAGATCGGCGTGTCGCCGCGCAGCCCGCTGACCTGCGCGAGCCCGGTGAGCCCGACGGGAACCCGGTGCCGGGCGGCGTAGTCCGGGTACTCGGCCGAGAACTTCTCGACGAAGTACGGCCGCTCCGGCCGCGGTCCGACCACGCTCATGTCACCGCGCAGGATGTTCCACAGCTGCGGTAGCTCGTCCAGCGAGGTCCGGCGCATGAACCGGCCGATGGGACCGACGCGCTTGTCGTGCGCGATCGACCAGTTGGTCTGGGACTCCTGCTCGTTCACCGGACGCATCGACCGGAACTTGATCACGTTGAACGGCTTGCCGAAGCGGCCGATCCGCTCCTGGTGGAAGAAGATCCCCGGGCCGCCGTCGATGAACGTGGCGATGGCGCAGAGCAACAGCACCGGGCTCAACGCGATCAGAGCGACTGCGGCGAACAGCATGTCGGAGGCCCGCTTGATGGCCCACCGCGGGCCGGAGAGCGAGATGTCGCCGATCTTTACGATCGGGATGGCTCCGATGTGATCGGGGTACCCGCCCTGGTGGGAGCGGGAGCCCCACAGCCGCGGCACGGCCCAGAGGTCGCAGCGCGAGCTGCGTGGCCGGAGCAGGGTCGCCATGAGGGTCGACTCGAGGCAGTCCGGTTCGGCGATGACCAGGACCTCGCATTCGAGCAGCCGTACCAGGTGTTCGAGGTCGTCGAGGGTGCCGCTCAGGGGGAGCGCGCCGGTGCCGTCCCGCGACGGGGCGTCGACGCAGCCGACGAACCGCAGGCCGTACTGGGGGTAGCGGCGTAGCAGCCGGGCGAGTTCCAGACCGATCGGGCCGCTACCGATGATGATGGCGTTGTGCTCCGTCCAGCGGCGCTTCCGCACCAGGATCGTCAACGCCCGGCTGGCCGCCCGGCCGACGATCACCAGGCCCGCGGAGAGAGCGACATCGCGCATGAACCCCCCGACGTACGCCACCGACGAGTGGCGTTCCGCCGCGATGATGGCCACCACCGCGGCCGAGGCCAGCAGCCGCCCGCCGAGGCTCGGCAACTCGTCCAGGATGCTCACGTGCCGACGGGGCCGGTAGAGTCCGCCGGCCGCGAAGAAGCACACCGTGAGCGCGGCGTTGGCGAGCGTCCCGCGCCAGTAGTCCTGGCTCAACAGCAAGGGCGTGAGCAGCGCGACGATGTCGATCGGGACGGTCATCATCCACGCCCGCAGCCACCGGGTGCGGGACGAGGTACGGGACGGGGCGTACGGCAGGACGGCCGTCGTCGCGAGGCCGGATACCGTTGGAGCGGGCGGTTCCTGCGGCAGCGGGATGGACGGTACCGCCAGGACGGTGCCGTCATCGCCGGGGTCGTCATCGGGAGGCCCGACGTGCCTCGGCACTCCGTCGGACGGCGATCTGGGCGCAGTGGAACGACTGGTCGCCGAGTGGCTGGACACGTTTAGACCCTCCCCGTGACTGCCCCTGGGTCGACCAGCCGACCTGAGGGCGACCGAAGGATACGACCCACTACGGCGTGTCGCCATGGCCGCCAGGCCAGTTCAGTCTCCTACTTTGCGGCGGACAGAATCTCGGTCACGGAGTCGCGGCGTACCGCGTCGAAGACCCGCTCCGCCTTCTCCTTGTCGGCCAGGACCACGCTCTCGTTGCCCATCCGGCCGGTCCCCTTGGTGGGACAGGTCAGGAAGGTCAGGTTACCGCTGCGCAGGCCCCGCATCTCGCTCGCCAGGTCCAGCAGGGACAGTGACCGGTCCACCGCGACGGAGTCCGCCGTCGCTTGGACGAAGGAGTTCAGCTTGGCCGGGTTGGCCAGCGTCCCGCCGGACGCAGCCTTGTCCAGGATCGCCTTGATGACCTGCTGCTGGTGGCGGATCCGGGCGAAGTCGCCGTCGGCGAAGGCATGCCGCTCACGGGCGTAGTCGAGCGCCGCGGCCCCGTCCATCGTCTGCCGGCCCGCCTGGAAGGTGCGACTGCCCTGGAGCGAGTAGGCGGTGGTGAAGCCCTTCTCCACGTCGACGTCGATGCCGCCGAGGGCGTCGACGATCTCCTTGAAGCCGGCGAAGTCGACCATCGTCACGTGGTCGACGCGGACTCCGGTGAACTTCTCGACCGTCTGGACCATCAGCGGGACGCCGCCCCACGCGAAGGAGGCGTTGATCTTGGCGTCCCGACCGCCACGTCCCTGCGGCGACTTAGGCACGTTCACCCACGTGTCCCGGGGGATCGAGATGAGCTGCGCACTCTTCCGGTCTGCCGGAAGATGGGCCAGGATGATCGTGTCGGTGCGGGACCCGGACGTGTTGCTCGGGTCACGGGAGTCGCTACCGAGGATCATGATGTTCATGGCGTCCTTCGCCACGACCTGCGGCCGGGACTCCTCCGGCACACCGTCGAACGCGTCGACCCGCTCGATCCCGGACTCGACCGACCGCAGGTACAGCCCACCCGCGATCATGCCGCCGCCGCCGAGCAGCGCCAGCACGAGGAAGGTGATGAGCAGGGCCTTCTGCCAACGCGGACGCCGCTTGCGAGGCTTGCCGGCCGGCTCCGGGTCCCGCTGGATGTCGAGAACCTGGGTCTCGGGCTCCGCGTACGACTCGCGATATGGCATGGCGTGATGCTACTGAGTTCGCCTCGCGACCGCGTACCCCCGTCCGGGCCGGGCTGGGTGGGCGTCAGGAATGAAAGTTCTCATCCCATCGGGTCGACCCGGCCTGGCGGAAACGTCCCGTGGACCGGGCCACGGTCCACCGGGCGCCGACTGGCGTGGCATGGTGGGCCGGTGCGACTGAGCGCGATCCACACGTACCCGGTCAAGGGGTGTCACCGGCTCGACCACGACGACGCCCAGGTCCGGCCGTGGGGCCTGACCGGCGACCGGCGGTGGATGGTCGTCGACGCCTCGGGTGTCGGTGTCACCCAACGAGAGGTCGCCGGCCTGGTCGCGCTGCGTGCGCAGACCCGGGCCGGTGGTCTCGTACTGCGCGCCGCCGGTCACCCCGACCTCGACGTCGCGGAACCGTCCGGCGGCGACCCGGTCGCGGTCCGTACCTTCCGCAGCCGCAAGGTGCCGGTGCCGGCGCTGCCCGCCGGGCCGGCCGCCGACGCGTGGGTCAGCGCGCTGCTCGACCGGCCGGTGCGCCTGGTGTGGCTGGCCCGCCCGACGCGGCACATCCCCGCCGGCGACCGGGAGCACGACACGGGGGACCAGGTCAGTTTCGCCGACGCCTACCCGGTGCTGCTCGCCAGCACCGCCTCCCTCGACGCGCTCACCGGCTGGCTCGCCGAGGCCGGCGAACCGCCGGTGCCGATCTCGCGATTCCGCCCCAACCTCGTCGTCGACGGCGCGCCGGCCTGGGTTGAGGACGAGTGGGTCGGTCGCCCGCTGCGCATCGGCGGCGTCCGCTTCCGCGCCGCCGGCCCGTGCGACCGCTGCGTGGTGACCACCACCGACCAGGAGACCGGGGTACGCGGGAAGGAACCCCTGCGCACGCTGGGCCGCTACCGCAACGTGCGGCAGAAGCTCCTGTTCGGACTGAATCTCGTACCCGTCGACACCGGCCGGGTGGCGCTCGGTGACGAGGTGGTCGTGGCTTGACGCCTCGATACCGGGCCGCGGAGGAGAAGTAGGGCCGGCGGGACTCGAACCCGCACTGGTGCGGACCTAAACCGCATGCCTCTGCCAGTTGGGCTACGGCCCCTTCACCTACGCGACGGTCTCCGGATCGTAGTCCACCGCTCAGTCCAGGCCGAGGTCGCGGCGGAGCTTGGCGACGTGGCCGGTGGCCTTGACGTTGTAGAGCGCCCGCTCGATCTTGCCGTCGGCGTCGATGACGAAGGTCGACCGGATCACCCCGGTGACCGTCTTCCCGTACATCTGCTTCTCGCCGTACGCCCCGTACGCGTTGAGCACCGCCCGGTCGGTGTCGGAGACCAGCGGGAAGGTGATGGCGTCGCGCTCGCGGAACTTCGCCAGTTTCTCCGGCTTGTCCGGCGAGATGCCGACGACCTCGTAGCCGGCGGCCTGGAGCGAGGCGAGGGAGTCGCGGAAGTCGCAGGCCTGCTTGGTGCAGCCGGGGGTCATCGCGGCCGGGTACGCGTACAGCACGACCTTGCGGCCGCGCAGGTCGGCCAGCGAGAGCGTGTCACCGGAGTCGGTGGGGAGGCTGAACTCGGGGGCGGGGTCGCCGGGGGAGAGGCGGGCAGGCGCGGTCATGCTGCCGACCCTACCGCCGTCCCGCCCGCCGCGATCGGCGCCCGCGCGGTCGGCCCGGCGCGGATCCTGGTGCCACCTGCGGTGGTCGCGTCGCCACCGGTCACTTTCCGTGGTGGCGTTGTGGGATTACTCGGAGTGCCGGGAGCTGCGGGTGAGCGGGTCGCCTTTCGAGGCTTTGCTCTGCACCCTGATTCGCACCATGTCCTGTGAGCTGCGCGTTCTTCGGCAGGTCAGTCGGCGGCGCGGACTCCGGCCGTCACGCTTCGTGCCTGGTGCGGATCGGGGTGCAGAGCAAAGGCGGAAAACGGGGAGTGCGGGCCGCGGGCGCCCGTCGCGCAGGGTGACCGCACGGTCGAACATCTCGCCGGGCGTCTCTCGCGGGGCCGGGGCGCTGCACGCCACGCGCGCGCCGCCAAGGCGAAGACCTCGTGCGCGTGACCACGGACGTCGTTCTTGCCAGATATTGGCAACAGAGAGCTGTTCCCAATACGCTGACCTGGCCGGCGTGGACGGGCCCGCCGACCCGTTGGAGGTCACGTGGAAACCCTGGCGATGCACATCTCGAACGGGATCATCAACGGTCCCGTGGCCGCGGTCTTCGCGGCGGTC
Organism: Actinomycetes bacterium; assembly: GCA_023402505.1. Taxonomy (GTDB): domain Bacteria; phylum Actinomycetota; class Actinomycetes; order Mycobacteriales; family Micromonosporaceae; genus Micromonospora. The sequence goes on from JAEYGD010000418.1 coordinate 24,901, forward strand.
GCGCTGGCCGCGATGGCGGTCGCCGTGCTGCGTGGCCGGCAGGACCTGGACGACCGCCTGGCGCCGATGGCCGGCCTGGTCGCCGCGTTCATCTTCGCCGTGCAGATGCTCAACTTCCCGATCTTCACCGCCGGGGTCAGCGGTCACCTGCTGGGCGGCGCGCTCGCCGCGCTGCTGGTCGGCCCGTGGGTCGGCGCGCTCTGCGTGGCAGTGGTGCTGGTCGTGCAGGCGCTGGTCTTCGGTGACGGCGGCGTGGCGATGCTCGGTCTCAACATCACGAACATGGCGGTCCTCGGCACCGCCGCCGCGTACCTGCTGATCGCTGCGCTGCTGCGCGTCCTGCCGCGGACGCCGGCCGGCCTCGCGGTGACGGCCTTCGTCTCCGCGCTGGTCAGCGTGGTGGTCGCCGCGATGGGCTTCGTGCTGCAGTACCAGCTCGGCGGCACCACCGACCTCGGCGGCAACCTGGCCGGCCTGGCCGGCACCATGGCCGTGTCCCACCTGCTGATCGGCATCGGCGAGGGCCTGATCACCGCCACCACCGTGGTGACGGTCGCGAAGGTCCGGCCCGACCTGGTGTACGCGCTGCGCGCCCTCAAGCCGGCCACGCCGGCGTCCGTCCCGGCTGTCGGAGGTGTCCGGTGAAGAAGCGGTCCTGGGGTTTCCTCGTCGGCGGGCTGCTGGTGGCCCTGCTGCTGGCCGGCGTGGTCAGCAACTTCGCCTCCCCGCACCCGGACGGGCTGGACTCGTCGTTGCGGGAGGGCTGCACCTTCGACGCCGACGACGACATCACCGGCGGCAGCTGCCCGGCGCAGCAGGAGAAGGAGCACGAGATCGGGGGCCCGCTGGCCGACTACGGCATCGCCGGGATCGACAACGACTTCCTGTCCACCGGGCTCTCCGGCGTCCTGGGCGTCCTGCTGACCTTCGCCGTGGCCGGCGGCGTGTTCTGGCTGGTCCGCCGCCGCGGCACGCCGGCCGGCGGCGCCGAGGGCGGCGTCGAGGACGGCGCCGCGACGCCGGAGCAGGCTCCGGCCGGCCGGGCCCGCTGACGGTACGACGATGGGCGCCGGAGACACCCACGTGCTCTACCGGGATTCCGGCTCGCCGGTGCACCGGCTCCCGCCCGAGGTGAAGATCGCGGCGATGGTGGCGTTCACCCTCGCCGTCGTCGCCACCCCCCGCGAGGCGTTCTGGGCCTTCGGGGTGTACGCCGTGCTGGTCGCGATCGTCGCCGCGGTCGCCCGGATCGGCCCCGGCTGGCTGCTGCGCCGGTCGCTGATCGAGCTGCCGTTCGTGCTGTTCGCGTTCGCCCTGCCGTTCCTCGGCACCGGCGAGCGGGTCGAGGTGCTCGGCCTGCGGCTCGCCGAGGACGGTCTGTACGGCGCGTGGAACATCCTCGCCAAGGGCACCCTGGGCGTGCTCGCGTCGCTGCTGCTCGCCGCGACCACCACGACCCGGGACCTGATCGTCGGGCTGGACCGGCTGCGCTGCCCGCAGGTGCTCACCCAGATCGCCACGTTCATGCTGCGCTACCTGGAGGTGCTGGTCGGGGAGGCCCGGCGGATGCGGGTGGCCCGGATGTCCCGGGGTGACGACCCACGCTTCGTGTGGCAGTTGCGGGGCTTCGCCGCCGGGGTCGGTGCCCTGTTCCTGCGGGCGTACGAGCGGGGGGAGCGGGTCTACCTGGCGATGCTGTCGCGCGGTTACACCGGGCGGATGCCGGTGCTCTGGCAGGGCGCGGGTGCGGCGACCGCCGGCCAGTGGCTGGTGGCGGCGACCGTGCCGGTGGTTGCCGCGGGCGTCGCTGCCGCCGCGCTCGCCCTGACATGATCGGAGGCGTGCAGCCGACGACCCCCAGCCTCGACGTCCGTGGCGTGCGGTACGCGTACCCGGACGGGCACGTGGCCCTGCACGGCGTGGACCTGACGGTGCCGCGCGGCGACCGGGTGGCGCTGCTCGGCCCCAACGGGGCCGGGAAGACCACGCTGGTGCTGCACCTCAACGGCATCCTCACCCCCACCGAGGGGAGCGTGACCGTCGGCGGGTTGACGGTCAGCCCGGACCGGGCCACCCTGGCCGAGGTGCGGCGGCGGGTCGGCATCGTCTTCCAGGACCCGGACGACCAGCTCTTCCTGCCCACCGTCGCCGAGGACGTGGCGTTCGGCCCGGCCAACCTGGGGCTGCGCGGCGCCGAGCTGGCGGCCCGGGTGGACGAGGCGCTCGCCGCGGTCGGGATGAGCGAACACCGGGACCGGGCACCGCACCACCTGTCGTTCGGGCAGCGCCGCCGGGTGGCGGTGGCGACCGTGCTCGCCATGCACCCGGAGATCCTGGTGCTCGACGAGCCCTCGTCGAACCTGGACCCGGCCGCCCGCCGCGAACTCGCCGAGATCCTGCGCGGCCTGCCGGTGACCCTGCTGATGGTCACCCACGACCTGCCGTACGCGCTGGAGCTGTGCGACCGCTCGGTGATCCTGGACGCCGGCCGCGTGGTGGCGGACGCCCCCACGGCAGACCTCCTCGCCGACGAGGCCCTCCTGTCCCGCCACCGCCTGGAACTCCCCTACGGCTTCACAGCCCACCCCACCCCGCGCTGAACCCCCACCACCCCGTCGATCATGGAGTCATGGTGCCCGGGTAGACCCCTTTTCACCACTTTCATCCCCCACCACAACTCCATGATCGACGGGGCGGGCGGGGGGTGGGGAGGGTGGGGTGGGGGTGAGGGCTGGGTGGGGGGTGCTGTGGAGGCGGAGGGAGCCGGCGGCCAGGGCACCGGCTCCCGTGATCAGGGCTGCCGCTACCAGGAGGCGTGCGGTGGTCGCGGGCCACGGGAGCGGGGCGACCGAGCGGGCGAGGACCGCCGCGTTGGCGACCCCGGCGAACAGGGCCAGGCACGCCCCGGCGAGCGCCACCACGAAGTCGGCCGCCGGCCGGCGGGCCAGCGCGTACACCCCGGCGGCGATCGCGCCGAGCCCGGTGAGCAGGTGCCACAGCTGGCCGCCGAGCAGCCCGGTCAGCAGCCCACCGATCCCGTCCGCCCCGGCGTCCAGTTCCCGCCCGACGGCGTACGTGACCGCCGCGACGCCACCCGCCACCAGCAGCGCGCCGACCGCGGCCAGCGCCCGCGCGCCCGGCGCCGACGCGGCGGGGAGCAGCCCCAGCGCCCCCACCGCCAGCAGGCCGAGGGTGGCGACCACCCACCAGGTGTACGCGTCCGGCGGCGGCACCCAGTCGAGCGTGCCGCGGATCTCCACCGCCTCGTCGCCGGCGCGCAGCGGCACCGTCCAGTCCCGGACCCGGTGCTCCCGGTCGGGTGCGGCACGCACCTGCGGTGGCGGAGCGGACTCGCGCCACAACGCCCGCTGGTCGTGCCACCGGACGGTCGTCGAGCCGTCGACCCGCCGCCAGTCCGGGGGAGCGGCCGGGTTGGCGTCGGCGGGGATGCGGGTGTCCCCGGCGAGGGTGCGGTTCAGGTACGTGGCCGGGGAGCGCCGGTTCTCGTACACCCCGTCCGGGCCGACCCGCAGGTACGGCTCGCCGGAGTACCCGATCACCTCGACCGGCCGGTCCCCGGTGTTGGTCAGCTCCAGCCGCGCGCCGGCCTCCACCGCGCGTACCGTCAGGCCGGGCCGGGCCGGCGTGACCGCGGTGACCTCGGTGCGGTAGTCGGTGCCGTCGGGCGCGTCGGCGCCGTGCGCGGCGGCCGGCGCGGCGAGCGCGAGCGTCGCCGTGACGGCGGCGGCGAGCACCGCGCCGGCCCGGACGACCAGGGTACGGATCAACTCGCCGCCTCCACCGCCGCCCGGATGCCCTCCGGGGAGCGGTCGGTGACCGGCTTGCCGTCGACCAGGATGGTCGGCGTGCCGGTGATGTTCGCCCGGCTGGCCTCCTCGGTGACGTGCTCGGTCCACGGTTTGTAGGTGCCGTCGCGGACGCAGGAGCCGAAGGTGTCCCGGTCGAGGCCGACCTCTACGCCGATGTCGATGAGCTGGTCGTCGCTGAGCTGGGCGCCGCCCTCGGGTGGCTGCCGCTCGAACAACACCTCGGTGAACTCGCGGAACTTGCCGCCGGCGGCTGCGCACCCGGAGGCGGCCGACGAACGGGTCGAGTATTCGGTGGTGGAGTAGCGGTTGAGGTAGGCGACCGGGTGGAAGACGACCCGGGCCTTGCCCTCGTCGGCGAGCTGGTCGATCGTCTCGCCGCTGACCTGCTGGAACTGGGCGCAGGCCGGGCAGAGGTAGTCCTCGTACAGGTCGATGGTGACCGGCCCGGAGCCGAACACGATGCCGGTGCCCGCGTCGTTGGCGCCGGGCGGCGCGGTGAACTCGTCGGAGCGCTGGCTGGAGTAGACCGACCAGCCGATCCCACCGGCGATCAGCAGCACGACGACGGCGGCCACCGACACCCACAGCGTCCGCTTGCGCCGCCGTTCCCGGGCGAGCTGCTCACGGACGACCCGGGCGGCGTCCTTGCGTCCCTTCCGACTACTCATCCTCGTCCTCCACGGCCGGTTCACCCGTCAGCCACCCGTCCACCGAGAACGGGGTGCGGGGCCAGATCAGCAGGAACCCGGCCAGCGCCAGGAATCCCAGGTCCCGGAGGATCTCCGGGAGGTAGCTCGGGGCCTGCCCCTCGGCGAGCTGGCCGCCGCTGCCGAAGCAGCCGCAGTCGATGGCCAGGCCGCGCGACCAGGCCGAGACGATGCCCGCGACGAAGACCACCAGCAGCGCCGCGGAGACCCCGGCGGTCAGTCGCGTCGCCAGCCCGAGCAGCAGGAGTACGCCGAGCGCCAGCTCGACGAACGGCAGCGCGGCGCCGATCACCATGGCCACGTCGTACGGGAAGATCTGGTACGCGTTGACCGCCCGGCCGGACGCGGCCAGGTCACCGACCTTGGACGCGCCGGCGAGGAGCCACACGGTGGCCAGGCCGAGCCGGGCCGCGATGCCGATCCAGGGGCGTACGGCGGGCCAGCGGGGGGTCCGGGTGCTCGCTGCGGTCACACTCATTCGTCGTTTCCCGTCCCGCGGAAGTTCCCGGCCCGGCCCGGGCTCGCGGGACCGGGTGCGACGCGGCTGCGGGGTCGGCACGGCCCTACCCGGCCACGGCGTCGTCGACCGCCTCGACCAGGTCGGCGCGGGCCCGGGCCACCCGGGACCGGATGGTGCCGACCGGCACCCCCTCCACGGCGGCGGCCTCCGCGTACGACAGGCCGAGCAGTTGGGTGAGCACGAACGCGCCGCGCCGTTCGGCGGGCAGCCGGCGCAGCAGGTCGGCGGCGCCGAACTGGCCGGCGGGGTCGGGGTGCGGC
>JAEYGD010000426.1 GCA_023402505.1 Actinomycetes bacterium
GGTACGTCACCATGATCGCGGCGAGCGCGTCCCGGTGCTTGTCGATCTTCGCGTCGAGGTCGACCAGGTCGACGTTGCCGTCGGCGTCGCAGCCGACCACCACCACCCGCATGCCGGCCATCACCGCGCTCGCGGCGTTCGTGCCGTGCGCCGACGACGGGATCAGGCACACGTCGCGGTGGCCCTCGCCGCGGCTGCGGTGCCACGCCCGGATCGCCAGCAGACCGGCCAGCTCGCCCTGCGACCCGGCGTTGGGCTGCACACTGACCGCGTCGTAGCCGGTCACCTCGGCCAGCCAGCGCTCCAGCTGCGCGATCATCTCCCGGTAGCCGGCGGTCTGCGCCGCCGGCGCGAACGGGTGGATGTGCGCGAACTGCGCCCAGCTGATCGGTTCCATCTCGGTGGTCGCGTTGAGCTTCATCGTGCACGAGCCCAGCGGGATCATGCCCCGGTCCAGGGCATAGTCGAAGTCGGCCAGCCGCCGCAGGTAGCGCAGCATCGCCGTCTCCGAGTGGTGGGTGCGGAACACGGGGTGGGTGAGGAAGTCCGAGGTGCGCTCCAGGGCCGCGGGCAGCGCCGCGTCGACCTCGCCGGTGAACGCGGGCACCCCGAAGGCCGCCCACACCCGCTCCAGGTGCCCGGTCGTGGTGGTCTCGTCGCAGCTCACGCCCACCCGGTCGGCGTCGACCAGCCGCAGGTTCACCCCGCGCGCCGCGGCGGCGGCGACCACGTCGGCGGCCCGGCCGGGCACGGTCGCGGTGACGGTGTCGAAGAACGCGACGTCCGCGACGCTCACGCCGCCGGCGCGCAGCCCGGCCGCGAGCCGCGCCGCCATGCCGTGGGTACGCGTCGCGATCTCCCGCAGCCCGCCCGGGCCGTGGTAGACGGCGTACATGCCGGCCATCACCGCGAGCAGCACCTGCGCGGTGCAGATGTTGCTGGTGGCCCGCTCCCGCCGGATGTGCTGCTCGCGGGTCTGCAACGCCAGCCGGTACGCCGGGTTGCCGTCGGCGTCCCGGGACACCCCGACCAGCCGGCCGGGCAGCATCCGCTCCAGGCCCGCCCGCACGGCCAGGTAGCCGGCGTGCGGCCCACCGAACCCCATGGGTACGCCGAAACGCTGCGTGGTGCCGGCGGCGATGTCGGCGCCGATCTCACCGGGCGGGCGCAGCACCGTCAGGGCCAGCAGGTCCGCGGCCACGGTCACCAGCGCGCCGGCGGCGTGGGCGGCCTCGACCAGGCCGGCGTGGTCGCGTACCGCCCCGGACGCGCCCGGGTACTGCAGGTGCAGGCCGAAGAACTCCTCGGGCAGCGTCTCGGTGTCCAGGTCGAGCACCCGCACGTCGATGCCGAGCGGCTCGGCCCGGCCGGCGATCACCGCGACGGTCTGCGGCAGCGCGTCGGCGTCGACCACGTACACCGGGCTCTTGGTCTTGGACGCGCGGCGCGCGAGGGTCATCGCCTCGGCCGCGGCGGTGCCCTCGTCGAGCATGGAGGCGTTCGCGGTGGCCAGGCCGGTCAGGTCGGTGACCATGGTCTGGAAGTTCAGCAGCGCCTCCAGGCGGCCCTGGCTGATCTCCGGCTGGTACGGCGTGTACGCGGTGTACCAGGCCGGGTTCTCCAGCACGTTGCGGCGGATCACGGCCGGGGTGTGGGTGCCGTGGTAGCCGAGACCGATCATGGACACGGCGACGGTGTTGCGGGCGGCCAGGGCGCGCAGCTCGGCGAGGGCGTCGTGTTCGCTGGCCGGCTCGGGCAGGTCGAGGGTGCCGTGCCAGCGGATCACCTCGGGGATCGCGGCGTCCATCAGCTCGTCGATCGAGCCGTAACCGACGACCTCCAGCATCCGGCGCTCGTCGTCGGGGCCGGGGCCGATGTGGCGGTCGGCGAACTGCTCTGCGGTCATGGGTGGCGCCTCCGGGGGGCGAGGTCGACAGGTCGGCCTCCCCCTCTGTCGCGCCCACCCGGGCGCTCCACAGTGCCTGCCCACGTGGTCCTTTTGCCTGAGAGGTTCCGGGGAGGATTTGCCCCTTCGGCGCCGCTCCGGGTGTTTCCGGGCGGTCTCTCCCACGTGGGTGCTACCGGCGTGGTCAACGCTACCAGCGCGCGGGTTTCCCGCGGATGTCGTCCCCGTCGGTGCCGCCCCGGCTCACACCGCGACCGGTGGTGCCGCCCCCGCCGCGGCCGGGCACACCCGGTCGGCGAGGGCCGGCAGCAGCGCGCCCAGCGGCGCGTCGAGGGTCAGGGCCGCGTACGCGTCACCGCGGGTCGGGCCCTGGTTGACGATCGCCACGGCGACGCCGGCCTTGGCCGCCCGCAGCACGAACCGCCGCCCCGACATCACCGTCAACGACGAGCCGAGCACCAGCAGCAGCCGGGCCGCCCCGACCATGGCGAAGCACCGGGCGACCCGGGCCGCCGGAACCGTCTCACCGAAGAACACCACGTCCGGTTTGAGCATCCCCGTGCCGCACAGCGTGCAGTCGACGACCCGGAACCCGGCGACCGCCTCGTCGTCGAGGTCGACGTCACCGTCGGGGTTGACCGCCACCGCCCGCGCGTCGAAGTCCGGGTTGGCCTCGGTCAGCCGCCGGTGCAGTTCCTCCCGGGACGTGCCGTTGCCGCAGTCCAGGCAGGTCACCTCGTCGAGACGGCCGTGCAGCTCCACCACCTGCCGGCTGCCGGCGGCGGTGTGCAGCCCGTCGACGTTCTGCGTGATGATCCCGTCGACCAGGCCGGCGCTCTGCAGCCGGGTCACCGCCCGGTGCCCGTCGTTGGGCGCCGCCCGGGCGATCGTGCGCCACCCCACGTGGCTGCGCGCCCAGTAGCGGCGCCGGGCCTGCGCGTCCCGGGTGAACGTCTGGTACGTCATCGGCGTGTGCCGGCGGGCCGCGCCGCTGGGCCCCCGGTAGTCGGGGATGCCCGACTCGGTGGACAGGCCGGCGCCGCTGAGCACCACCACGCCACCGCCGGCGACCAGCCCGGCCAGCGTATTTACCCGTTCACTCACGCACCCATGCTGCCCCACCCACCGGGCCCTCGCCCACCGGACCTACGCAGGGCCCGGCGCCCCTCGATCCGCCAGGCGTGCGGGCCGTCCCGGGCGACGCCCGGCGCTGCGCCCACCCGGCCGGTAGGTTCGACGGTATGCGCGTCGTCATCGCCGGAGGCCACGGCAAGATCGCCCGACTGCTCGAACGGGAACTCGCCGGTCGCGGCGACGACGCCGTCGGCCTGATCCGCAACCCCGAACACGCCGCCGCCCTCACCGCCGCCGGCGCCCACCCCGTCGTGTGCGACCTGGAACGCGCCGACGTCGACACGCTCGCCGGCCACCTCACCGGCGCCG
>JAEYGD010000522.1 GCA_023402505.1 Actinomycetes bacterium
GTGCAGCCGGCGGCACACCCCCGGCGGCACCTCCGCGCGGACCGCCGCCGCGTACACCGGGTGGGCGAAGCGGACGGCCTCGCCGGACACGACGACCAGGCCGGCCTCCTCGGCCGCGTCGAAGTCCTCCGGCGGCACCCCGGCGCCGGCCAACCGCGCCAGGGTGGGGACGCCGGTGAGGGCGGCCAGGCGGATCGCGTACCGGGTCGGCGGCGGCAGCACGGCGAGCCGGTCGACCACCAGGCTCCGCAGCGACGGCGCGGCCGGCAGGTCCGCGCCGGGCGCGGGCAGCTGCGGCATCCGCAGGACCGCCCGGGCCAGCTCGATGGCGAGCAGCGGGTTACCGGCGGCCTCCCGGGCCACCCGGACCAGCAGCGGCCGGGGCAGCGCCGCCCCGAGCTCGGCGCGCAGCACGTGGTGCAGGGCCCCCACCCCCAGCGGGGCGAGCACCACCCGGTCCGGCCGGGCGGCCTGGTCCAGCCCGAGCGGGGTGGGGCGCGCGCCCGGTTCCCCGGTGCGGGCCGAGACCAGCACCGCCACCCCGGGCACCAGCCTGCGCAGGGCGAACCGCAGCGCCCGCTCGCTGGGCGGGTCCAGCCACGGCGCGTCGTCGACCGCCACCAGCAGCCGCGGCGCGTCCGACCCGGCCCGGGCCGCCTCGATCAGCGCTCGCGTCGCGACCCCCACCGTCCGCTCGTCCACCGGCTCGGTGACCGGACCGCTGAGCAGCACACCGGCCAGTGCCGCGCGCTGCGGCGCCGGCAGCCCCGGCACCCGGTCGGCCAGCGGGGCCAGCAGGTCCGCCAGGGCCGCGAACGGCAACCCCGCCTCGATCTCGGTGGGCGCGCAGGCCAGCACGAGCCAGCCGTCGCCACGGGCACCGCTCACCAGGGCCCGGTGGACGGCCGTCTTGCCGATCCCGGCCGGCCCCTCCAGGACCACCGGGCGCCCCTGCGCCAGGGATCGGCGGGCGCGGTCGACCACCTCGTCCCGGCCGAAGACCGTCCCGCTCACGCGGTCAGTCTGGCACCGCGGGGCAAGCCGGTCGAGGACCGCCGTACGCCGGTCGGACCGGACCGGGACCCGCCGGCCCGGCCCTGCCGTCCGGAATCGGCCGGCCGACGGACGGCTCAGGCCGCGGCCAGGGTCTCCAGTGCCTGCGCCACGGTGAACGCCCCGGCGTACAGCGCCTTGCCGGCGATCACGCCCTCCACGCCCACCGGCTCCAGAGCGGCGAGCGCCCGCAGGTCGTCCAGAGTGGAGACACCGCCGGAGGCGATCACCGGCGCGTCGGTACGCGAGCACACGTCCCGCAGCAGCTCCAGGTTCGGCCCGCGCATCGTGCCGTCCTTGGTGATGTCGGTGACCACGTACCGGGACGCGCCGGCCTTGTCGAGCCGCTCCAGCACCTCCCACAGGTCACCGCCGTCGCGGGTCCAGCCGCGCGCCGAGAGGGTACGCCCCCGCACGTCCAGCCCGATGGCCACCCGGTCGCCGTACTCGCCGCAGACCCGGTCGCACCACTGCGGATCCTCCAGGGCGGCGGTGCCGATGTTGACCCGGGCCGCCCCGGTCGCCAGCGCGGCGCGCAGCGACTCGTCGTCCCGGATCCCGCCGGACAGCTCCACCCGCACGTCGAGCCGGCGCACCACGTCGGCGAGCAGCCCGGCGTTGGAGCCCCGGCCGAAGGCGGCGTCCAGGTCGACCAGGTGGATCCACTCGGCGCCGTCGCGCTGCCAGGCGAGCGCGGCCTCCAGCGGGTCGCCGTACGTCGTCTCGCTGCCGGCGGCGCCCTGCACGAGGCGGACGGCCTGGCCGTCGGCGACGTCCACGGCGGGCAACAGGGTGAGGCTCACGGTCTCTCTCTCCTCGGATCAGGTGCGACGGTCCAGGGCGATCACCACGATCGCCGGCAGTACGAGCAGCAGGAGCGCGACCAGCGCGAGCCGCAGTGCGAGGTCGTCCACGAGGGCCCAGATCAGCAGGACCGCCGCGGCGGTCAGCCCGACGATCGCGGCGCGCTCGGCACGGGTGTGCCGGGGCAGCCGGCCGGTCCGCCCCCGCCGCAGCCTCGGCGTCAACCGGCGGAGCAGCGCCCGCCGCCGCGCCCGCCGGGCGAACCGCCGCTCCCGGACGACCCGTTGCCGCGCCGCCTCCGCCTCCCGGACCGCCCGGCGCCGGGCCCGTTCCTTGCTCACCGGACACCCCCGAGACGGCCGCGCGGTCGCTCAGCCACCGGCGGGAAGCGTGGCCAGCCAGTTCCGCAGCAGGGCGGCACCGGTGTCGGCGGACTTCTCCGGGTGGAACTGGGCGGCGGAGAGCGCGCCCCACTCCACCGCGGCCACGAAGTCCGCCCCGTGGTGGGCGGTGGTGACCACGGCGCCGGCGGCGGTCAGCGCCGCCACGTCGGCCACCGCGTACGAGTGGACGAAGTAGAACCGGCTGCCCTCCGGAAGCCCCGCGAAGAGCACCGAGCCGGCCGGCGGGCGCACCGTGTTCCAGCCCATGTGCGGCAGCCGCCGGGCGGGCAGTCCGGTCACCCCGCCGGGCAGCAGCCCGAGACCCTTGGTCACCACCCCGTGCTCGTCGCCGTGCTCGAAGAGCACCTGCATGCCCACGCAGATCCCGAGCACCGGCCGCCCGGCGGCGACCCGCTCGGCGATCACCGGGCCGGCGCCGAGCGCCTCGATCCCCGCCATGCACGCCGCGAAGGCGCCCACACCGGGTACCACCAGGCCGTCCGCGTCGGCGGCGGCGGCCAGGTCGTCGGTCACCGTCACGTCCGCCCCGGCCGCCGCCAGCGCGCGCTCCGCCGACCGCAGGTTGCCCGACCCGTAGTCGAGCACCACCACCCGGCTCACGACCCGTCCCCCGGCAGCAGCCAGAGCGCGCCGGCGACGGTGGCCAGCAGGGCCAGCAGCGCGGTGACGACCACGGCGCCGCGCGGGGCACCCTGCCGGTGCAGCGACAGCACCCCGCCGGCCAGCACCCCGGCCAGGATCAGCAGCAGGACCGGCAACACCCCGCCCATCAGAGCAGTCCTCCATTCGCGGCTGCGGTACTCCGCTGCGCTACGTTCCTCGCGCTCATCACAGCGCGCCCTTCGTGCTGGGTACCACGCCCGCCGAGCGCGGGTCGACGGCGGTCGCCTCGCGCAGCGCCCGGGACACCGCCTTGAACTGGGCCTCCACCACGTGGTGGGCATCCGGGTGGCCGCCGGGCCGGGCCGCCCGCAGCACGTCGACGTGGAGGGTGATCCGGGCCGCCTGACCGAACGACTCCCAGATGTGCCGGGTCATGCTGGTCGGGTAGACCGGCCCGATGTACGGGGCCAGCGGCGGCTCGTCGTGCACCACGTAGGGCCGGCCGGACAGGTCGACGGCGGCCCGGACCAGCACCTCGTCCATCGGGACGGTGGCCGAGCCGTACCGCCGGATGCCGGCCTTGTCGCCCAGCGCCCGGTCGAACGCGGTGCCCAGGGCCAGCGCCGTGTCCTCCATCGTGTGGTGCGCGTCGATCTCCAGGTCGCCGACGGTGTGCACGGTCAGGTCGAAGCCGCCGTGCCGGGCGATCTGGTTCAGCATGTGGTCGTAGAAGCCGACACCGGTCTCGATGTCGGCCTTGCCGGTGCCGTCGAGGTCGATCTCGACGAGGACCTTGGTCTCCTTGGTTACCCGCTCGACCCGGGCGGTGCGACTCATGATGAAAGTGTCTCCATTGCGGACAGGAAGGCGTCGGTCTCGGCGGGGGTGCCGGCGGTGACCCGCAGCCAGCCGGGCAGGCCGACGTCGCGGACCAGGACGCCGGCGTCGAGCAGGGCGCGCCAGGCGGCGGCCTGGTCGCCGCCGACCTCGAACAGCACGAAGTTGGCGTCGCTGTCGGCGACCCGGTGGCCACGGGCCCGCAGCTCCGCCACGATCCGGTCCCGCTGGTCCTTGATCGCCGCGACGGTGCCGAGCAGGGCGTCGCGGTGCGCGAGGGCCGCGCGGGCCGCGGCCTGGGTGAGCGCCGACAGGTGGTACGGCAGCCGTACGAGCTGCACCGCCGCCACCACCGCCGGGTCGGCCGCCAGGTAGCCCAGCCGGCCGCCGGCGAACCCGAACGCCTTGCTCATCGTGCGGGTCACCACCAGCCGTGGGTGGCCCGGGAGCACCGCGAGGGCGCTGACCGTGCCGGGGCGCGCGAACTCGGCGTACGCCTCGTCGACCACCACCATGCCGGGCGCCTCGTCCAGCACGGCGGCGACCACGGCCGGGTCGAGGGCGGTGCCGGTCGGGTTGTTCGGCGAGCAGAGGAACACCACGTCGGGGCGGTGCTCCCGGACCTGCGCCACCGCCTCGCCGGCGGTCAGCCCGAAGTCGACGCCGCGCCGGGCCGGCACCCAGCGGGTGCCGGTGCCGAGCGCCAGCAGCGGGTGCATCGAGTACGCGGGCGTGAAGCCGAGCGCGCTGCGCCCCGGCCCGCCGAAGACCTGGAGCAACTGCTGCTGGATCTCGTTGGAGCCGTTGGCCGCCCACACGTGCTCGGCGGTGAGCCCGTGGCCCAGGTACGCCGCCAGGTCGGCGCGCAGCGCCAGCGCGTCCCGGTCCGGGTACCGGTTGAGGTCGCGCAGCTCGGCGGCGAGGGCCTTGCCGATCGCCTCGGCCACCGGGTCGGGCACCGGGTAGGAGTTCTCGTTGGTGTTCAGCCGCACCGGCACGTCCAGCTGCGGCGCGCCGTACGGCGTCAGCCCGCGCAGGTCGTCCCGGACGGGCAGCTCGTCGAGGGTGGTCACAGCGCCTCCCCCGGGAAGCGCGCGCCCACCGCCTGGCCGTGCGCGGGCAGGTCCTCCACCGTCGCGAGGGTGACCACGTGCGGGGCCACCTCGCGCAGCGCGTCCCGCGTGTACTCCACCAGGTGGATGCCGCGCAGGAAGGACTGCACCGACAGGCCGGACGAGTGCCGGGCGCAGCCGCCGGTGGGCAGCACGTGGTTGGAGCCGGCGCAGTAGTCGCCGAGCGACACCGGCGACCACGCGCCGACGAAGATCGCCCCGGCGTTGCGCACCCGCAGCGCCCACTCCCGGGCGTCCTCGGTCTGGATCTCCAGGTGCTCGGCCGCGTACGCGTCGACCACCCGCAGGCCCGCCGCCAGGTCGTCGACGAGCACCACCCCGCTCTGCTCACCGGACAGGGCCGTGGTGACCCGCTCGGCGTGCTTGGTCGCCGGGACCTGGCGGGCCAGCTCCCGCTCGACCGCGTCGGCCAGCGCCACCGACGGCGTGACCAGCACGCTGGCGGCGAGCGGGTCGTGCTCGGCCTGGCTGGTCAGGTCGGCGGCGACGTGGGCCGGGTCGGCGGTGTCGTCGGCGAGGATGGCGATCTCGGTGGGGCCGGCCTCGGCGTCGATGCCGACGACGCCGCGCAGCAGCCGCTTGGCGGCGGTGACCCAGATGTTGCCCGGGCCGGTGACCAGGTCGACCGGGTCGCAGCGGAGCGTGCCGGCCGGGTCGGCCGCCGCCCCGTACGCGAGCATGGCCACCGCCTGGGCGCCGCCGACCGCGTACACCTCGTCCACCCCGAGCAGGGCGCAGGCGGCGAGCACTCGGGGGTCGGGCAGGCCGCCGTTGTCCTTCTGCGGCGGGCTCACCACGACCAGCGAGCGCACACCGGCCTCCTGCGCGGGCACCACGTTCATCACCACGGTCGACGGGTACATCGCCAGGCCGCCGGGCACGTAGAGGCCGACCCGGTCGACCGGCACCCAGCGCTCGGTGACCGTGCCGCCCGGCACGACCTGCGTGGTGTGGTCGGTGCGCCGCTGGTCGGCGTGCACGCGGCGGGCGCGGCGGATCGACTCCAGCAGCGCGGCCCGCACCTGCGGGTCGAGGGTCCCCTCGGCCTCGGCGATCGCCGCGGCGGGGACCCGCAGCACCTCCGGCGAGACGCCGTCGAACCGCTCGCTGGCCTCCCGGATCGCGGAGTAGCCATGCTCCCGCACCGCCTCCACGAGGGGGCGGATCCGCTCGACGGCCACGGACACGTCGAGCTGGGCACGGGGCAGCAGGCGGCGCGGGTCACGGGAGCCGCCGCGCAGGTCGATCCGGTTCAACACCCTTGCGAGTCTATGCGGCCGTCATCCGGGCCGGACCGCGCCGCCCGCACGGCGGGACGGTGAGCCGGGACACGCCGCCGGCAGCGGATCGGGCTACCCTCGACGCGTGACTGCGCGGCTGCCGGTGTTCCCGCTCGGGACCGTCCTCTTCCCCGGTCTGGTGCTGCCGCTGCACGTCTTCGAGGAGCGTTACCGCGCCCTGGTCCGGCATCTGGTCGGCCTGCCCGAGGGGGCGCCGCGCGAGTTCGGGGTGGTGGCGATCCGGGCCGGCTGGGAGGTCGTCCCGAAGGGCCCCGACGGCCGCCCGCTGCCCGGCGCCGGCGACGTCTCGCTGCACGAGGTGGGCTGCACCGCCGAGCTGCGGCAGGTGACCGAGCTGCCGGACGGCGGGTTCGACATCGTCACGGTCGGCCGGCGCCGGTTCCGGATGGGCGAGGTCGACCGGTCCGGCGCGCCCTACCTGACCGCCGAGGTCGAGTGGCTGCCCGAGCCGGACGGCCCGGACGAGGCCGCCGACCTGCTCGCCGCGCGCGTCATCGCGGTCTTCCGGCAGTACCTGGGTCTGGTCCGCGCCGACCCGGAGGAGCTCTCCGAGCAGCTTCCGGAGGATCCGACCGTCCTGTCGCACCTGGTCGCGGCGACGGCCGTGCTGACCGTCGCCGACCGGCAGCGGCTGCTCGCCATCGACGACACCGCCGCCCGGCTCCGCGCCGAGCTGCGGCTGCTCAGCCGCGAGGCGGCCCTGCTGCGCCAGGTGCGGGCGGTCCCGGTGCCGTTGGGGGAGCTGGCGTCGCCGCCGACCCCCAACTGACCCCCGGGCCCTGATCGCCGCCGGGCAGCGGCTCCGGCCGCAGCGACGGCCACCGGGACCAGCCGGCCAGCAGGGTGTACGCGACCGCGGCGCCGAACGCGGGCAGCAGCACGTTGCCGTACGGCACCGGCAGCACACCCAGCACCCACTCGATCCCCCCGGCCCGCAGGTCCGCCGGTTTGCCGAAGGCCTCCCCCTCGGGCGCGGTCGCCAGCAGCCGCTCGAAGGTCCCGAGCCCGACCCGGCGGCCGACCTGCCAGGCGACGAGTGCCGCGCCGAGCGAGCCGAGCACGGCGGCGACCAGCCCGATCGGGCCCCGGCCCCGGCGCAGCACGAACCACAGCCCGACCGCGACCAGCAGACCGAAGCCCAGGCCGAGCAGGCTGAACCACCCGTCGGCGGCGATCGGCTGTTCCGGCTGGGGCTCCCCGTAGACGGCGCCCGCCGCGGTCTTCACCACCGGGGTGTCCGGCGCGAGCGCGGCCCAGAGCAGCCCGAGGGGCACGCCCAGCAGCACCACCCCGAGGGCGCCGGCCACGGCCCGCGCGACCCGGGGACGCAGGGGCTCCCGCGGTTGCGGGGCGGGCGGCGGCCCGTACC
>JAEYGD010000540.1 GCA_023402505.1 Actinomycetes bacterium
AGAAGGTCAAGGCCCTGATCGAGCAGGAGGGCCGCGACGACCTGCGGCTCCGGGTCGCCGTGCAGCCGGGTGGCTGCTCCGGCCTGCGGTACCAGCTCTTCTTCGACGAGCGGTCGCTCGACGGTGACGTCGTCACCGACTTCGGCGGTGTCGAGGTCGTCGTCGACCGGATGCGCGCCCCCTACCTGGCCGGCGCCACCATCGACTTAGCCGACCGGATCGACGCCCAGGGCTTCACGATCGACAACCCGAACGCGGGCAGCTCGTGCGCCTGCGGCGACTCCTTCAGCTGAGCCTTTCCGACCGCGGGGCCGCCTCCCTCCTCGACGAGGGAGCGGCCCCGTCGTCGTGTCCGGCGGCGGGTGTACGGCAGGTGGCCGCCGCCGGACCGAGCGGTCACCCGCCGGTGAACCGACCGGTAGGCTGACCGGCGCCCCGCTCCCGACCCCGAGGGTTGACATGAAGATCGCCGTGACCGGTTCGATCGCGACCGACCACCTGATGAGCTTCCCCGGCCGGTTCGCCGACCAGTTCATCGCCGACCAGTTGCACAAGGTGTCGCTCTCCTTCCTGGTCGACGACCTCGTGCTGCGCCGGGGCGGGGTGGCCGCCAACATCGCCTTCGGCATGGGTCAGCTCGGCCTGCGGCCGGTGCTGGTCGGCGCGGTGGGCGCCGACTTCGCCGACTACCGCTCCTGGCTGGAGCGGCACGGCGTGGACTGCGACTCGGTGCACGTCAGCGAGGTGGCGCACACCGCCCGTTTCGTCTGCACCACCGACACCGACATGTGCCAGATCGCCTCCTTCTACGCCGGCGCGATGAGCGAGGCCCGCAACATCGAGCTGGCGCCGGTCGCCAACCGCGTGGACGGCCTGGACCTGGTGCTGGTCGGCGCGAACGACCCCGAGGCGATGCTGCGGCACTCCGCCGAGTGCCGGGAGCGGGGGTACGCCTTCGCGGCCGACCCGTCCCAGCAGCTCGCCCGGATGCCCGGCGAGGACGTGGTCGCGCTGATCGACGGCGCCGACTACCTGATGACCAACGACTACGAGAAGTCGCTGCTGCAGAGCAAGGCCGGTCTCAGCGACGCGCAGCTGCTCGACCTGGTCAAGGTGCGGGTCACCACGCTGGGCAAGCAGGGTGTGGAGATCGCCGGACGCGACCTCGACCCGATCCACGTGCCGATCGCCCGGGAGATCCGCGCAGTCGACCCGACCGGGGTGGGCGACGGCTTCCGGGCCGGCTTCTTCACCGCGTTGTCCTGGGGCCTCGGGCTCGAGCGGGCCGCCCAGGTCGGCTCGCTGCTCGCCACGCTGGTGCTGGAGACCGTCGGCACCCAGGAGTACCAGGTCCGCCGCGACCTCTTCGTCAAGCGCCTCGCCGAGTCCTACGGCGACGAAGCCGCCGAAGAAATCCGCCCCCACCTCCTCCCCTAACCCACCCCCCACCCCCACCGGGGCCCTCTTACAGAGAAAGAGGGCTTATTCGCGCGGAAATAGCCACTCTTTCCGTGAAAGTGCCCCCGGGGGAGCCGGAGGGGGGCCGGGCGGGGGGCGGGTGGGGCGGGCGGGGTTAGTGGTGGCGGCGGATGTCGTAGGCGGGGCCGTCGGGGCCGTCGAGGCGGCCGACGAACTCCTGGCCGCGCATGCGGCACCAGGCCGGGATGTCCACGGCCGCCGCCGGGTCGTCGGCGAGCACCCGGACCACCGTGCCGACCGGCAGCTCGGGCAGGCGCCGGGCCACCGCGATCACCGGCAGTGGGCAGCGTTGGCCCCGGCAGTCCAGCACTTCCTGTGGCAGCGTCACAGCCCCACCACCCCCGCCTCGGCACGCAGCCCCGCCACGATCCCCGGCAACTCGGCCAGGAACCGCTCCACGTCCGCCTCGGTCGTCTCCCGGTGCAGCGAGACCCGGACGTTGCCGTGCGACAGCACCCCCATCGCCTCCAGCACGTGCGACGGGCGAAGCGTCGACGACGTGCACGACGAGCCGGACGAGACGGCGAAGCCCCGCCGGTCCAGCGCGTGCAGCAACGCCTCGCCGTCCACGTACAGACAGGAGAAGGTCACCAGGTGGGGGAGTCGGTGATCCGGGTCACCGACCACCTCGACGTCCGGTACGTCCGCCGCCACCCGCGCCCGGATCCGGTCCACCAGCGGCGCGAGCCGGGCCGCCTCCGCGGCCGCGTCGGCCGCCGCCGCCCGCAGGCTCGCCGCCGCCGCCACCACCGCGGGCAGGTTCACCACCCCGGGGGTACGGCCCGACTCCCGGTCGTCCGCCGGCCACGGGGACTCCCAGCGGGTGCCCTTGCGTACGACCAGCAGCCCGACACCGGGCGGCCCGCCCCACTTGTGGGCGCTCGCGCTCAGCACCGACCAGCCCGCCGGCAGCGGGGCGTGGCCCACCACCTGGGCCGCGTCGACGTAGAGCGGCACGCCGGCCCGGGCGCACGCGGCGGCCGCCTCGGCGACCGGCTGCACCGTGCCGACCTCGTGGCTCGCGGCGATCAGCGCAGCGAGCGCCACCCCCGGTGCGCCGGCCGCCGTCGACCAGGCGTCGAGGTCGAGCCGGCCGAGCCGGTCCACCGGAACGGACGTCGCCGAACCACCGCCGGCCACGTGTTTCTCGGCCGCGTGCAGCACCGCCGAGTGCTCGATCGCCGAGTGCACCAGGCCGGATCCGGCCCGGCGGCGTCCGGCGAGCCCGCCGAGGACGGCCGAGTGCGCGGCGGCCGTACCGCTGGGGGTGAAGGAGAGTTCGTCCGGCCGGACGCCGAGCGTCGCCGCGGCGGCCTCCCGCGCGGCGTCCAGCAGTTGGCGTGCCCGCCGGGCCTGCGTGTACAGCCGCCCGGGGTCGGCCCAGCCGTCGTCCAGCGCGGCCAGCAGCGCCTGCCGGGCGACCGGGTGCGGCGGCGCGGCGGACGCCGCGTCCAGGTAGACGGGGGCCGCGCTCACGGTGCTGCCTTTGTTCGCGGCTGCGGGGCTCGCAGGCCCGGCTCGCTCCTCGCGCTCACGGTGCCGCCTTTGTTCGCGGCTGCGGGGCTCGCAGGCCCGGCTCACTCCTCGCGCTCACGGTGGCCCACGCTATCGCGTCGGCGTGGTGGCGATCTCCCCGATCGGGGCGGACAGCCACCCCAAGACTGCCCAGCCTGTCATGGTCGAGTAATCTGCGACCGTCGGTGACGCCTTTGCCGCCGGTGCTGTCGCTCCGCCCACGGGGTGGGGCGGTGGAGGACACACACCGCGGCGCGCTAGGGAGGCAGGACCAGGTGGTCGCAAGGAGTTCGGAGGTACGGCCGTCGGCCGTGCGGCGCAGCGCTAACCCGGGGGCCGGTGGGCGCCGGGGGCGGGTTGCCGGTCGGGTCGCCGGGCTCGGTCTCGGCGGAGCGGCGCTGCTGCTCCTGCTCACGGGGTGCGACGTCGATGACGCGTTCAGCTTCGGTTGGCCGCAGGGCGGCATCACGCCCGAGGCGCACCGGATGTACGACCTGTGGATCGCGTCGTGCATCGCCGCTCTCGCGGTGGGTGTGTTCGTGTGGGGTCTGATCTTCTGGTGCGTGGTGCGCTACCGGAAGCGGGGCAACGAACTGCCGGTGCAGACCCGCTACAACATGCCGATGGAGTTCCTCTACACCATCGCGCCGATCCTGATCGTCTCCGTGCTCTTCTACTACACGGCGGTCGTGCAGACGGACGTGGTGAAGACGACGAAGAACCCCGACGTCACCGTCGAGGTCGTCGCCTTCAAGTGGAACTGGCAGTTCAACTACCGCGACGGGCAGGGCCCGGAGGCCGACACGGTCGCCTCGGTGCTCGGCACCAGCGAGGTCATCCCGATCCTCGTGCTCCCGACCGACCGGTCCATCCGCTTCGAGGAGACCAGCCGCGACGTCGTGCACTCCTTCTGGGTGCCGGAGATGCTGTTCAAGCGGGACGTCTTCCCGGGCAAGATCCGCAACGTCTTCGAGATCTCCAAGTTCGAGTCCGAGGGCGCGTACGTGGGCCGCTGCGCCGAGCTGTGCGGCAGCTACCACGCCTTCATGAACTTCGAGCTGCGGGTCGTCACGCCGGAGAAGTACGACCGGTTCCTCGCCGCCAAGCGTGAGGGCCGCTCGACGCAGGAGGCGCTGACCGCCATCGGCGAGGACCCGTTCGCGAAGACGACGCGTCCGTTCGAGACGCGGCGCACCGAGGCGAACTTCAACCCGTCCGCCGGCGCGGGCAACTGAGGGGGGCACACATGAAGACCGAGTGGCGCATCTTCCTCGCCATCGCCGGGTTCCTGCTCTTCGCCACGGTCCTCTACGGCGCCTGGACCTTCGGTGACGCGGGTGGTGTCGAGTGGGTCGGCACGGTGGCCCTGCTGCTGAGCTTCCTGCTCTGCGCGATGTGTGGTGGCTTCTTCTGGTTCGTGTCGCGCCGGATCGACCTGCGGCCGGAGGACCGGCCGGACGCCGAGATCGCCGACGGCGCGGGTGAGGTCGGCTTCTTCAGCCCGGGCAGCTACTGGCCGTTCGGCATCGCGTTGTCGGCCGCCATCGCCGGCTTCGGCCTGGTGTTCTGGCAGTTCTGGCTGCTGGGCCTGGGCGCGGTGGCGGTCATCTTCACCGCCTGCGGCCTGCTTTTCGAGTACTACACCGGCACCCGGCGCACCGCCGAGCACTGAGCCGGCACGGAACTGGCACCGAAGCCCGCCTCCCGGTTCGGGGAGGCGGGCTTCGTCGTGTGCCGGTCAGGCGGCGCGGCGCTGGACGGTGGGCTGCCGGCGGCGGACGGTCGTCAGGCGCGGGGCGTGGAAGGCGAAGGTGGCGATGAGCACCGCCGCGCCGCAGCCGGTGCACACCAGCTCGGGGCAGTCGGCGTCGTGGCCGTCGACGCAGGGCGGCGCTTCGAACGGCCGCACGCCCTGGCAGACGTCGCAGTGCAGGTCGCGGGTCGACACGGGCGGCTCCTCTCGCTGCGGCTCCGTCGGGGCGACGGGGCGGAGAACTACTCGGCTGTAGTTTTCCACGCCGGTCCGACACTCTTCCGCGCGCCACCCGCCGCCGTGGCGACCGCCGCAAGGACCGAGGCGACCCCTTGCCGGACCCGCCGGCGGACACGGCCAGGTCAGGTCACCGGCCGGGCGGAGCGGGCGACCGGCCGGGTCAGGCGACCGGCCTGGGCAGGTCACCTGCCAGGTCGGGCCACCGGCCGGGCGGAGCGGGCGACCGGCCGGGTCAGGGTCACCGGCCGGCGGCAGGTCACCGGTCGGGTCAGGTCACCGGCCGGGTCAGGCCACCGGGCGGGAGGAGCGGGCGACCTCGATCCAGCGGTCCAGGGTGCGGGCGGCGGCGCCCGAGTCGACCGACTCGGCGGCCCGGTCCAGGCCGGCGCGCAGCGCCGCGCCCAGATCCCCGTCGAGTGGGCCCTGGGTGGCCAGCGCGGCAGCCGCGTTGACCAGCACCGCGTGGCGTACCGGCCCGGGCTCGCCGGCCAGCAGGCGGCGCACCACGTCCGCGTTGTACGCCGCGTCACCGCCCCGCAGGTCGGCGATCGTGGCCCGGGGCACGCCCAGGTCGGCCGCGTCCAGCACCGCCTCCCGGACGGTGCCGCCCTGTGCGGCCCAGACCCGGGTCGGGGCGGCGGTGGTGAACTCGTCCAGGCCGTCCTCGCCCCGCATGACGAGCACCGAGTCGCCCCGGGCGGCGAAGACGGCCGCCATCACCGGTGCCATCCGGGCGTCGAAACAGCCGACGGCACCGGCCCGGGGCCGGGCCGGGTTGGTCAGCGGGCCGAGGAAGTTGAACGCGGTCGGCACGCCCATCTCGCGGCGGACCGGCCCCGCGTGCCGCATGCCGGGGTGGAACCGGGCGGCGAAGCAGAAGCCGATCCCGGCCTCGGCGACACAGGCGGCCACGCCCTCCGGGCCCAGGTCGAGCGGGAGCCCGAGGAACTCCAGCACGTCGGCCGTGCCGCAGGACGAGGAGGCGGCGCGGTTGCCGTGCTTGACCACCCGTACGCCGGCGCCGGCCACCACCAGCGACGCCATGGTGGAGATGTTCACGGTGTGCGCGAGGTCACCACCGGTGCCCACCACGTCCACGGCGCTCGCCCGCAGCTCCTCGGGCAACTCGACCGGCACGGCGTGCCGCAGCATGGCCTCCACCAGGCCGGACACCTCGGCGGGCGTCTCGCCCTTGGCGCGCAGCGCGACGGCGAACGCCGCGATCTGCGCCGGTGCCGCCGAGCCGGACATGATCTCGCCCATGGCCCAGGACGTGTCGGCGGTGGAGAGCTCCTCGCCGCGCAGCAGCGCGGCGAGCAGGTGCGGCCAGGTCCGATCGCCCATGGTGGGCCTCCCGAGCGGGTCCAGTGGATGGGGAACCGGCGCCGGTGGATCCGGCGCCGAGGCGGTGCCGGAGCGGGGACGTCAGGCGGGGGCGTGCGTCCGCAGCAGCTCGGCCACCGTCGTGCCGGTGGTCACCGGGTCGAGCGGGTGCACCAGGGTGGCGTCGACCTCGGCGTACGCGGCGAGCCATCGGTCGGCGGCGCGGGCGATCACGACACAGGTCGGGGGAGCGTCGTCCCGGTCGTCCTTGATCTGGCGGGCGATGCCGATGCCGCCGCCGGGGCTGGCCTCGCCGTCGAGGAGCAGGAGGTCGATCTCGTAGTCGTCGACCAGCCGGACGCACTCGTCGTAGGCCGACGCCTCGACGAACTCGAGCCGCAGGCCGGGCGCGGGCCGGGTGCCGACGGCGAGCCGCATCCGATCACGGACCTGCGGGTCGTCACTGTAGAGCAGGACGGTGCACAGACGATCGCTCATCGCTTTTACTGGCTCCCACCTCGTAGCTGCCCGCTGATCGTACCGGTAGGTGTGAGAAACGCTACGCCGGGCGGTGACGGCCCGGCGGGCCGCGCTCAGGCGGCGGTCTCCGCGGCCCGTTGGCGGGCCTCCTGCCGGTCCAGCTCGCGGTCGATCCGGCGGGCCTCCCGCTCGGCCTGCCGCATCCACTGCACGACCAGCACGGCCAGCATGGTGATGCTGACGAACTCGCCGCCCGCCCACAGGATGCCACCGGCGACCACCTGGTCCTGCCAGGGGTCGGCCCAGGTCAGGTTGAGCGAGGGGTACCAGTCGCCGCCGAAGAGGGTGCTCGACTGCATGATGGTGAGCCCCAGCACGGTGTGGAACGGCACGGAGAGCAGCATCAGCAGGGCCCGGCCGGGGTACGGCCAGCGGCCGGGCAGCGGGTCGTGGCCGACCAGCGGCCAGAAGAACACGCAGCCGGTCAGGATGAAGTGCGCGTGCACCACCTCGTGTGCCCAGGCGTGCTCGAGGGTGTAGCGGTACAGGTCGGTGAAGTAGAGCGCGAACGGGTTGACCACGAAGATCGCGAAGGCGACCAGGGGATAGCTGTAGACCCGGGCGATCCGGCTGTGCACGATCGCCAGCAGCCGCTTGCGCGGGCGCTGCGGAAGGGTACGCAGGGCCAGCGTGATCGGCGCGCCGAGCGCCAGGAAGATCGGCGAGACCATGGACAGCACCATGTGCTGGACCATGTGCACCGACAACAGTGCGGTGTCGTACGCGTGCAGGCCGCTGACCGTCACCGCCGCGATGCCGCCGAGCCCCGGGCCGAGGAAGAAGACCGTGCGGGCGACCGGCCACCGGTCCCCGCGGGCCCGGAGGCGGTGCACGCCGTAGAGGTAGAGCCCGGCGGCGAGCACCAGGCCGACGGCGAGCCAGCTGTCCAGCCGCGTCTCGGTGAACACCGAGGTGACGGTGAACGGCGGCGGGGTGGCCGCGGTCACCGCCGGTGCGGCGACCGAGGTAGCGGTGAAGATCGGATCGACGTGCAGCACGCTTTTCAGCCTAGGTCAGGCGAACCGGACCTCCCCGATCGGGCTGCCCTGGGCACGGGTTTGGCCCCCCGGTGATCGCGGGCCCCGGTCAAGGGCAATAATGACCCCGTGACTGCGGCCCCAGCGATTGACAAGAGCCGGATCCACTCCCTGACCCGACCCAACATGGTCAGCGTCGGGACGATCGTGTGGCTCTCCAGTGAACTCATGTTCTTCGCGGCGCTGTTCGCGATGTACTTCTCCATCCGCGCCGCGGCGCCGGAGCAGTGGGCGGAGCACACGCAGCACCTGAACATCCCGTACGCGACGACGTTCACGGTGATCCTGGTGCTCTCCTCGGTGACGTGCCAGATCGGCGTGTTCGCCGCCGAGCGCGGTGACGTGCACGCGCTGCGCCGCTGGTTCACGATCACCTTCGTGATGGGCCTGATCTTCGTGCTCGGCCAGCTCAACGAGTACCGGGAGCTGGTGCACGCGGGCATCAAGATCAACGAAGACGGCTACGGGTCGATGTTCTACCTGACCACCGGCTTCCACGGCCTGCACGTGACCGGCGGTCTGATCGCCTTCGTCATCTTCATGATCCGCACCACCATGGGCCGGTTCACGCCGGCGCAGGCGACCTCGGCGATCGTGGTGTCGTACTACTGGCACTTCGTCGACGTGGTGTGGATCGCACTGTACGGCATGATCTACTGGCTCCAGTGATCTTGGCGCGTCACGAACCGCGCCGCTGCTCCGTCCCCTCTGGCAAGGTCCAACCGGTTAAGGACACAGGTCATGACTTCTGACAACGACCGCCGACGCGGTCTGCTCGCGCGGCTGCGCGGGCGGCCCGCAGCGCGCAGCAGGGGCCGCCGCCGGCTGGGTGCCGCGGTCCGGCTGCTGGCCGCGCTCATGCTGGCCGGCGGTGCCTACACGGTCTTCGCTCCCGGCGTGCAGGCGCAGGACAACCCGCCGCTGTCCGGCGCCGCCGCGGAGGGCAAGGCGCTGTTCGACGTGAGCTGTGTGACCTGCCACGGCCGCAACGCGCAGGGTGTCGAGGGACGGGGCCCGAGCCTGATCGGCGTCGGCGCCGCCTCGGTCGAGTTCCAGGTGAGCACCGGCCGGATGCCGATGGCCCGCCAGGAGGCCCAGGCGCAGCGCAAGCCGGTGGTCTTCACCGACGAGGAGACCCGCCAGCTCGCCCAGTACGTCCAGGAGCTCGGCGGCGGCCCGGTGGTGCCGGAGGGCAACCTGCACGAGGGTGGCAACCTCGCCGCCGGTGGCGAGCTGTTCCGGATCAACTGCTCGCAGTGCCACGCCTTCGGCGGTGGCGGCGGCGCCCTCTCCTCGGGCAAGTACGCGCCGAGCCTGGCCCCGGCCACCGACCGGCAGATCTACGCGGCCATGCTGAGCGGCCCGCAGAACATGCCCGTCTTCGGCGACAACCAGATCACGCCGGAGCAGAAGGCGGACATCATCGCCTACATCCAGCAGACGCTGAAGGACACCGGCGACCCGGGTGGCTTCAACCTCGGCCGCTACGGCCCCTCGACCGAGGGCCTGGCCGTCTTCCTGGTGGGCATCGTCGCGCTGGTCTTCGCCAGCCTGTGGATTGCGGGCAAGTCGTGACCGGACGACCCGTGAGTGACATTGCGCTGGTGTCGCGTGTCGGCACCGCCCGTAGTGAGGTGACGGCATGACCACCCACACCGAGCACCAGGCACAGCAGGGCCGGGAGCCGCTCGACGTGAACGACCCGCGGCTGAGCCGCTTCGACATCGTCCGCGAGGGCGCGCGCCGGGACGACATCGAGATCGTCCACTACGAGCCGCAGTACGTCCCGGGCAGCAAGGCCGAGCGGAGGATGACGCGTACGGTCGCGTCGTTCTTCCTGCTCACCGGCATCGCCGCCACCGCCTTCCTGGCGATCTACATCTGGTGGCCGTGGGAGTACGCCCCGGGTCGCGGCGGCGACAAGTGGTACACGCCGCTGCTCGGCGTCACCCTGGGCATCGCCCTGCTCGGCATCGGCTTCGGCATCCTCACCTGGGGCAAGAAGCTGCTGCCGAAGGAGGTCTCGATCCAGGACCGGCACGAGGGCGCGGTCAGCGAGGACGACCGCACCGTCACCGGCCAGACGATGCTCTACATGGCTGACGAGCTGGGCGTGAAGCGCCGCCCGCTGCTCGGCATCTCGCTGCTGGCCGGTCTGGCGCCGGTCGGCGCGGTGGCCGCGGCGCCGCTGGTGGGTGGCCTGATCTCCGACCCCCACAAGAACAACCAGATGTTCACCACCGGCTTCGCGCCCACCGAGGGCGGCCAGAAGGTCCGGCTGGTCCGTGAGGACGGTCGCCCGGTGCGCCCGGCCGACGTGAGCGCCGGCGGCCAGATCACCGTCTTCCCGGGGATCGACCACGGGGTGAGCAACCGGCACGCCGACTCCCCGACGCTGCTGATCCACCTGCGGGACGAGGACGCCCAGGCGTCCCGCCGCGCCAACGAGCGGATCGGCCACGGCGACTACATGTGGGGCAACTACGCGGCCTACTCGAAGATCTGCACGCACGCCGGCTGCCCCGCCAGCCTGTACGAGCAGCAGACCAACCGGCTGCTCTGCCCGTGCCACCAGTCGCAGTTCCTGATCACCGACAACGCGAAGCCCATCTTCGGCCCGGCCAGCCGGCGGCTGCCCCAGCTGCCGATCGAGGTCGACGCCGAGGGCTACTTCGTGGCTACGTCCGACTACACCGAGACCGTCGGGCCCGACTTCTGGGAGCGGCCGTGAAGCGGCGAAAGTTTGACATGGCAGCCGTCCCGGGCAACGCCGCCCGGGGGGTGGACGACCGCTTCCAGGTGGCCACCCCGCTGCGTCGGCTGCTGAACAAGGTCTTCCCGGACCACTGGTCCTTCCTGCTCGGCGAGATCGCGCTCTTCTCGTTCATCGTCCTGCTGCTGACCGGTGTCTTCCTGACGTTCTTCTTCGAGCCGGCGATGACCGAGGTGGTCTACAACGGCAGCTACGCCCCGCTGCGGGGCACGCCGATGTCGGCCGCGTACGCCTCCACGCTGGACATCTCGTTCGACGTGCGCGGTGGCCTGATCATGCGGCAGATGCACCACTGGTCGGCGCTGCTGTTCATGGCCGCCATCGTGGTGCACATGCTGCGCGTCTTCTTCACCGGCGCGTTCCGCAAGCCGCGCGAGACCAACTGGATCATCGGCTCGCTGCTGTTCTGGGTGGGCTTCCTCGCCGGCTTCACCGGCTACTCGCTGCCGGACGACGGCCTCTCCGGCACCGGCCTGCGGATCGCCTCGGCGATCATGCTGTCGATCCCGGTGGTCGGCTCGTGGCTCACTTCGTCGATCTTCGACGGCGAGTTCCCCGGCATGATCATCATCAGCCGCTTCTACATCGCCCACGTGCTGCTGGTCCCGGGCCTGCTGCTGGCGCTGATCAGCGTCCACCTGGGCCTGGTGTTCAAGCAGAAGCACACCCAGTGGCCCGGCCCCGGCCGGACCAACGGCAACGTGGTCGGCGAGCGGATGTTCCCGCGGTACGCGCTGAAGCAGGGCGGCTTCTTCATGGTCGTCTTCGGCGTGATCGCGCTGATGGGCGGTCTGTTCCAGATCAACCCGGTCTGGCTGTTCGGCCCGTACGAGGCGTGGGTGGTCTCGGCCGCGAGCCAGCCGGACTGGTACGTCATGTTCCTCGACGGCTCCACCCGGTTGATGCCCGCCTGGGAGATCAACATTCCGATCGGCGACGGGTACGTGATCCCGCCGCTGTTCTGGCCCACCGTCGTCCTACCGGGCATCCTGGTCGCGATCTCGACGCTCTACCCGTTCCTGGAGGCCCGGCACCTGAAGGACCGCAAGAGCCACAACCTGCTCCAGCGGCCCCGCGACGTGCCGGCGCGCACCGGGCTCGGCGCCATGGCGATCGCCTTCTTCCTGGTGCTGACCCTCTCCGGGGCGAACGACGTCATCGCCGACAAGTTCCAGATCAGCCTCAACGCGATGACCTGGGCGGGCCGGATCGGTCTGCTGATCCTCCCGCCGATCGCGTACTACGTGACCTACCGGATCTGCCTGGGCCTCCAGCAGCACGACCGGGAGGTTCTCGCCCACGGTGTCGAGACCGGCATCATCCGGCGGCTGCCGGACGGCCGGTTCATCGAGGTCCACCAGCCGCTCAGCGCGGCCGACGGCCACGACGGGCACGGCGAGCTGGAGTACGCGGGCTGGGTCGTCCCGAAGAAGATGAACCGGCTCGGTGCCCTCGGCCCGGCGATCCGGGGCTTCTTCTACCCGATCGAGAAGCCGGCCGAGGCGCCGGTCTCGCCGGGGCACCCACCGGTCGAGCCCCGCGGTGAGCGGGAGGAGATCGGCAGCGGCGAGCGCCGCTGAACCCCAGCACCCTCGCGTGGCGCCCCCCGGCGCATCCGGCCGGCGCCACGGGCGTTTGCGGGCCGGGGGCGACGGAGGAATAACCCCGGCCAGCCGGGTATCCGTGCGGTCCAACGTCTCAAGGGGGGGAAGTATGTTGGGAATCAAACGCCTGGGCCTGCTGGCCGCACTGGTGCTGGTGGGTATCGCACCCGCCGCGGCCGCCCAGGCCGCGGTGCAGCCGTCACAGCAGGACACCCAGTACCTGCAGGCAATCCACCAGGTGAACCTGTTCGAGATCACCACCGGTGAGCTGGCCCAGCAGAAGGGCCAGAACGAACAGGTCAAGAACCTGGGTGAGATGTTCAAGACCGACCACACCCAGTTCGACCAGTCGGTCCAGGAAGTCGCCAACCAGCTCGGCGTCGAGCTGCCGGCCGAGCCGACGGCGGATCAGCAGGACGTGATCGACCAGCTGAACAACGCCAGCGGCGAGGAGTTCGACCGGCTCTGGGTGACCAGCCAGCTGGCCGGCCACGTGCAGGCCATCCAGGCGACCCAGACGGAGATCTCGCAGGGCTCCGAGCAGTCGGTGGTCCAGCTGGCGCAGACCGCGCTGCCGGTCCTGCAGGCGCACTACGACGAACTGGTCCAGCTGGCCGAGCAGCTGGGCATCCCGGTTCCGCAGGCCAGCGGCACCGGCACGCCGAGCCCGGGCGCGACCACTCCGGGGCCCGGCACCACCACCGAGACCCCGGCTCCGGGCGGCACCACCGAGTCGCCGGCTCCGGGCGGTGGCACCACCACCGAGACGCCGGCTCCGGGCGTGAGCTGACGCCGGACAGGTGACACGACGGCCGGTCCACCCCCGGGTGGGCCGGCCGCCACCTGTCGCGCGCCGCCGGTTTCCGCGCGGCGGTTTCCCGCGCGGCGGCGTCGGTCAGTCGGCGTTCGCCAGGCCGATCGCGAACGCCTCCTCCAGGTCGTGCTGGGAGTACGCGCGGAACGCGATGTGCGACTCCGTGTCGAGCACGCCCGGCACCTTGGAGATGCTCCCGGCGATCACCTGGGCGATCTGCTCGAACTCGCGGACCCGGACCATGGCGATCAGGTCGACGTGCCCGGCGACCGAGTAGACCTCGCTGACGCCGGGCAGGGCGGCCAGGGCCTCGGCCACTTCGGGGATCGAGTCGGTGGCGCAGTCGATCAGCACGATCGCGGTGATCACGGGACGTTTCTCCGTTCGTCGGCGTCGTCGCTCATGCTAGTCCGGTCCGCTGCCGGGGCGACTCCGACGGTGAGATCGTCGGCCGCGCGGATCGCGTCCCGCAGGTGCTCGCCGGCCCGCACGGTGGCGCCCGGCCACACCACCGCGCGGGTCACGTCGCCGCGTACCACCGCGCCGGCCCCGACGACCGCCCGCCGGCACCGGCCGGTCACCGTGGCGGTCGGGTCGACCAGGGTGTCGCCGCCCGCCGCGTGCAGGTTGGCGGCGAGGTAGTCGGCCGGCGTGCCGGTGTCGTAGAACGTGCCCGGGTAGGGGACGACCGTCAGCTCCCCGGCCGCCTCGGCGGGCCGCCACACGGCACGGACCAGGTCACCGAACTCGACCGGCAGGTCGCGGACCCGCCGCCACGGCAGCAGGGAGAAGCCGGTGAAGGCGTGACCGTCGAACGTGCCGGGCGCCGCCGGGTCCGCGGCCGGCTGGCCGAGCAGCCGTACGGTCTCGCCGTCCCAGTCCCGCAGCAACGCGGCGACGTCCGGGCCCGGCGGCCGGTCCGGGTCGTGGAGATACGCGTCGGCGTTGCCCACCAGCACGCCCCGCCCGTCGATCCAGTCCCGCAGCTTCGCCACGCCGCCGGCGGTGCCCAGCGGGCCGTCCGGCTCCACCGACAGGCGCGCGCGGTCACCGACGTGGCGGACGACCTGGCCGGCCAGGTAGCTGGCGTTGACCGCGACCCGGGCCGGCCCGGTCAGGCCGAGCCCGGCGAGGCGCGCCAGCGCCCCGTCGAGCAGCGGCACGTTCCCCACCGGGCAGAGCGCCTTGGGTACCCGTTCGGTCAGCGGGCGCAGCCGGGTGCCCTCGCCGGCGGCGAGGACCACCGCGCACACCGCCGGGTGGGCGGAACCCGCCGCGCCGGCAGCGGTCGCGAGCGGTGGCCGGCCCGGCCCGGTCACGGCCGGACGTCGGGCACCGGCGGCGGGAACTGACCCGCCAGCGGCCCGATGCCGTAGTAGCCCAGCAGGCGTGCCGTCGGCCAGGTCAGCCGCGGCAGGTCGTCCAGCGGATGCCAGACGGCCTCGAAGACCTCGGCGCCGTCGACCTTCAGGGCCGTGGTGGAGGCCGGCACCTCGACGGTGAACACCACGTCCACCCAGCCCTTGTCGTGGACGATCGCGTTCGGCACCGCCGGGCTCAGCTCGCGGGGCGACAGGCGGATGCCGGTCTCCTCGTACAACTCGCGGGCCGCGCCGACCACCGGTGGCTCCCGCTTCTGCAGCAGCCCCGCCGGCAGCGTCCAGCCGTTGCCCGGCGGCTGGCGCAACAGCAGCAGCCGGCCCGCCCCCTCGGCCTCGGCGTCGCGGACCAGGGTGACCGCGCCGACGATGTACTTCGGTACGGCCAGCCGGACCAGGCGGCGCCGCACCGGCAGCGGCAGCCGGTAGAAGACCTGGTACGCGACGGCACGTCCGGTGACGCGCGAACGGGGGATCATGCGTCCAGGCTAATGGGGACGAGGATCCTTCGGACGGTCCGGGGCCGGACCGGTCACTGTCGGTGGTCGACGAGGTCGATGAGTTGCTGGACGACCGTGTCCGGCTCGATGACCCGGTCGAAGACCGCCACCAGCATCGTCTCCAGATCCGGATAGCCCAGTTCCTCGCTGAGCCGCAGCAGCGGCAGGTCGCTGGCGAGCCCCCGGTCGTGCTTGCGCAGCGTCAGCCCGATCGCGGCGCGACCGAGACGGACCTTGTCGGCGATGGAGATCCCCGGCTCGGTGTGGTCGGCGAACCACCGGTTGATCTGCACCTGCGCGTGCGGCGACTTGACGAACCCGAGCCATTCCCGGCGCGGGCCGCGCGGGGCGGTGTCCAGGCCGTTGACGACGTCGTCGGTCTCGGTGAAGATCTCCACCACGTCGCCGTCCTCCAGACAGGAGGACAGCGGAGCGAGCCGGCCGTTGATGCGGGCGGCCAGGCAGTGGTCGCCGCGCTCGGTGCCCAGCTCGTACGCGAGGTCGACCGGCGTGGCGCCGGCGGGCAGCACGACCTGGCGACCGTCGGCGAAGACCTGGATCTGCGCCTCGGCGAGGTCGCAGCGCAGCGACTCCAGGAACTGGGCCGGGTCGGCGGTCTCCTGCTCCCAGTTCAGCACCCGGCGCAGCCAGTCCAGTTGCTCGGCGTGTACGGACGCGCCGGCACCGGCACGCGGGAACCGGTAGCTGGCGGCGATGCCGTACTCGGCGGAACGGTGCATCTCCTGCGTACGGATCAGCACCTCGACCGTGCGGTCCTTCGGGCCGCAGACGCTGGTGTGCAGGGACCGGTAGAGGTTGTTCTTCGGCGACGCGATGTAGTCCTTGAACCGGCCGGCCACCGGGCGCCAGGTGCCGTGGATCGCCCCCAGTGCCGCGTAGCAGTCGGTGGCCGGACCGTCCACGATGACCGCGATGCGGGGCAGGTCGTACGGGGCGGCGTGGTCGCCGGCCACCGTGTCCTTCCAGATCGAGTAGAGGTGGCGGGGCCGGGGCGTCACCTCGGCGTCCACCCGGCTGCGGCGCAGCGCCGCCTTCGCCCGGGCGACGACCTCGGTCAGGTACGCGTCCCAGCCCGGCCGGTCGTGCACGTGCCGGGCGATGCGGGCGTGCTCGTCCGGCTCGAGGTGCAGCAGCACCACGTCGTCCAGTTCCCGCTTGAGCGTCTGGATGCCCAGCCGGTCGCAGAGCGGGACGAGCACCTCCTGCGTCTTGCGGGCGATCCGTTCCCGCGACGCGGCCGACCGGACCCCGAGGGTACGCATGTTGTGCAGGCGGTCCGCCAGCTTGATGATGAGCACCCGGACGTCCTTGCCCGCCGCGATGATCATCTTGCGGATGGTCTCGGCCTCGGCGGCCTGGCCGTAGAACGCCTTGTCGAACTTGGTCACCCCGTCGACCAGGTGCGCGACCTCCGGCCCGAAGTCGTCGGCGAGCGCCTGGAGCGTGTAGCGGGTGTCCTCCACGGTGTCGTGCAGCAGCGCCGCGACCAGGGTGATCGTGTCCATGCCGAGGTCGGCGCAGATCTGGGCGACCGCGAGGGGATGGGTGATGTAGGGCTCGCCGCTCTTGCGGAACTGGCCGCGGTGCATGGTCTCGGCGATGGTGTAGGCCCGGCGCAGCACCGACGGGTCGGTCCCGGAGTGGATGGACCGGTGGGTGCGGACGAGGTGACCGACCGGGTCGGTCTCGGCGGTGGGCCAGGACAGCAGGGAACGCAGACGGCGGGTCAGCGGCAGGTCACCCGGCTGGGTCGGAAGCGCGCCCCCGAGGGCGGCGCCGTGTCCGGCGTCGACGTCCACGAGGGACACCTCCTCACCCCGGCTCCGCGGCCGCCGAACCCGGCAACCGGGAGCAGGCCCACGAAACGGGCAGGACTGCACTTCCTTAACAGGGTAAGCGAGGTGCCGTCGTCCGATCGGTCACTTGGTCATGAGCGTTCGGTCGAGAGTTGGTGGGACGCGGCGCTCTCGGCCTTCGTCAACAGGGCCCGGAAGCGGCCCGCACCGGCCACCGGCGACGCCCACCCGGAGGACATCTCCACCAGCCGGGTCTCCGGACGCTCCAACCACGACAGGATGCGCTCGGTCTCCTCCGCCGAGGCGGCCGGGACCGGACCGTGGCCGGGCAGGACCGTCTCGGCGGTGGCCCGGATCGCGGCGATCGTCGGTCGCGGATGGACACCGGGCGGTGACACGCCGGCACCGGCCAGCCGCCCGTGCCGCACCAGCGCCAGCTCCCAGC
>JAEYGD010000042.1 GCA_023402505.1 Actinomycetes bacterium
GGGGGTGAAGACGTCCGAGGTGGCCGCCGTCTGCCAGGCCGTCTCCGGTACGGCGTCGACGAGGGCGCCGACGACCGGGGCGTCGCGCCACTGGTCCTGCCCGGCGAGCAGGCTCAGCGCCACCACCGACTCCTCGACCTCGCCGACGCACTCGAACGGCTTGTGCCCGTCCACGCCGAGCAGTTCCCGGTAGCCGGGCAGCTGCGCCGGGTCGGCGAGCAGGTCCCCGCCGAAGATGCGCGTGATCCGCTCGCGCGGCATGAACGGCGCCAGGGCGAGGAAGACGAACCGGCACTTCGGGCAGTTCCGGCACCAGCGGTCGGTCGCGCCGCGCAGCTTGAACGCCGCGTTGCAGCTGGTCACCACGTCGTCGTACCGGTCGATGGCGGCGAACAGGCGGGCGATGTGCAGCTCCGACAGCTGGCGCAGCAGGGAGAAGTACGCGTCGGTGAGCCCGGCGTGCTCCGCGAGCGCCGCCCGCAGCAGCCCTTCCGCCTCGACGCCCTTGGACCACTGGTGGTTGATCTCGTGGCCGTTCCACGTCAGGTTCGGGTCCGAGGCGGAGCGCTCGTTGGACATCACCACCGGACCGAGGCCGTTCAGCACCGCCGTGGCGACCGCGATCAGCGAGTTGATCGCGGTGACCGGGATGTGCCCGTTCAGCGCGCCCGCCGCGTTGAGGTCGAACAGCACCGGGTCGATGCGCCGCCGCGCCGCCAGGGCCGGCAGCCCGGAGGCCGCGTTGACCGACTCGATCACCCGGTTCGGGTTGACCGAGAACGGCACCGGGTCGAAGCCGCCGCGGCGCAACGCCTCCAGGCTCACGATGGAGTCCTTGCCGCCCCCCACCGCCGACAGCGGCCGCCGGCCGTAGGTGTCGTACCCGTCGGCCGGCTCGACCTCACCGGCCGGCACCTCGGGACGCAGCTCCAGAACGTGCGGCAGCGCGTTGCGGTACGCGTACTCACCGAGGCCCTTGGTGTAGACGGCCGTGACCAGCTCGACGGCGGCCGGCCCCAGCGGCGCCGGCAGCACCAGCCGGCGCGGCGCGGCGGTCTTGTAGTAGCTGACGCCCGCGACCACGTGCAGCAACTCCAGGACCCGGCCCAGGGCGGCCACCTGCTCGTCCGACGGCGGCGCCTCGGGCAGCGGCAGCGTGACCACCTCGGTGAAGCGTTGCTCGCCGTCCGGCCCGGTCAGGGCGTAGTCGAACAACGCCTCCCCGGTGGAGAGGTCGATGGAGTAGGACGGGAAGGTGAAGGCGTCCATCCGCCGCGGCTGCTCGTTGGGCACACGCCATACTAGGCCCTGGTTCGTCCGCCGTGCCCGGGTGCGCCGGACCTGCCCGCCGACGTCGTCGACCTCGTGAGGAGAGCCCGTGCGCCTGTCTGACCTGCGCGGACGCAAAGTCGCCGTCTGGGGGACCGGCCGGGAGGGCCGGGCCGCGGTGACCGCGATCGCCGCGCACGGCCCGGCGGACCTGGTCGCCGTGGACGACAGCGGCTCCTTCCTCAGCCTGCCCTGGGACGGCCCGCTCGCGGAGGCCGCGCCGCTGGTCACCGGTGAGGCGGGCTTCGACCGGCTGGCCGCCGCCGACGTGGTGGTCCGCTCGCCGGGCGTGCCCAACACCCACCCGTGGATGGTGGAGCTGCGCGGCCGGGGGGTGCCGGTCACCCAGGGCACCGCACTGTGGATGGCCGACCACGCGGCGCGCACCGTCGGTGTCACCGGCAGCAAGGGCAAGAGCACCACGTCCAGCCTGATCAGCCACCTGCTGACCGCCGTGGACCGGCCCAACGTCTTCGGCGGCAACATCGGGGTGCCGACGCTGGACCTGCCGGACGCCGAGCTGTACGTGCTGGAGCTGTCCAGCTACCAGTGCAGTGACCTGGCCGACTCGCCCCGGGTGGCCGTGGTGACCGCGCTCTTCCCGGAGCACCTCGACGCGCACGGCGGCGAACGGGAGTACTACCGGGACAAGCTCAACCTGCTGGCGCACGACCCGGAGACGGTCGTCGTCAACGGCGCGGACCCGCGACTGGCCGCCGAACTCGGCGACCGGCCTGCCGTCCGTGCCGGTACGCCGGACACCACCCACGTGGCCAGCGGCCCGGACGGCGCCCCCTGGTTCCACCTCGGCGACCAGCCGCTGTTCCCGCGCGCGGTGCTGCCGCTGGTCGGCCGGCACAACGAGGGCAATCTCTGTGTGGCGCTGGCCGTGCTCGACGCGCTCGGCGTCGACGTGGCCGCCCGTCGGGACACCCTCGCCGTGGCGGTCGCCGGGTTCCAGGGTCTCGCCCACCGGCTGACTGAGATCGCCGACCCGTCCGGGCTCACGTTCGTCGACGACACGCTCGCCACCAGCCCGTACGCGGCCATGCACGCGATCGACGCGTACGACGGGCGGCCGCTGACCGTGATCGTCGGCGGTTCGGACCGGGGCCTGGACTACGCGCCGCTGCGCGAGCACCTGGCCGAGCGGGAACTGACCGTGATCGGCATCCCGGACAGCGGACCGCGTATCGTCGCGGCGCTGGACGGGCTGCCGAAGGTGCGCTGCGAGGCGGTGGAGGACCTGGCCGAGGCGGTCCGGCTGGCGCGCGAGGTGACGCCGTCCGGTGGGGTGGTGCTGCTGTCCCCGGCGGCGCCGAGCTACGGGCGGTTCCGCAACTTCGAGCACCGTTCCGAGGTGTTCGCCCGGGCGGTCGCCGACACCGCCGGCTGACTCAGCCGCGGTCGGCCGGGGTGGGGTCGGGCAGCCGCGTCCCGGACGCCGGCGGGGCGGCGGGGTCGTCCCCGTCCTCGGTCACGTCGTCACCCGGCGCGGTCTCGGTGCCGGCCGGCCGGCGCCGCTTGTCCGGTGTCCAGGCGAAGGCCAGCGCACCACCGACCAGGGCCAGCAGCATCCCGACCAGGAATCCGCCCAGGTTCGAGGTCAACCACGAGGCGAGCCCGAGCACCAGCGAGACCACGGCGTAGAAGACCCGCTGCTGCGGGGTGGTGATCAGCAGGATCCCGCAGAGCACCAGGAGCGCCGGCACCAGGTACGCGGCGTGCCCCTGCGGTCCGATGTGCAGCAGCACCCCGAGCGGCGCGCGGAGCGTCAGCAGCATCTCCGCGCCCCCGAGGGCGATCAGGAGCCCGGCGGTGAACGGGCGGGCCCGCCGCCAGCGGCGCCAGCGCCCGCCGGTGCGGCGGACGGCTGGCGCCGTGTGGTGTCGTCCGGTGGTCACGTCAGCACCCGTCGGAGGTGAACGCCATGCGCAGGTTGGGCAGGTTGAAGACGGCGGCCGTGGTGGCGTAGTTGTTCTGCCGCAGGTTGTTGATGGTGACCGTGTCCGCCTGCTGGGCGAAGACGCCGGGGTTGCCCTTCACGCCGGGCACCTTGTCGAGGGTGCTGGCGTCCTGCCCGACGTCGATGTTGCGGAACGAGGCGTTGCCGCCGATCTCGTCACTGTCGACGACCAGCGTCCGGGCGGTGACCGGCGTGCCGGAGCCGCCGGCGGTGATCTTCAGGTGGACGCCGCCCAGGTTGATGCTCTGGCAGAGGTTGGTCAGCTCGGCCCGGTCGATCGCCGAGACGATCACCAGGACCTGCCCGCCGGTGTCGCCCTGGTTGGGGCTGTCCGGGATCATCTGGTCGAGGGTGGCGAACTGCTCGAACCCGGTGCCGGTGAGCTTGTCGGCGGTGACGGTGAACGGCATGCCCGAGATGGCGAACTGCGCGCCCAGCACGCCCTGCGCGGTGAGCACGACCATGCCGGCGGCGCCCGCCACGACGGTGCCCAGCGTGACGGCGAAGCGGCGCCAGCGCACGCCGCTGCGCGGCGGATCGGTTTCGACCGGTGCGATCTGCTCGGACATGGCGGTTCCTCCAGATCATTCATTGCCGACTATGTCGGTGGTGACTTCTCCGCTGTCGCAGGCCGAAGTTACCGCTGGGTAAAGGATGGGTCAACAGCCCGTAGCGGCTCGTTCGGCGGCATTTGCCAATTCGCCTTAAAGTGAAAAACCGCTGCGGTTTCCCACCCGCCATGATCAGGAGGGGTCGGTGGGCACGCACGGCGCGGTCGTGCTCGGGCCGTCATCCGGGCGCACCGGCCGGGTCGCCCGGATCGCGCCGTCGGTGCCGAGGAACGGCACGGTGGCCGCGTAGGTGAGCACCGGCAGCAGCTGCGGCAGCTCCGTCGCCCGGCCCTGCGCCACCCGCCCGCGGATGGTGGCGTGGATCCCGCCGACCACCGTGGACACCAGCGCCGCCCGGTCCACCCCGGGGGCGACCGGACCGGGGCCGGCCTCGGCGAAGAACCGCCGGAAGCTGCGCAGCAGGTCGTCACGCTCGCGGCGGGCGTCCGGACCGGCCGCGTCCACCTCGACGAGGGCCATCCGGGCGAACGCGGGCACGCTGGCCAGCACCTCCAGCAGGGTGCGCAGCGCGGCGCGGGCGGCGTCGGGCCAGGCCGGTCCGGCCTCCCGGTAGGCGCTCTCCATCAGCTGCGACACGACGGCGATACCGTGCCGGTAGGTGGCGAGGAAGGCGTCCTCCTTGCCGGTGAACAGCGCGTAGAAGGCCGGGCGGGTGACCCCGGCAGCTTGGCAGATGTCGGTGACCCGGGCGTTGTCGTAGCCCTTCGTCGCCACCTCCTGCACGAGGCCGTCGAAGAGGCGGTCGCGTTGGGTCGCGGCCACCGCCTCGGCGGAGACCCGACGCGGGCCGCGCTTGATCGCCCGGTCCGGGTCGCGGCCGGGGCGCGCGCCCGGCAGGGGCGCCGGTGCCGACCGCGGGTGACCCTGCATGGTCAATCTATCGACCTCTCTGGATCCGTTGACTTTACGACCCTCCGGGGTTTATAACTTTCTGCACGCTCAGTTGAGGCTCCGTCACCATTGGTGATCGTCCTGATCGGTCACCCTGGCTCGTCGAAGGAGGGCTCGATGACGGTCATTATCGCTGAGATCGCAGCCCCTCCCAAGACCGGAAAGGCGCAGGTGACGCGGCTCCGCCGCAGTGCCACACGCCGGCTCGCCCGCTGACGCGGCGTCCCGGTCACCGCCGGCCGGCCCCACGGCCGCCCCGGCGCCTCCACCACCGCCGGCCGGCCCCACGGCCGCCCCGGCGGCACCACCACCGCCGTCGGGCACCCGGCGGCCCCCATCGCCGCCGGAGCGTCCCGCCCGGCGGAGGCCGCCCGTGTGCGGTCCGAACACCCCTGTCCCACCGCCGAGAGGAAGAAACATGCCCAGGTACGGACGAATCGGCGCGGGCCTCGCCGCCCTCGCCCTGCTGGCCGGTCTCGTCTCCGCCGCCCCGGCCTCAGCCGACCCGTCGTCCTCGCTCGCCCCCGCCGTGCTGACCTACCCGGCGCCCGGCGGCACCGCCGTCGCCGTCAACGACGTCCTCCAGGCCAGCCTGCGCAGCGGCACCAACGCCACCTTCTACAGCTCCACCACCGGCACCAGCGGCGTGCGCTGCGCCGCGTCCAGCTTCAGCGCCCGGGTGCTGACCAACCCGACCGCCCCCGGCACCGCCA
Organism: Actinomycetes bacterium; assembly: GCA_023402505.1. Lineage (GTDB taxonomy): Bacteria > Actinomycetota > Actinomycetes > Mycobacteriales > Micromonosporaceae > Micromonospora. Next base: position 5,532 of record JAEYGD010000042.1, read on the forward strand.
CCGAGAGCCTCACCGCGCAGAGCTTCTCCAGCTGCACCACCAACGTGTTCGGCACCACCGGCGTGCAGAGCGTGACCGTCAACAACCTGCCCTACGCCACCTCCGTCACCAGCGCCGGCGTGGTGAAGATCTCCGGTACGGCAACGGCGCCGATCCAGAGCACGGTCGTGCTGAACACGCTGCTCGGCCAGATCACCTGCGTCTACCGGACCAGCACGAACAGCCTGACCGGCACGGCCGGCGCCAACTCGATCGTCTTCACCAACCAGCCGCTGGTGAAGGCCTCCGGCCCCAGCCTCTGCTTCGGCACGGCGTACTTCACCGCGACGTACTCCCCGGTGCGGGACGTCACCCAGGCGAACAGCCCGGTCTACGTGAACTGACCACGGTCGACGGCGTCGGCGCCCGGCGGTACGTCGGGCGCCGCCGTCCCGCCGTGCGCCCGCCCCCGCCCCGCCCGC
>JAEYGD010000138.1 GCA_023402505.1 Actinomycetes bacterium
GGGCAGGCCGTCGATCTCACCGGCAACCTCGACGTGGGCCGGACCGCCGCCCGCCGCCGCTCCGCCGGCCGGCGCCGGGCCGGACCCGTCGGGATCGGCGCCCTGCGGGGTGCGCGGCCGGGGCAGCGTCTCCTCCCGCCGGACGGTCCGGGACATCCGGCGCTCGGCGCGGTCCTCCGCCGGTGAGAACGGCGGTTCCTCGGTGACCAGGTCGTTCGGGATGAGCACCACGGCGGTCAACCCGCCGTCCTCGGCCGGGCGCAGCCGGACGCGCACCCCGTGCCGGGCGGCCAGCCGGGCCACCACGAACAGCCCGAGGCGGGCGCTGCGGGTCGGGTCGAACTCGGGGGACGAGGCCAGGCGCGAGTTGGCGTCCTCCAGCGCCTCGGCGGACATGCCGAGCCCCCGGTCGGTGACCTCCAGGGCGTACCCCTTGGCCACCCGCTCCCCGGCGACCCGCACCCGCGTGTCCGGCGGGGAGAACGCGGTCGCGTTCTCGAGCAGCTCGGCGAGCAGGTGGATCAGGTCGCCCACGGCCCGGCCGACGGCACCCGCCGGCCGTACGACGCCGATGTCGACACGGTCGTACGCCTCGACCTCGGAGATCGCCCCCCGGATCAGGTCGACCATCGCCACCGGGTTGCGCCAGCCCCGGCCCGGCGCCGCGCCGGCCAGGATCACCAGGTCCTCCGCGTGCCGCCGCAGCCGGGTGGCGAGGTGGTCGACGCGGAACAGCTCGGCCAGCTCGTCCGGGTCCTCGGTGCCCCGCTCCATGCGGTCGAGCAGGGCGAGCTGCCGGTGCACCAGCCCCTGGCTGCGCCGGGCGATGTTGAGGAACACCTCGTTGAGGCCCCGGCGCAGCTTGACCTCGTCCTCGGCGGCCCGGATGGCGGTCCGCTGCACCGAGGTGAACGCGCGTCCCACCTGGCCGATCTCGTCGGCCCCGTACTCCAGGGCCGGCGCCTCCTGGGCGACGTCGACCTCCTCGCCGCGCCGCATCCGCTCCACCACCTCGGGCAGCCGGCGCTCCGCCCCCTCCGCCACGGTGCGTACCCGGGCGAGCCGGTTCGCGAGGGAGCGGCCGACCCGCAGCGCCACGACCAGCGAGACCACGACGGCGGTCAGGCCCAGCAGCCCGGCGACCGCGAGCCGCACGAGGACCCGCACGGCGGTGGGCACGGACCGTTCGGCCAGGCCGTCGGCCTGGTCCAGCTCGTACTCGCGCAGCGCCTGCTGGACGGCCTCGTAGTCGGCCAGCCAGGTGTCCGCGTCGACCGGTGGCCGCTCCCCACCGGTCGCGATCAGGAGGTTCTGCAGGTTGCGCAGCCGGGTGAACTCCGGCCGTTCGGTCAACCGCTGGTACGCGGCGCGATCCGGCCCGGGCAGGTCGGCCACCGCGGTCTCGGCGAGGAACCGCTGGTTGGCGATGGTCTGGACGAGCTGGGTGTGCTCGCCCTCGGCGAACTCGCCGGAGGCGAACACCCCGGCCAGCACGGCGTCGGTCTGGCCGAGCAGCTCGCGGGAGCGACCGAGCGCCGTCACCGCCAGCGCCTGCCGGTTGAGCTCCTGGTCGGGCAGCGCCGCCATCGCCGCGAAGGCATGGAACGCGGACGAGATCATGCCGCTGTAGAGGCCGACCGCGCCGGCCCGGTCCACCTCGCGCCGGTCGATGAACTCCCGACCGGCGGGCAGCGCGTCCAGCGCGGCGACGAGCTGGTCGAGCCGGGCGTCCAGCAGGTCACCGGCGGCGTCGCGCAGGTCCTCGCCGGCGACGCGGCGGCGCAGCTCGGTGACGGCCCGGTCGGTGCGTTCCCGCTGCTCGGCGAGGCTGGGCTGGTCGCGGTCGGTGGAGAGGTGGACCACCGAGAGGCGGCGCTCACGCTGCAACTCGGCGACGACGGCCTCGCCGGGGCGGCCGAGGTCGTAGAGCAGCGTCCGGGCGGAGAGCAGGTCCAGCGCGGGCCCGAAGGTGAGCGTGGTGGCGAAGATCCAGAGCGCGAGCAGGGCGGTCACCGGCACCACGACCAGTGCGGTCAGCTTGGAGCGGATCGGCCAGTCGCGGGTGTTCACTCAAGACCTCGCCCGGAAGGTGTGGCTGCGGGATGCCGGCGCCGGCCGGGCAGCGCCCGGCGGAGCGCGCCCGGCTGCGGCGCCGGGACGGCATCGACGGACGCCTTGGGCAGGATACGTAATCAGCGCCGGTTGCACTACCGTCCGTCGCTCCGGGCACGACGAACGCCCCGCCGGTGGTGCGTGGCGGGGCGTTCGGCGGTCAGCGGGCGGTCAGCCGTCGATCGAGATGCCGAGGCCCTCGGCGACGCGGCGGCCGTAGTCCTCGTCGCACTGGCTGAAGTGCCAGACCATCTTCTCCTGGATGTGCTTGTCGCACTGGGCCAGGTTGGTGACCAGGTTGTGGACCAGGTCGTCCCGCTCCCAGTCGTCCATCTCCCGGTAGCGGCGGCCGGCCTGGGCGTAGTTGTTCTGCCGCTCGATCGGGGCCTTCACGACGTGGCCCGAGACGAACGGACGGTACTCGCGGTAGGACTCGTCGGCCTCCCGCAGACCGGCCACGGAGGACGGTTCGAAGTTGACATGCGGGTTGGCGCCCCGGTCGTCCACCCCGTACGACATCTGGCCGCCGTCCTGGTTGGTGCTGACCCGCACGTCCTCGCGCGGCCGGTTGATCGGCAGCTGGAGGTAGTTCGGCCCGACCCGGTAGCGCTGGGTGTCCGAGTAGGAGAACGTCCGGCCGACCAGCATCTTGTCGTCGGAGAAGTCGATGCCGTCGACCAGCACGCCGGTGCCGAAGGCGATCTGCTCGTTCTCGTTGTGGAAGTTGGTGACGTTGCGGTTGAGCGTCATCATGCCGACCGGCAGGTACGGGAAGTCCTCCCGGGGCCAGATCTTGGTGTCGTCGAGGGGGTCGAAGTCCAGCTCCGGGTGCTCCTCGTCGCTCATGACCTGCACGTTGAGCTCCCACCGGGGGTAGTCACCGCGCTCGATGGCCTCGTACAGGTCCTTGGAGGCGTGCCCGAGGTCCGTGGCCTGGATCTCCTGTGCCTGGGCCTCGGTGAGGTTGTGTTCGCCCTGCTGGCTGAGCCAGTGGAACTTGACCAGGACGCCCGCGCCCTCGGCGTTGACGAGGCGGTAGGTGTTCACGCCGGAGCCCCGCATGGTGCGGTAGTTCCGCGGGATGCCGTACGGCGAGAACAGCCACGTCAGCATGTGCATGGACTCGGGCGTGTTCGACATGAAGTCGAAGATGCGGTTGGGCTCCTGCCGGAAGGTCACCGGGTCCGGCTTCAGCGCGTGGATCACGTCCGGGAACTTGATCGCGTCGCGGATGAAGAAGACCTGGAGGTTGTTGCCCACCATGTCCCAGTTGCCGTCCTCGGTGCGGAACTTCACCGCGAAGCCGCGCGGGTCGCGCGCCGCCTCCGACGAGTCCCGACCGCCGATGACGGTGGAGAAGCGGATGGTGACCGGGGTCTTCTTGCCGCGCTCCTGGAACAGCTTGGCCCGGGTGTACGTCGACGCCGGCTCGTCACCGATCGTCCCGTACGCCTCGAACTCGCCGTGCGCGACGAACCCGCGGGCGTGCACCACCCGCTCCGGGATCCGCTCCCGGTCGAAGTGGCTGATCTTCTCCAGGAAGTGGTAGTTCTCCAGCGTCGCCGGGCCGCGTGAGCCGACCGTCCGCTGTTGCTGGTTGTTGTGCACGGGGTGACCCTGGCGGGTCGTGAGGATCGGCTTGCTGGCGTTCGGGTCGCTCATGGCTCTCCTCCTGATCGGGCCCGGGTGTGAGCCGGCACCACCCCACCAAAGCGCGTTTTCTGGAACGAGTCAAGTTTTGGCCGCGCGACCGTCGTGTGTCCCTCGTCATCGACCGGTCACGGAACGCCCGCGCCGGGTCCACGGGGACCGCCCGCGCCGGGCCCACCGGACCTGCCCGTGCCGCGCCCACGGAACCGCCTGAAAAGCGGGAGGTTTCACCGGCGGCGAAGGAAAGTGCCCGGGAACGGGATTGGCGATCAGTCGGGTGAGGGAATACCGGAGGGCGAAGGAGGAGCCATGTCGCCCACGCAGGTAATCGTCATAGTCCTCGTCGTACTGGTGATCGCGGCGCTGGCCGCGGCGGGCTGGGCGTACGCCCGTCGCCGGTCGCTGCGCTCCCGGTTCGGCCCCGAGTACGACCGGGTCGTCGCGGAGCAGGACAGCCGCACGGCCGCCGAACGGGAGCTGCGCGACCGTGAGCGCCGCCACGCCGAACTGTCCCTCACCCCCCTCTCCCCCGAGTCCCGGGCCACGTACGCCGCCGCCTGGGAGGAGCTTCAGGTCCGTTTCATCGACTCGCCCGGCGAAACCGTCGGCGACGCGGACGAACTGGTCACCCGGCTCATCGCCGAACGCGGCTACCCGACCGGCGACTTCGACGACCAGATCGCCCACCTCTCCGTCGAGCACGCCCGCACCCTGACCCACTACCGCGACGCCCACGAGATCCACCTGCGCAACTCGCGGGGCGAGGCGAGCACCGAAGACCTCCGCCAGGCGGTCGTCCACTACCGCGCCCTCTTCGCCGACCTGCTCGGCGAGGAGCCGGTCGGGCACCACCCGCCCGAGCAGCGCAGCCCTGAGAGCCCAGACGTCACGAGCCGCTGAGGAGACCACCATGCGCCAGGACGAGCAGCAGGCCGGTACCGACCACCCGGAGGCCGTGCGGTCGGCACCGGTGCCGGTTCCGCCCACGGGTGACCGGGACGGCCGGGCCGATCGGGCGGACGTGCCCGAGGACGTCCTCGACGACCGGGGCACCTTCGACGACCCGCGGGTCGCCGACGACCACGACACCTCCGACGACCGCGACGCCACCGCCGGGGACCGCGACGCCACCGGCGAGGACCGCGACATCACCGCCGAGGAGGCGGACCTCACCGCCGAGGACCGGGACCGGTCCGGCGACGGCCGGGGGTCCGACACCACGGACGGGACGGACCGTCCCGAGTTCCACGAGCCGGCTCCGGTGCCGACCGCCTTCGGCGCCACCACCGTGGGTGGGGCGGTCGCCGCCTCCGCCCTGGCCAGCGGCCGGCCGGAGGACGAGCCGGACCCGCGTACCGAATCGACCGCCCGGCCCGGCGACGGCGCCGGCGGCGAGCGGGAGGGCTGGCGCGCGGACCCCACCGCGGAGTTCCGCGGCGGCCAGGGCTGGGAGCAGCGACGCGAGGACCGGGCGGGCGGCACCGAGGAGCCCGACACCCGCGCCGACGAGGCCGACGAGGCCGCCACGGCCGGGTACGGCAGCGCGACGCCGACCATGGTCGACCCGGACGCGGTCTCCCCGGACGCCGACCCCG
>JAEYGD010000251.1 GCA_023402505.1 Actinomycetes bacterium
GCCGTCGTCCGCCCGGCGCCCGCCCGCGGGCGCACCGGGGCGCTGGCGGTGGTGGGCGTCGCCGGGCTGGCCACGTGGCCGCTCGCCGGCCACCCGGTCGCCTCGCCCCTGCCGCCGGTCAGCATCGCCCTGGGCACCATCCACGTCGCCGGGGTGGCGGTGTGGCTCGGTGGCCTGCTCACCCTCACCGTGTTCCTGCTGCGCCGGACCCATCCCCGGGTGCTCGCCCGGATCCTGCCGGCGTGGTCGCGGTACGCCACCCTCGCCGTGTGCTGGCTCGTCGTCGCCGGGCTGGGTCAGGCCGCGATCGAACTCGGCCGGCCGTCGGCGCTGCTCGGCAGCCCGTACGGGCGGCTGCTGTGCGCGAAGGCCGCGCTGCTGGCCCTGGTCCTCGCGGTGGCCGCCGGTCAGCGGCACCTCGTGCGGACCCGGCTCGCCGCCGGACGTCCACGCTGGGTCGCCCGCGCGGCCGGCGCCGAACTGGCGGTGACCGCGGTCGTGCTGGCGCTCACCGCGGCGCTCGTGCAGACCCCGCCGGGCCGAACCGCGGGGACGGAGGCCACCGCGGCGACCCGGGCGGGCGTCGCCCGTTCCGTCGACACCGACCTGCTGACCGTGCAGTTCGACGTCTACCCGGCCCGGGCCGGGGAGCTGAACAGCCTGCACGCCTACGTCTACACGCCGGCCGGGAAACCGCTGCCGGTGGTCGAGTGGACCGTCACCGCCGCCCTCCCGGCCGCCGGCGTCGAACCGATCAGCGTCCCGGTCGACCCGCCGGAGCCGCACCACGGCAGCGCCGCGCTGCGCTTCCCGGTCCCCGGCGACTGGACGCTGCGGATCACCGTACGGATCTCCGACATCGACCAGTCCACCGTCACCGCCACCGTGCCGGTCGTCCGCTGACCGGCCGCCTCCGCGCACGACCGGGGCGGACGCGGGTGGCGGTCGGTCGTTAAGCTGCTCCGGACCGTGGAGCGCCGACAACTCCACATCGGACGGACAGAATCGAGGACTCCGGGTGACCGACGCGCCCAGCCACTTCCTCGGCCGGTTCACCGGCACCCGGGCCGCGGCGCAGGCGGCCGACGGGCTGGTGCACGTCGCCGTCGACGGCACCGGTGACCTGGTCGAGCTGGAGCTCGACCCCCGCGCGATGCGGCTGCCCGCCGCCGACCTCGCCGCCGCGATCCGCGAGGCGTTCACGACCGCCCGGGCCGAGGTGCAGGCCGCTCTCCAGGAGCAGCTCGCCGCGGCGCCGCCGATGCTCCCGGACGGGCTCGGCCCACTGTTGAACGAGGTCGGCACCGGGGCGCAGCGCCGGCTCGACGACCTCACCGCCACCGCCCAGCAGCTGGCCGACCGGCTCAACCGCCTCGGCTGAGAAAGGGACGGCGACATGCAGCCGATGCACACCGAGCCGGAGGTGCTGGCCGGCGCCGCCCAGGCGGTCGCGGGAGTCGCGGTGGAGCTGGACGACGGGCTGACCGACCTCACCGCCACCGTCACCACCGACAACCCGTGGGGCGCCGACGAGCCGGGAACCGTGTTCGGGGCGGCGTACACGGAGGTGCTCTCGCACGCCCTGGAAACGTACGGCACGCACGTCCAGCAACTGCTCACCGCCGCCGAGAACCTGGCCGGCTGGGCACAGCAGGTGGTCGAGGCGGACGAACGCTCCGACGCGCTGTTCCGCACCATCGGCGGGTCGGGCGGCTGACGGATGGGTCTCGAACTTCCCGCCGAGCTGACCGAGCCGCTCAGCTGGATCGGTCTGGAGTGGCCACAGGCCGACGAGGAGCTGCTCTTCGCCGCCGGCCAGCAGTGGCTGGCGTTCGGCAACCGGCTCCAGGCCGCCGCGGACCGCGCCAACGGCGCCGCCGACGCGGTCTGCCAACACAACTCCGGCGCCACCGTCGACGCCTTCCGGCAGTGGTGGAACCGGGACGAGGGCCCGCGTACGCGGCTGCTCGAAGACGCGATCGCCGCCCAGCTCATCGGCACCGTCCTGATCATCTTCGCGGCCATGACGCTCGCGTTGAAGATCGCCTTCATCGTCCAGCTGATCATCCTGCTGGTGCAGGTCACCATCGCCATCGCCTCGGCGGTGGCCACCTTCGGCGCGTCCACCGCCACCGTCCCCGGCTTCGTCGCGGCCACCCGGATCGTCTGCCAACGCCTGGTCAAACAGATCGTCAAACAGGTGCAGACGCTGCTGAAGCAGATCCTCGACCAGGCGAAGAAGCTGCTCAAGCTGGTGCGTACGGCCGGCGCCAAGCGGACCGCCCGCAAGGTCGAGAAGCAGATCGCCGACGACCTGAAGCGGGTCAACCCGAAGTTCGACACCAGCACCCCGCACTACTCCGCCAACTGCACCCACTGCGTGCAGGCGTACGAGTTGCGGCGGCGGGGCATCGACGTCGAGGCGACCGCGCTGCCCGACCAGTACCACCCCTTCCTGGGGCGTCCCCTGGACGCGGTGGAGAGCCCGTGGGGACGGCAGTTCACCCCGGCGGCCCGCGCGGACATCGAGAAGGCGTTCGAGGGTTTCGGTCCCGGCTCGCGGGGTGTGGTCTACATCAAGTGGAACGGCAACGGCGCTCACGTGTTCAACGTGGAGAACGTCGGTGGCAAGGTGCGCTTCGTCGACGGTCAGACCGGCATGCCCGACGTCGCCCACTACTTCGACAAGGGCGGCGACACCCGCTTCGTCCGGCTGGACGACGTCCCGACGCCGAGCCAGCTTTCGGAATTCGCCCGTCCAGTGGAATAGGATCACGCGCCATGACGGTCACGTACGAAGAGGCCCGGGAGATCGTCCGGCAGGCCACCGAACCGGAATGGCAGTTCGGCACCTACTGCCTCGACGACCGCCAGGTCACCGAGAACGACGAGCGGTACGTCTTCGAGGTGGGCGCCCGGGAGTACCTGATCGACGGCAACATCTCGTTCGCGGTGGCCGGCGCGGTGCCGACCGTGGTCAAGGCCAGCGGGGCCCTGGAATGGCTCCCGTCGGTGACCGTCGCGATGGACCCGTCGGTGCGCAGCCGCCCGAACCCGGCCCCCACGCTCCGCGTCTGAGCCCTCTCAGCGGTCGACCTGGGTGAAATCCCAGGAGTGCGGCGGGCGCGCGACCAGGGTCACCGGAGGATCGGGCAGGGACCGCGGGTTGCCCCGCCACTTCGAGATCACCACCACCCGGTGGTCGGTGGAGGAGAAGACCTCGCTGGACAGGTGCAGCGGGTCGTGGTCGAACTCGGGCAGGGCGGTGTCGCACACCCAGGTGATCAGGTCGGCCAGCCCGTACGGCTCGGCGCGTACCTCCCACATCCGCACGATCACGCCGGTCCCTCCCCCGCCACGCTGACCGTGGTGAGCGGCATCGCCGAGTCGGCGGGCAGGTCGAGACGGCTCGGCGCCACACCGGAGGCGACCAGGTGCGAACCGAGCGCGGCGACCATCGCGCCGTTGTCGGTGCACAGCTTCGGCCGTGGCATCCGCACCCGGATGCCGTGCTTCGCCGCCCGCTGTTCCGCCATCGCCCGCAGCCGCGAGTTGGCCGCCACGCCCCCGCCGACGACCAGGGTGTCCACCCCGTTGGCGCGGCAGGCGTCCAGTGCCTTGGCGACCAGCACGTCGCAGACCGCCTCCTGGAACGACGCGGCGACGTCGGCCACCGGCACCGTCTCGCCCGAGCGCTGCCGCGCCTCCACCCAGCGGGCCACCGCCGTCTTGAGCCCGGAGAAGGAGAAGTCGTAGCGGTGCGCCGCCAGGTCCTTCGCGGCGGTCAGCCCGCGCGGGAAGCCGATCGCCGCCGGGTCGCCGGCCCGGGCCTCCCGGTCGATGTACGGGCCACCGGGGAAGGGCAGGCCGAGCAGCCGGGCCACCTTGTCGAACGCCTCGCCGGCCGCGTCGTCGATCGTGGCGCCGAGCGGGGTGACCCCCCGGGCCAGGTCGTCGACCAGCAGCAGCGACGAGTGCCCGCCGGACACCAGGAGGGCGACCGCCGGTTCGGGCAGCGGCCCGTGCTCCAGGGTGTCCACGGCGACGTGGGCGGCGAGGTGGTTGACGCCGTACACCGGTTTTTCGGCGGCCAGCGCGTACCCCTTGGCGGCGGCGACACCGACCAGCAGCGCGCCGGCCAGCCCGGGACCGGAGGTGACCGCGATGGCGTCGACGTCGGCGAGCGTCACGCCGGCCTCCGTCAACGCCCGGTCCATGGTGGGCACGATGGCCTCCAGGTGCGCGCGGCTGGCCACCTCGGGCACCACGCCGCCGAACCGGGCGTGCTGCTCGACGCTGCTGGCGAGCGCGTCGGCGAGCAGGGTGTGGCCGCGTACGATGCCGACCCCGGTCTCGTCGCAGGAGGTCTCGATCCCGAGGACCAGGGGTTCGTCAGCCATCGCTCAACTCCTCGTGCCGCTGCATGACCAGCGCATCGGTGTTGCTCGGCTGGTAGTAGCCGCGCCGTACGCCGATCACCTCGAAGCCGTACGCCGCGTAGAGCTTCTGCGCCGCCGCGTTGTCCGCCGCGACCTCGAGCAGGGTGCTGCGGACACGTAGCCGCGCCACCTCGGCGAGCAGCGCCTCCAGCAGCAGCCGCCCGACCCCCTGCCGCTGCGCGTCGCGGCGGACGGCGATGTTCTGCACCCACGCCTCGTCCGGCGGCGCGGCCAGGAGCCCCGCGTAGCCGAGCAGGTTCCCGTCGTCGCCGGTCGCGGCCAGGTAGTGGTGCCCGTTGGCCAGTTCGTTCCAGAACATCGCGGCGGTCCACCGCTCGGCGCCGAACAGGTCCGCCTCGATCGGCAGCACCTCGTCGATGTGCCACCAGCGGAACCGCTCCAGCCGGACCCCGCCCACCGCGCCGTTCCGCCCGCTCACGGAAGGACCGGCTTGCGGGCCGTCGCCGCGACGGCGTCCGGCCTGCGCAGGTAGAGGGGGGTGAGCGGCTCGCTGGCCGCGCCGGCACGGATCCGTTCCGCCGCGAGCGCCGCGAGCACGACCGCCTCCGGGTAGCGGGGCTCGTCCCGGACCGGCAGGGCCAGCGCCTCGGCGTACCGGTGGGCACCGTCACCGACCGCGGCGGTGACGCCGAGGTCACGGGCGCGCTCGGCGGCGACCGCCGGGGCGGACACCTCGGGCCCGAGGATCCGTTGGCCGCCGCCGTCGTAGACCGCCCAGTAGATCTCCCGCCGCCGCGCGTCGCTCGCGGCCAGCACCGGTTCGCCGGCGGCCGCCGGGTGACCGATCCCGTCCAGGGAGCAGACACCGTACGTGGACGCGCCGAGCACCTGCCCCATCGTGGCGGCGGTGACCAGCCCCACCCGCAGCCCGGTGAACGGGCCGGGGCCGAGACCCGCGACGATCGCGGCGAGGTCGGCCGGTCGGGCACCGGCGTCCGCGAGGACCGCGTCCACCTGCGGCGCGAGCAGTTCCCCGTGGGCGCGGGCGTCGACAGTCCGGCGGTGGGCCCGGGCCTCGACGCCGGCCGCCGAGACCTCCACCAGAGCGGCGGTCACCGCGGGTGTGGAGCTGTCCACCACGAGTACGAGCACGGTGAACCAGCCTAGCCGCCCACCCGTTCCCCGCAGTTGCGCCCCGGCGCTGCCCGCCCTGCCCGGCCCGCTCGCCCTCGCCGGTCCTGCACTCGGGAGTGCCCGCCGCCACTGGACTCTCCCCGTGGGTCGGCGTGTCGCGCTGGGGAGACAGATTCGGTGGAGGGCGATATTCCTGACAGGCATGAATATGACTGAGAGACATACCGTTCCCCGCCGAGTGGCACCCTGTGCCGGTGACAGAGAGTCGTCTCGCCCGACAGATCGCCGGGGCGCTCCGCCGTGAGCGGGCCGCCCGGTTCCTCACCCAGACGGCCCTGGCCGAGCTCGCCGGCATCAGCCAGGGCGCCGTCGCCCGTATCGAACGTGGGACCCGGGTGCCGAGTCTGCCGCTGGTCGACCGGGTGTTCGCCGCGCTGGGCCTTCAACTGGCCGTCACGGTGGAGCAGCTCGACGCCCACCTGGACGCCCAGCTCGACGACCTCGCCGCGCGTCCGCTGGCGGACCGGCTGGACGAGTTGCGGCTGGATCGCTTCCGGGAACGGCTCGGCGATCTGCCGCACCTGCTGACCGGCAGCACCGCCGCGCTGTTGCAGGGCGTTCCGGTACCGGTGGACGTCATCGAGATCGCGGTCCGCTGGCGCGACTCGACCCGGTTCACCGACTGGATCGAGGCGGCGTACGGGCAGCGATGGAACGCACGCTGGGGTGACTTCGGCGGTCTGCGGCTGGAACCGGAGGAGCCGGGCGACCACCACTGGCGCACGCGGTACGGCGAGATCCGCGCCCAGATGTGCGAGGAGCTGCCGGACGCCATCGAGGTACGACACGGCGAGCGCAGCTACCCGGTGGTGCCCCTGGCCCGGGTGGAGCTGACCGATCCGAGGACCGCCGCGCTGCTGGCCCGCTGGCGTGCCCGGGCCGGTACCAGCGGGTCGACGTCCCGGTCCTCCGACCCGGACAGCGGCCCGGTGTAGCACCGGGCGCCGAGCACCGGGCGCCGCCCGCCGATTCCCCGCCCCGCCCCGCCCCACCCAGCTCGCGCGGGACCGGCCCGCGCAGGCCCCCGCCCGCGCAGGCCCCGGCCCGCGCCTGGGTCAGCCGGCCGTGCGTTCCCAGTCGATCGTCGGCAGGCCGGCGTCGGCGAGCGCCTTGTTGGCCGCGCTGAACGGGCGGCTGCCGAGGAAGCCACGCGGGTTCATCGGGCTGGGATGGCCGGCCTCCAGCACCACGTGCCGCGGGTTGGTGACCAGCGCCGCCTTCTTGCGGGCGTACCCGCCCCAGAGCAGGAAGACCACGCGGCTCTCCAGCGCGTCCAGCGCGCGGATCGTGGCGTCGGTGAACTCCTCCCAACCGGAGTTGGCGTGCGAGCCCGGGCTGCCCTGGCGGACCGTCAGCACCGCGTTGAGCAGCAGCACGCCCTGCGCGGCCCAGCCGCTGAGGTTGCCGCCGGCCGGCTTCGGCACGCCCAGATCCGCACCGAGTTCCTTGAAGACGTTACGCAGCGACGGCGGCACCGCCACCCCGTCCCGGACGCTGAAGCTGAGCCCGTGCGCCTGCCCCACCCGGTGGTACGGGTCCTGCCCGAGGATCAGCACGCGGCAGTCCGCCGGCGCGCAGAGCCGGTACGCCGAGAAGAGGTCCTCGACGGGCGGGAAGACGGTCTGCGTGGCGTACTCCCCGGCGACGAAACGGGCGAGCGCGGCCGTGCGGGCCGGGTCGAGGTGCGGGGCGAGCACGGCGAGCCACTGCTCCGGCAGCAGCGCCAGCAGATCCAGGGTGGGAGCGTCGTCGGGCATGGGCGGCCTTTCCGGTCGGGTCGGTCCCGCGCACTCTAGGCCGCCGGTCCGACACGACCCCGCACTGGGCCGCACCGGGCCTCCCCCCGGGCCGCCGGGCCTCCCGAGCCGCCGAGCCCGGGCCGCCTCGGGCCGCCGAGCCCCCGGGCCGCCTCGGGCCGCCGGGCACCGGGCCGCCGGGCACCGCCTCAGCCCAGCGCGGCCAACCGGGTCGCCCAGTCGCCGCCGACCGGTTCCAGGTCGACCACCCGGGTGTCGTCGTCCCGGCGGTCGATCCGGACCCGCAGGTGCGCGTCGACGAGCTGCTCCACCAGCCCCTCCCCCCACTCGACCACGGTCACCGACTCGTCCACCGACGCGTCCAGGTCCAGGTCGTCGATCTCGGCGCGCGGGTCGGCGGCGGCGCCGAGGCGGTACGCGTCGGCGTGTACGAGCGCCACCCGGCCGCCCAGGACCCGGTCCGGCTGGTGGACGCGGGCGATCACGAAGGTGGGCGAGGTGACGTCCCCGGTCACGCCGAGCCCGGCGCCGATGCCCTGGGTGAGCGCCGTCTTGCCGGCGCCCAGCGGGCCGGTCAGCAGCAACAGGTCCCCGGCGCGCAGCACGCCGGCCAGCCGGCGGCCGAAGGCGTGCGTGTCCTCGACGGTCGGCAGGGTGACCCTCACAGTTGCTCCCGGTTCGCGACCGCGGGGCTCCGCTGCGCCGCACTCCTCGCGCTCACAATTCCCCCCGGGTTCGCGACTGCGGGGCTCCGCTGCGCCGCACTCCTCGCGCTCACAATTCCCCCCGGTTCGCGACTGCGGGGCTCCGCTGCGCTGCACTCCTCGCGCTCACAGGGACTCCAGGAACCGCACCAGCGCGGCGTTGACGTCGTCGGCGTGCTCCAGCATCACGACATGCCCGCTGTCCGGGATCTTGACGAACTCGGCGTGCGGCAGCCGCCGGACGATCTCCTCCGAGTGCGTCACCGGCGTGATCATGTCCTTGTCGCCGACGACCACCAGCACCGGCGTGCCGCTGAGCGCGGCCAGCGCCGGGAACCGCGAGTGGGTGGCGATCGTCCGCAGGTAGCGCGTCACCGTGTCGGCGGACGTCCGGGAGTTCATCTCCTCCACGTACGACACCAGCGCCGGGCTGGGCCGGCGGGTGCCGAAACCGTACTTGCGGGTGAGCAGCCAGGCCACGTTGCTGGTGGACTTCCGTGCCCGGTCGATCACCGTGCCGCCGTAGCGGGTGGCGTTGCTCACCATGTAGAGCACCGGGGTGCCCACCCGACCGAGGAGGGCCGGGGCGACCAGTTTGGTCTCGGCGAGCAGACCGCCCGAGGTGGCCATCAGCACGGTCCCCACCACCCGGTCGCCGAACATCTCCGGGAAGAGCTCCGCGAACGCCATGATCGTCATGCCGCCCATCGAGTGGCCGACCAGCACCAGCGGGCCCTCCGGGGCGGTGCGGTCGATCACCGTGCGCAGGGTCCGGCCGAGCGCGGTCAGGTCGTACTCGCCGGTCTCCAGGCGGCCGGAGCGGCCGTGCCCCGGCTGGTCGTACGCCACGATCCGGTGCTCGCCCCGTTCGGCGAGCAGCTTGCGCTGGAAGTGGAAGGTCCCCATGTCCAGGCAGAACCCGTGGACCAGTACGACGGTCGGGTTCCCGCTCGCCGGCCGGGTCGGCTCGACCACCTCGACGTGGATGTCGGTGCCGTCCGGCATCTGCACGCACAGCGCCTCGTCGTAGCGCTGCTCGCCGAAGACCTCGCCCGCGTACCGGTCGGTGGGGTCGGCCTTGAAGCGGCGGACCAGCGCGCGTTCGGTCGCGATGCCCGCCGCGAGACCGGCGGCCGCGACCCCGACGGCGGCCAGCGCGCCGACGGCGGCCCGGGCATGGCCGGAACGGGGCAGCGGGACCCGGGGGCGGGACGACGTCACGGGCGCTCGCCGTCGTAGACGCGGGGCACCCGGGTGCTGCCGAACCGGGTGACGATCTCGTAGTTGATCGTGCCGATCGCCTCGGCCCAGTCGTCGGCGGTGGGCTCCCCGTCCAGGCCACTGCCGAAGAGGGTGACGACGTCGCCGGCCGCGACCGGGTCGTCGCCGCAGTCGACGACGAACTGGTCCATGCAGACCCGGCCGGAGACCGTACGGCGGACGCCACCGAGCTGCACCGGGCCGCTGTTGGACGCGTGCCGGGGCACCCCGTCGGCGTAGCCGAGCGGGACCACCGCGAGGTTGCTCTCCCGTTCGGTGGTGTACGTGTGGCCGTAGGAGACCCCGACGCCCGCCGGGACCCGCTTGGTGAGCATGACGCGGGCGCGGGCGGTCATCGCCGGGCGCAGCCCGTAGCTCTCGCCGGCCACCGGGGAGAGTCCGTAGACGGCCAGACCGGGACGGACCAGGTCGAAGTGCGCGTCCGGCCGGGTCAGTGTGGCCGCCGAGTTGGCGAGATGGCGGTAGTGCGGGCGCAGTCCCGCCTTCTCCACCATGCCCAGCCCTTCGTGGAAGACGGCGAGCTGCCGGTCGGTGGTGGGGTGACCGGGCGAGTCCGCGTACACGAAGTGGCTCCACACGCCGACCACCTCGACCAGGCCGTCGGCCTGCGCCTTGGCGGCGGCGTCGAGCAGGGCCGGCCAGTCGGAGACGGTCGCGCCGCCCCGCGACAGGCCCGTGTCGATCTTCAGATGCAGCCGGGCCGGCCGACCGGCCGACCGGCTCGCCTCGATCATCTCGTCGAGCTGCGGCAGGCTGGCCGCGCCGAGGTCGACCCCGGCGGTCACCCCCTCGTGGAACGGCAGGCCCGGCGCGAGCAGCCAGGCCAGCACCGGCACGGTGATCCCCGCCCGGCGCAGGGTGAGCGCCTCGTCGAGGGTGCAGACGCCGAGCCAGTCGGCGCCGCCGTCCAGCGCGGCACGGGCCGCCGGGACCATGCCGTGGCCGTACCCGTCGCCCTTGACCACCGCCATCAGCTCGGCGCTCGTGCCGGCCTTCAGCCGGCTCACGTTCTCACGGATCGCGTCAAGGTCGACGCGCACCTCGGCCTGCCACATGCCCCCAGCCTACTGAGCTGATCACCGCCGGAGGGCGGACAGGGCCGGTCAGGGAAGGCGGGCCAGGACCGGCCGCAGTGCGGTCGCCACGTCGGAGGCGGTCACCGGGCCGTTCCGGGCCGCCGCACGGCCGGCCAGCCCGTGCAGGTACGCGGCCGCCGCGGCGGCCCGCTCCGGGGCGAGACCCGCCGCGAGCAGCGACCCGAGCAGTCCGGCCAGCACGTCCCCGGTCCCGCCGGTGGCCAGCGCCGGGGTGCCGGTCGGGTTGACGTACGCCCGGCCGTCCGGCGTGCCGATCACCGTGCGGTCGCCCTTGAGCAGCACCACCGCGTTCATCCAGGCCGCGAGGCGCAGGGTGGCGGCCACCCGGTCGGCGCCCGGCGTCTCGCCGCAGAGCCGGGTGAACTCCCGGTCGTGCGGGGTGACCACGATGGGGGCGTCCCGCCGCCGGAGCTGTTCGGCGAGCGAGCCGTCCACGAGCAGGGTCAGCGCGTCCGCGTCGAGCACCGCCGGCACCGGCGCCGCGAGCACGGCACGCAGCTCGGCACCCGCCTCGTCGCCGGTGCCGAGCCCGGAGCCGCAGACCCACGCCTGCACCCGTCCGGTGTCGGCGACCCGCTCGGTGGCGATCACCGACGGATGGTGGCGCAGCACCTCGGCCCGGGCGCCCCCGGCGTACCGGACCAGGCCGGTCGGGCCGGCCAGCGCGCCGGCGACCGACAGCACCGCCGCACCGGGGTAGGTGGCCGAGCCGGTGGCGACACCCACGACGCCCCGGCTGTACTTCTCCGAGGCGGCGCCGAGCCGCGGCCACCACTCGACGATGTCGGACCACTCGGTGACCCGCAGCGCCGGGGTACCGCGCAGCCAGGGCTCCAGCCCGATGTCCACCAGCTCGACGTGACCGGCGAGCGGGGCGGCCGGGCCGACCACCAGGGCCGGCTTCAGCGCACCGAAGGTCACCGTCACGTCCGCGTGGACGGCGGCCGGCCGGCCGGCGGCGGAGAGCGGCACGTGGCCGGTGTCCACCGCCACCCCGCTGGGCACGTCCACCGCGACGACGGTCGCCCGGTCGCCGTCCCGGCCGCAGTGCCGCACCAGGCTGGCGGCGAGCTGGTCGGCGGTCTCGCGGAGCCCGCCGCTGCCGCCGATCCCCACGATGCCGTCGAGCACGAGGTCGAGCTGGGCGGGCGGGCGCTCGACCAGGCGACCACCGGCGGCCCGGAACGCGGCCAGCCCCGCGGCGTGCGCCCGGCCCGGCGTCAGCAGCAGCGCCGAGACGGCGGCACCGCGCCCGGCCAGGCGGGCGCCGGCGAACAGCGCGTCACCGCCGTTGTCCCCCGAGCCGACCAGCAGTAGCACCCCGGCGCCGTACACGCCGCCCCGGTCGGCGAGCAGGAGCGCGCAGCGGCGGGCGAGGCCGGCCGCGGCGCGCTGCATCAGGGTTCCGGGCGGAAGCGTCGCCATCAGGCCCGCCTCCGCGGCACGTACGTCCGCCACCCGCCACACCGGTCTCATGCCACTCCCGTCCCGTGCCCCGCGCCGGGCACGCACCCGTTCAGCGTTCCGCGACCACCATGGCCGAGGCGATCCCACCGTCGTGCGACAGCGAGAGGTGCCACCGGTTGACCCCCCGCTCGGCCGCGGCCGCGGCGACCGTGCCGGACACGGTCAGCCAGGGCCGGCCGTCCGGGTCGGGCACGATCTCGCAGTCGTGCCAGCTCAACCCGGCCGGCGCGCCGAGCGCCTTGGCCACCGCCTCCTTGGCGGCGAAGCGGGCGGCGAGCGACTCGGGTGAGCGGGGGTTGCCGGAGCGGGTGTACCGCTCGGCCTCGGTGAACAGCCGGTCGGCGAGCAGCGGCGTCCGCGTCAGCGCCCGGGCGAACCGCTCCACCAGGACCACGTCGATGCCGACCGCGACGATCACGCGCTCACCCTACCGGCGCGGGCGGCCGGCAGATTAGCCGTCGGCGGCGGGCCGGGCAACGGCTGTGGACAACTCCACGGTACGGCGACGGCCGGTCGTCCACAGGGCACGCACGGCGGTGCCACGCCCGCCTAGCGTTTCGTTCCGTCGAGGTCCGTTACGCCACGGGGGTGGGGATGACCGAGGAGACGTTCAGCGTCCGGCCGGACGCGTTGCGCCGGGGCGCGTCCGCGCTCGCCGACGACGCGTACCGGCTGGCGCACGGCCTGGCCGGGTCGACCGGCCTGGTGCTGGCGGCACCGGAGTGGTCGGCGGGGGCGGCACTGGCCGACTGGGAGCGGGCGGTGCACGCCTGGCTCGGTGACCTGGGTGCGCGGGTGGCGGTGACCGGAGCGGCGGTCCGTACGGCGGCGGACGCCTACGACGCCGTGGACGACCGGGCGGCCGACCGGCTCACCGGCGCTCCGCGGTGACGGCTCCGACCCGGCCGCCCGCCGGCCCCGGCCGCCCAACTGCCCGGTCCGGCGGCCCGGGAGGGGGCCGGCCGGAGTCGAGCCGGCCGGGAGGGGACCGGCCGGAGT
>JAEYGD010000271.1 GCA_023402505.1 Actinomycetes bacterium
CCGCCGCGTGCCACGAGCCGGTTGACGCACGCGCCGCGCAACCGCACCTACCCCGGTTACCCGCAGGGTTACCAGCCGACGGATCTGGGTGCCCCACCGGCGCCGCCCGACCTCGACCCGGTGTGGCTGGCCCGCCCGCACCGCCAGCGGCAACCGGGCCGCTGACGTCCGGCGACGTTCCCGCCCGGCCGCCGGCTCGTCAGCTCGCCGGGGCGGCCGGCAGGTGTACGACGAAACGGCACCCCTCGGCGACGTTGTGCGCGTGCACCCGCCCGCCGTGCGCCTCGACCAGTCCACGCACGATCGCCAGGCCCAGCCCCCCGCCGGTCGGCGCGCCGTGGTCGGCCCCGGCCGGCGCGGGAGTGCGGGCCCGTTCGCCCCGGAAGGCCACGTCGAACAGCCGGGGCAGGTCCGCCTCGGGAATGCCGCCGCAGGTGTCGGAGACGGCGAGCCACACGTCCTTCTCGTCGTGGCCGGCGTCGATGCGTACCGTGCCGTCCGGTGGCGTGTACCGCACGGAGTTGACCAGCAGGTTCGTCACGACGCGGGCGAGTTCGGCCTCGACGGCCCGGACCGTCGGCCAGCCGGTCTCCGGGGCGAGCACCCGCACCCGCCGGTCCGCGGCCAGCGGCGCGGTGGCGGCGATCGCGTCCGAGACGACCTCGCCCAGGGGGACCGGGGACAGTGCGGGCCGCAGCACGCCGGCGGTGATCCGTGACAGCTCGAACAGGTCGTCGACCAGGCGCGTCATCCGATCCGTCTCGACCCGGATCCGGTGGTGGTACTCCGCCACCGTCGCCGGGTCGTCGACCACCCTGTCCTCCAGTGCCTCCGCCATCGCCCGCAGCCCGGCCAGCGGCGTACGCAGGTCGTGGGAGACCCACGCGACCAGCTCGCGGCGGCCGGCCTCCAGCTGGCGTTCCCACTGCCGGGCCTGGTCGGCCCACACCGCCGCCCGCGCCAGCCGGCGGGCGAAGGCCACCCCGACGGCCAGGCTGACCGCCGCGGACGCCGCGACCGTCACGAGCACCACCTGAAGGTCGTGCGCGGAAAGGAACATCGCCTGCGCGACCGCCGTGACTCCCGCGGCCACCGACGCGATCGTGACGGCCAGCAGCACCGCCACATGGGCGAGGATCGAGCGGTGGCGGACCAGCCGCAGCGCGCCGACACCGAGCGCCCCGACGGCCCCGCCGGCGACCAACGCGTAGAGGCCGATGAGCAGGAGGTCCCTCACCGGGCCGGCCCCTGGGGTTCGTACCGGTAGCCGACGCCCCACACGGTGACGATGCGCCGCGGCTGCGCGGGGTGTTGTTCGATCTTCTCCCGCAGCCGCCGGACATGGACGGTGACGGTGGACTGGTCGCCGAAGCGCCAACCCCACACGCGGTCCAGCAACTCGGCCCGCGACCAGGCCCGCCGGGGGTGGCGCAGCAGGAACGCGAGCAGGTCGAACTCCCGCACGGTCAGCGCCAGGGGGTCCGCGCCGAGCTGGGCGACCCGCCGTCCGGTGTCCGCCGTCAGGTCGCCGTCGCGCAGCACCTCCGGGGATCCCGCGTCGCGGGGCGCCGCGCGCCGCAACACCGACCGGATGCGCAGCACCAGCTCCCGGGGGGAGAACGGCTTCGTCACGTAGTCGTCCGCACCGACCTCCAGCCCGGCGACCCGGTCGGCCTCGTCACCGAGCGCGGTCAGCATGACGACCGGTAGGCCGGGGCGTCGGGCCCGCAGCCGCCTGCACACCTCCATGCCGTCCAGGCCCGGCATCATCAGGTCGAGCACGACCAGGTCGGGTGGCGCGGTCTCGACCGCGGCGAGCGCGTCGGCACCGTCGAAGCAGAGCCGGACCCGGCAACCGTCCTGCTCGAGGTAGCGCCGGACGACGTCGCTGACCGTCCGGTCGTCGTCGACGACGAGCACGTGATGCCCCATGGACCGGAACGCTACCCACCGGCCGCCCGGTGCGGACGCCCGCGATCCGCCGGCGGGAGGGCCGTAAGCGGACGGAAAGATCTTCCCGCCCCGGATGGGCTTACCGTCACGGCATGCGCAGAAGACGCTGGCTGTTGTCCGTTCTCGCCGTCGTGGTCGTCGCCGGGCTCGGGGTGGGTCTGTACCTGTTCCAGCCGTGGCGGCTGGTGACCGACCGGGAGGTGCGCGAGGCACTGCCGACGCTGGCCGAGCCGACCGGCCCGGCCGGGCCGCTGACGACCGACCCGGCGCCCGCCGACGTGGTCCTCGCCGCCGGCGACTTCGTCACCCACGAGCACGACACCAGCGGCCGGGCACAGGTGGTCCGCCTCGCCGACGGCCGTCACCAGCTGCTGCTGCGCGGACTTGACACGTCCGACGGTCCCGACCTGCGGGTCTGGCTCACCGACCGGGAGGTGCTGCCCGGCCGTGCCGGCTGGCAGGTGTTCGACGACGGCCGCTGGGTCGAGCTGGGCCGGCTCAAGGGCAACATCGGCGACCAGGCGTACGACATCCCGGCGTCGGTGGACCTGGACGGGCTGCGCAGCGTGTCGATCTGGTGCAAGCGGTTCGCCGTGTCGTTCGGTGCCGCGCCGCTCACCGCCCCGGGGGCCACCACGGCGACGGCCCGGCCGACGGCGTCCTGACGCTCCCTCCCACCGGCCGTGCCCGGCGGCGCGACCGGTTCAGCGTTCGCTACGCCGGGGTGCGGGCGGCGCCACGATGCCGGCGTCGCGGGCCAGCAGCGCCGCCTGCACCCGGTCGCCCACACCGAGCTTCGCGAAGACGGCCGACGACTGGTTGCGTACCGTCTTGGGGCTGATCCCGAACCGCCGGGCGATCTCGGCGTTGCCCTCCCCCGCCGCCAGGTGCCGCAGGATCTCCTGTTCGCGCGGCGTGAGCTGGTCGAACGGCGGCGGCAACGCCGCCGGTGGCAGCGACCGGTCGGCCGGTGCGGACGCCCCGGGCAGCCGGACTCCCGGGCCGAGCACCAGCCCGCCGTGAGCCGCGGTACGCAGGGCGTCGACCACCACGTCCGGGTCGGTGTCCTTGAGCAGGTAGCCGCGGGCGCCGGCCCGCAGCGCCCGCGCGACCAGATCGTCGTCGTCGGCCATGGTCAGCATCAGCACCGCGATGTCCGGCCGGTGCCGCAGGATCTGCGTGGTGGCCCGCAGCCCGTCGCCGTCGGGCAGGGCGATGTCCATCGCGACCACGGTGACCTGCTGGTGCACGACCGCCGCGAGCGCCTCCGCGCAGGACGCGGCCTCCAGCACCCGCGCCACCCACGGCTCGCCGTCGAGCATGGCCCGCAGGCCGCGGCGCACCACCGGGTGATCGTCCACGATCAGCACCCGTGCCGGTTCCGGCATGCCCGCTCCTCACCCGTCGTCCCACCCGGACCGTCGTCCCGTTCAGCCATGATCCGGCCACGGCAACCGGACCCGCACCACCGTCCCGCCGTCCGGGTTGTCCCCGATCTCGCATCCTCCCCCGAGTTCGACCGCCCGCTGCCGGATCGAGTCCAGGCCGACGCCGCCGGGTCGGGGGCGGGCCGCGCCGACACCGTCGTCGGTCACCTCCACCAGCAGCGTGCCGCCGTCACGGCGTACCTGGACCTCGCACCGGCCGGCCCGGGCGTGCTTCGCCACGTTGGACAGCGCCTCGGCGACGATCCGGTACGCCGCCACCTCCACCGCCGCCGGCAGCACCCGCAGGTCGGCGCCGACGTGCAGCCGTACCCGCAGCCCCGGCCCGTCGAAGCGTTGGCATTCGGTCCGCAGCCCCGCCTCCAGCCCCTGGTCGAGGGCGGCCGGGCGGAGCTGGTCGACCAGCCGGCGGACCTCCGCCGTGCAGGTCCGCAGCTCCTCGGCCAGCTCGGCCAGGATGGGCCCGAGGCGGTCACTGCCGGCGGCGAGTTTGCTGGCCGCGCGTACCTGCATCGACATGCCGGCGAAGGTCGGCCCCAGGCCGTCGTGCAGATCCCGGCGCAGCCGGCGGCGTTCCTCCTCGCGGGCCAGGACCAGCCGCTCCCGGGAGTCCCGCAGGTCACGGATCAGCCGCGCGGTCGCCACCGCCACCGAGGCGTGCCCGGCGACCTCGCTGAGCAACCGACGCTCCACCGGCGTGAAGCGGTCCCCGGGCCGGCGGTGCGCCACGACCAGCTGGCCGACCCGCTCGCCGTGGGTCACCATGTCGAAGCGCTCGGTCGAGCCGGTCGACCGGCCGTACACGGCGTCGGCCAGATCGGCGCCGGCCGGGTCGTCGACCTCGACGGCGACGTACGGCACCTGCAGCGACCGGGCGATCGTGCCGGTCAGCAGCGCCGGTACGGCGTGCGGCTGCACGGTGTTCGCCAGCAGTCCGCCGAGCCGGGTCAACACGCCGTACGGGTCGTCGCGGTCGCCGTACAGCAGCCGGTTGACGCCGCGCTGCACCCGGTGGCGTACCGGTTCGAAGGCGACCGCGATCAGCCCGGTCGCGACCAGCGAGGCGTTGGAGGTGTCGCCGGCGAGGAGCAGGTCCCGCAGCAACGCGACGGTGGCCACGAACCCGGCGACCACCAGCAGGCTCATCACCGACCAGACCAGGGCCCGGTTGATCACCTGTTCCAGCTGGTAGAGCCGGTATCGCAGCACCGCGAGGGTGAGACCGCCCGGGACGGCCACCACCATCAGCACCCAGGCGCCGGCGAGGTTCAGCCCGTCGAGCACGAAACCGAGCAGGAACAGGGTTCCGGCGACGAACAGGCAGGCGAGTTGCTGGCGGGTCTCCCCCACCGCACGGCGCCACCGGCGCACCAGCGAGCCGAGGACCGCACCGACCGCCAGCAGTTCCACGGCGATCGTCACCAGGGCGAGCTGGACGAGCAGCCGCGCCCGGCCGGTGGCGGCCGGTTCGCCGGTCAGCAGCAGGCCGCGTGGGTCGTCGACGGCGGCGACCGCGAAAGCGGCCGCGGAGATGCTCGCGCAGCCGACGAGGACGGCGGCCACGGCCCGCCAGCGCCGTCCGGGCAGCCGCCCGTCCGGGAAGAGCAGCAGGGCCAGGAAGACCAGGGTGTACGGCGGCCACCACAGCCACTGCGCCAGCCACGCCAGCGGTGGCCACGACGACCAGCTGAGCGCGAGTGTCTCGACGACGGCGAGCAGGCCGGCGGCGAGCATCAGACGGCCGACCGGGTGACCGGCGACGCCGGCCAGCACCAGTCCACCGCAGGCGGTGAAGGCGGCGGCGAAGACCGCGGTGAGTGAGCTGGGGCCGAACAGCGCGCCGTCGCGCTGCTGGAGCTGGCCGGCCAGGACGAGCAGCGCCACGGCGGCTGTCGCCCCGGCCAGCAGCCAGCGGCGTACCCGGCGCGCGGCGTCCGGTGACGGCGGGGGGTGGTTGTCCGGTGCCACGGCGGCCTCCGACCCGGTGCGGCCGCTCAGTGCGCCCAGCCGGCGGCGTGCATCGCGTTGTGCAGGAAGTTGCCGCGGTTGCCCTGGTGGTGCCACGGCAGCAGGTCGAGGTCGTCGGCCAGGGCGGCGTCGCCGAGCCGGGGCAGGCTGGCGATCGCCTCGGTGACGCTCATCCGGGACCGCTCGGCGACGTCGGGGTAGGTGGTGAGGAACCACTCCAGGTGGTCGCGTACCGCCTGGAGGCGGCGCTGGAGCGCGGCCGGGTCGGCCGGGTCGCCGCTGGGCCGCAGGTCGGTCAGCAGCCACTGCGCGTCGAACACCGGTGCGAGGCGGCGTCCGGTGCCGTCGAAGAACTCGACGGCACCGCCGAGCTTGCCGCCGTCGGCCGGCTCGGCCAGCAACTCGGCCAGGCTGAGGTAGGTGTGCGCGAAGGTGTTGTCGCTGGCGATCAGCAGGATCCGGTTGTCGGCTTCGCCGCCGCTTGCCAACTCCATCGTCTCGTCCTCTCGTCGGTAGCAGTCTGTCGATTGTGGTGGGTCGGGACGCCCCCCGGACGTCCCGACCCATCGGATTTCAGTACCGTCCTGGCCCGCCGCTCGGCGCGGCCGGACACCGCTCAGTGCAGGTTGGCGTTGACCGCGCGGGTGTAGTCGACCGATGCGCTCACCTTCGGCAGGCCCTCGACGTGGCTGCCGGCGGCGATCCGTCCCGACCAGTACGCGTACCGCTCGGCGAGCAGCCCGACGCGGATGTCGCCGACGCTGACCAGACACGACCCGATCGGGTCACGCGGCCGGCCCGGCACGTCGGCCTGCGGGCAGGCGAACCCGTACTGCGGCTGGCCGGTCCGCGGGTCGAACCCGGACCGGTCGTCGGCGCACGGATCCCACGCGTCGGCCTGCACACAGTCGCCGTAGTTGCCCAGCGCACGCCGGAACGTGTTCTGGAAGTGCTGGTTGACCGACTGGTCGACGTCGGTGCGCGGTCGTGCCCAGTCGCCGGGCAGCGACCGGGTGCCGAACAGCATGCCGTTCATCGCGTCGTCGGATTCCAGCGCCCTGGCCCAGCCCAGCTCCGAGTAGGCCTGCAGCATGCGGACGGCGTCGGAGACCGCCTTGCCGCGCTGCCACAGGATCCGGGAGTTGTCCCAGCTGTGTCCGCCGGCCG
The DNA here is from genome assembly GCA_023402505.1 of Actinomycetes bacterium. GTDB lineage: Bacteria > Actinomycetota > Actinomycetes > Mycobacteriales > Micromonosporaceae > Micromonospora. The sequence goes on from JAEYGD010000271.1 coordinate 6,534, forward strand.
GTGCGACGAGCCCGCTGCCGTCGAGCACCACGCGGTAGAAGTAGCGCTGCCGGCCGGCCAGCATCGCCGACGCCTTCGCGCGGGCGGTCTCGGTCGCGGCGGCGACCGGGGCGACCGGCGCCGACTCGAAGCTCGGCCGGTAGCTGGCGCTCCACAGCTGGTTGAGGTAGTAGACCTCGTCGCGGCAGTAGCCGTTCGGCTCGTGGGACCGGACGTCCCACGAGCAGTAGGTGCCGACCGGGAAGACCCGGGTGGCGGTCTGCGCGACCTGCCAGTCACCGCCGTGCCACTTGACCCGCGACCGTACGGTGATCTCCAGATCGCCGCTGGTGGTGTGGAAGCGGGGTCCCTCGTTCTCCACGATGTTGACGAAGCGCGCCTGGTAGCAGGTGTGGAACTGGGGACGCTTGGCGGTCGGCAGGCCGTGGTCGGCGAGGTGGTAGGCGTTGGGCAGGGTCGCCCGCCGCAGGGTGGACGGGACGGCACGCGAACCCTGGGTTCCGGAGCACGACGACATCGTCGACGCCTCCGGGATCCGGGCCTCGACCGCCTGGTCGGCGGTGCCCCACAGGTCGTACTGCGGCAACGGCACGTCCTGGCCGTTCCACATGACCGCCCGCCGGATCTCCTCCACCTGGGCGGCCCAGTCCGACATCGCGTCGCGGTAGTCCTGCACCAACCTGGTGAACAGGGCGTTGGTCGCGCCGCCGTCGGCGGGCTCGCTGAACCGGCGTACCCGCTGGTTGATCCGGTCGCCGGCGTCGGCGACCGCGCCCGCGCGGGCGCTGGAGACGCGTGCCGCGTACTGCGGGTTCTCCAGTTGCAGGATGTTGTAGGTGCGGGCCGCGGTGCTCCACGCCGCCGGGTTGGCCACCCGCTCGTTGGGCCAGCTGCCACCGACCCGGGCGGCGGCCCAACTCGTCAGGTAGTTGATCGACCCTTCCGGCAGGTAGGTGTTCAGCACCGAGACCGGGTCGGTCAGGCTCGCGCCGGACGGCGCGGTGTAGGTCCCCTGGTTCGCCGCGTCGATCGTGGCGAACTTGAACGTGGGCGACTCCGCCTTCGGGTAGTAGACGGTGTCGTAGTCCGGGATCGGAACGCCGGCGATCTCCCGGTGGTGCACGTACGTGGTGATCACCGTGTTGAGGTCGTCCTGCTCGATGCTCTGCAGTGCGACGTGGATCGCCAACGCCATCGAGTCGATCTTGCTTTCGATGGTCTGCAGCTGGGTGGCGATGTGGCCGAGCCGGGCGCGGACCTCGGCTACCGAGCGGGTCAGGTCGGTGAGCAGGCCGACCAGGTCGGCGTACATGGTGTTGAGTGCCGACTCGATCCGGTCGAACCGGTTGTTCATCCCCACCGCGAGCCGGTTGATCTGCTCCCGCAGCTTGGCGATCTCGCCGAGGATGAGCGCGTTGGGGTCGGGCCCGCCGCCGGTGAACAGCGTCACCAGGCTCATCGCCGCGCCGAGCAGGTTGCCGGTGAGCACCGCGGTGCCCATCGCCGTCGCCGCCGCCGTCAGCCCCTGCCCGAGCACCGTGGTCACGTACGAGTTGATCGCGGTCACCGAGGTGACCACCGCCTTGCCGATGGTCTGCAGCTGCTTGCCGAAACGCGGGTCGGCGAACCCCATCAGGGTGGACAGCACGTTGACCGTCTCACCGAGGCCCTCGAAGATCTTCTTGTTGCTCTCGGTCTTGATCCGCTCGGCCTCGCGGGTGGCGGCGTCCGGCTTCGGATCCTGGTTGAGCACATAGGTGGTGGAGTAGTGGATCACCTCGGTGATCCGGGTGTTCGCGTCGGACTCCAACACCGTCAGCACCCGGGTGGCCTGCTGCTCGAGCAGCGCCCGGTAACCCGCCCGGTCGCCGCTCTCGGCCCGCAGCGCCGCCAGCGGCACGTAGTGGCCGAGCGTGCCGGGGTTGCCGGAGCGCGGCGGGTGGACCTGCACGGCCAGCAGCGTCGCCTCCCCGGCCCGCACACTGGCGCCGGTACGGGCCGCGAACGCCGCGTCCCACCCGGTCGCCAACGCGTCGTCGGCGGCGGCCCGCTCGTGCAGGGCCCGCCAGGTAACGCCGGCGACGTCCCGCACCCGGGCGTTCCACGCCGCGTCCTGGTAGCCGCCCCGGACCAGGTCGAGGGCGTCCTGGACCACGTTGGCGCCCTCCGCGCCGACCGTGCTGGCGAGGAACGCCCGGACCGCCGGCCCGTTCACCGTGGCCGGGCTGCCGTCGCCGGAGAGCTTCGCCAGCACCGCCGAGGCCAACGCGAACCGGGACAACTGGTCACCCCCGCTGTCCGGCGCCGCCTCGTCGGCCAGCGCCCGCACCGCCGTCGCGTGGGCGGTCACCTCGCCGCTGCCGGCGGCCGGGTTCGCCGCACGCCAGTCCAACAGCTCGGCGGTGAGCAGGGTGTTCTTCAGCCCGACGGTGTCCGGTCCGGTCAGCTGCACGGCCGCGGCGAACAGCGCCGCCCGCGCCTGGCCGTCGTCGAAGGTCACCGGGTCGGACGCCGGTGCCGGTGTCTGGTGGGCGGTCGCCACCATCAGCCCGGCCAGGACGGCGGCACAACTCCGCCACCACCGGCCGGGGCCGGGCCGTCGCCGGCCGCGGGCTCTTCCTCTCGTACGCACCAGTGCTCCTCCTGCCAGGCGGGCCGCTGCCTGGCCCGCTCCCTGTGGCGCACAGTGCGCGGCCGGTCGTCCCGGCCGACAGGGACGGCCGTCCCGTCCGGCCCGGGCCGGTCGTCCCGGCAGGGCCGGTCGCAGCGGTGTCGTCGGCGTGCCTCCGCCCTCAACGCGGTGTCGGTCTTTGCACCGATGAGGAGAGGCGACCGCAACGGGTCGAGGCCCTGTCGACGGACTTCCCTGCCGGTCAGCAACCCGCTGGCGGGTTCGGAACCGGCTGCGGGCGGACCGGGGCCACCGGCGGGTCCAGCGCCGGCCCGGCCATGGGTGCGGGCATGACCAGGCCGGAGGCCGTTTGCTCCAGTTGAGCGAGGAGGTCGTCGGCCCACATCGACGTCTCCTGGACCACCGCCCGGGTCGTCGCTGTGACAAGCGCTTCCACGAGTTGGAAGAACTCCTGCACCTGGTCTGGTGGAGGTGTGCCGCACTCGGCATTGCGGCTCAACCAGGCCAGGTAGCCGATCCTCGCCTGGGTGAGTTCGGATTGCAGGACGGCTTGCGTGCGCATGAATCGCATCCAGGACGAACTGAAACCGAACAACCGGTCCGCGAGGAGGAAGCCCCCGGCCGCAGCCAGGGACACGAATCCCCACTCGGGGGCGGGCAGGTTGGCATTCGCGGCGTGCAGCAGGGGCACCAGCCCACCACCCACGCCGAAGCCGATGGCCAGCCCGCGACAGGCCTTCGACCAGCGCGAGCGACTGGTCTTGCGCCACAGGTACCAACGGACGGTTGCCTCCGCCGACGCCTCGGCCCAGGCGAAGACCGCGTCCAGACCGGCGAAGGTTGCCGCGTCTTCCCTGATCCGTGGCAGCGGTGGACCGGTGAGATTTCGCGGGTGGCGCACTGGCCGCCGGGGTTTGCCGGGCAGGCCGTCGGCGGTGCTCATCCCCCACCTATCCCTTCAGCACCCAGCGGCCACCGGACACCCACTCCGCCCCGAGCTGAACGGCCATCTCCCGCCACTCCACCCGGAGGAAGTCGGCACCTCGCTCACGCCGATCGCGAAGTAGCTTGATGATCGCGAAGTGGTTGGACTGGTTGTGTTCAAGCTCCTGTTCTGCCACCCCCGTGCTGCCGCAACCGGAGACGATCAGTGATCGGCCCGCGAAGGCGGAGCCCTCCGGCCGCTGCCGCACGGAGGTCTCCCGCAACTGGGGCTTGTGCTTGTGGCCGTGGAGGACCAGGGAGAACCCGAGCCGGGACAGACGCTGCTCGACGATGCCCGCGTCCCGCACCGTGGACATGTCCAGCAGGACTTCCTCGGCTCGGCGTGCCGGCGTCAACGGTTCGGGATACGGGAGCAGATGGTGGTGCATGACGGCGGCTCTGATCGCGTCGCCGGCCAGGTCGTCCAGCAACTCGGAGACGCGGCGTAGCTGTTTGAGGCCGATGAACCCATAGTGGTGTTGGTGGTCTTCGAAGACGCACGAGTTCAGGCCGATGAAGGTGATGGGTCCACGCTGCTGCACCGAGACGATCTCGCTCGGCTCCGGCCGGTCCCGCCCGACATGGAAGTCCCAGGTGACGAGGGGAAAAATCTTGTAGAAGAGGTCTTCCCCATAGAAGTCGTGCGCGAATGTCAGGTAGTTGTCGAAGCGTTTCTGCGGGCTGGTGCGGGCCACGTCCCAGTCGATGTCGTGGTTCCCGGGCACGATGACCACCTGGTCATGTGACATGCCGAGACCGTCACACAACTCCTGAAGGAACGTGCGAACCAGGGCGAACTCCTCAGGCTTGCCCGTGTAGACCAGATCTCCGGACAGGACGATGGTCGCGTTGGCCGGGTCGCATCCCTCGTGGGTCAGGGCCCGCGCGAATTCGTCGCGCAGTTCAAGGCTCAGCCGGCGGGAGTTCTCATCGTCGAGGTAGCGGTGCATCTGCCGCCCGCCCGGCCCGCTGGTGCCGAAGTGGACGTCGGAGATGTGGAAGACCAGGTGCTGTTGCTCGGTCCGCCGGTTGGCCGGCGCGCCACCGCGGCCCTCGTTACGGGAGGCGCGCGCGAGCCAGTCAGCGAGAGCTTCCGCTTCGTCCGGGTAGACGCCCGACTGGCCCAGCATCCGCATCTGCTCGGCGGCGGACTGGGCATCGGCGGGACGGGCGCCGTTCTTCACCGCGTCCGCTGCCCGGGAACGCGCCTGCTCGAAGTCGCCCAGCACCAGGTTCGCCTCCGCCGCAACCAGATCGGCCCAGTAGTCACCAACCAGGTACTCGGTCTCCTCGATATCGGAGCGCAGGTTGCGATACAGCGCCCGGCCCCGCTCGGGGTTCTCCGGGTCGGTCAGGATCACCATGCCGGCGTGTGCGACGCGTAGGTACAAACTCTTCGGAGCCAGGCGCATGGCCCGTTCGTAGTAGTCGAGAGCCTCGGCATAACGTCCGAGGCGCTTGACCGTGCCGCCCAGCATCCCGAGCGTCTGCGGATCATGCGGGTTGAGCTCCAAGGCCCGGTTCAGCTCCCGCAACCCACCTTCGAAGTCCTGGAACTTCCTCAGGTAGAACCCTCGCTGGCGGTGGACTTCGTAGTCCTCGTCGGCGGCGGGGTACGCCGCCTCGAGAACCGTAGCCGCCGTCCCGTAGTCCTCCACCCTGGCCAGTTCGTTGGCCAGTGCGAGCAGGCCGGAAACCGGCAGATTACGGAACTGCTTGGCCCAGTGCCAGACCGCGACCAGCTGCTCGTCCCGCTTGGCACGGGCAATCTTGGAGGCGAACTCCCGCTCGAACGCGGCCTGGTCCTGCTGCGGGTCGGGGGCGACGCCGAGTTCCCTCAGCGCATCCTGTACGGGGTTCCGGACCGGCCCGTTCGTGACGGTCAACGCAGACCTGAGTCGACGAACGAACGTCGTGTCATTGTCGAAGTCCCGGTCGTAGAGCAGGACGCGCTGGCTGGCGATGTCGAACGGAAGGAGCGTCTGCTTCTCCGCGACCAAGATGCTGGCTCCCGGCGAGATCGCCTGCCGGACGCCCAGCTCGTAGTAGACGTTGCTGTTCGGCGCACTGACGTCGGCCAGCACGATGTCTGCGGCGTAGATCTGTTTGAACGCCTGGGTGGTGATGGTGCCGGCTTCAACGATCTCGTCGATGCGCAGGATCCGGAAGCCCTCCGCTTCGGCTGTCGGCCGCAGCACCCGGCTGTAGAAGGCGTCGAAGTCGTGTTCCGTGCCGTCGGCCAGGGACCGCACACCGAACGGCATGATCACAAAGAGCAGGGGGCGCTTCACTCACCGCAGACTAGTGGGTGAAGTCCCGTCCACGGGAGTGACGAACGTCCGGTCACCCCTCGGCAGACGGTTACCGCGAGCTGACCGAGCCGCCACTCCGCACTCTGCGAACGTCGCTACACCGGTTCACCCGGCGGTCTCCCGCTTCAGCCGGCGACCGGTCCGTGGGCACGGGGAACGACCAGACCGGACTCGTAGGCGAGGATCACGAGTTGCGCGCGGTCCCGGGCGTGCAGTTTGGTCATCGCGCGGTTGACGTGGGTCTTGGCGGTGACCGGGCTGATCACCATACGGCCGGCTATCTCGTCGTTGGACAGGCCCCGCGCGACCAGGGCGACGGCCTCACGTTCGCGGGCGGTCAGCCGCGCCAACGCGGCGACGGCGTTCGACGGCGGCGGTTGGGTGACGTACCGGTCGATCAGTTTGCGGGTGATGGCCGGTGCGAGCAGCGCGTCGCCCCGCGCGGCGACCCGGACGGCGTGCAGGAAGTCCTCCGGCAGGATGTCCTTGACTAGGAACCCGGCGGCGCCGGCGCGCAGCGCGTCGAAGACGTACTCGTCCAACCCGTAGTTGGTCAGGATGACGACGTGCACTCCGGTCAGGGCCTGGTCCGCCGCGATGCGCCGGGTCGCCTCGATGCCGTCGACGCCGGGCATCTGGACGTCGACGAGCGCGACGTCGGGGCGGTGCTGCCTGGCCAGCGTCACCGCCGCGACGCCGTCCGCGGCCTCGGCCACCACCGTGATGTCGTCCTCGGCGTCGAGCAGCGCGCGGAATCCGCTGCGGATGAGCGGTTGGTCGTCGACCAGCAGGACCCGGATCATGACGGCGCCTCCACGGGCAGTTCGGCGTGCACGGTGAAACCGCCCGTGCTGCGCGCCTCGGCGCGCAGTCGACCGCCGACGGCGGTCACCCGTTCCCGCATTCCGCGGAGCCCCACGCCGGGCACCGGCGCGGACTCCGGGGTGGCCGTGCCGTCGTCGTCGACCTGGATGACGACGGAGTGGGGACGGTAGGCGATCCGGACCGAGGCGGTGGTGGCGGCGGCGTGCCGGGCGGCGTTGGTCAGTGCCTCCTGCACGATCCGGTACCCGGTCCGGTCCACCGCGACCGGCACGGCGGTGCGGTTTCCCTGGATCGTCAGGGTCGCCGCCAGGCCGGTCGTGCGGGCGCGCCGGACCAGGTCCGGAACCTGGTGCAGCCCGGGTGACGCGCTGCCGCCGTCGTCGCGCAGCGCCTCCAGGGTCGCGCGCAGGTCGCGGACCGCCTCGCGGCCGGCGTCCCGGATCGCCAGCAGCGCCTCCGGCACCGGTTCACCCCGCTTCCGCGCCACGTGCACGGCGGCCTCGGCCTGCACCTTGATCACCGAGATCTGGTGGGTGAGTGAGTCGTGCAGTTCCCGCGCGATGTGCAGCCGCTCCTCGTCGGCGCGGCGCAGCGCGATCTCCTCGCGGGTGCGCTCGGCCTCGTCGGCCCGCCGCTCGGCCTGACGCAGCGCCTCGCCCGCCGCACCGGCGGCGATCAGCCAGGCCAACTCGAGAACACCTCGGGCCTGCATGAACGCGTCGCCCAGGTCGCGCAGTCCCGAGGTCATCGCCGCCACCGGAAGGGCGGCCAGCATGACCACGCTGATCGCCACGGTGGCGGTCCGGTGCCCGGCCCGCACGGCCGCGTACACCGCGACCAGGTACGCGACCGCGAACACGGGGAAACCGGCGGCCTGGTAACCCACCGCGCACACGCCGGTGACGACCAGCACGACCACCGGGGCGCGGCGGCGCGCGGCCAGCGCCAGGCCGCCGGCCGCCAGCAGCGCGAGCCCCAGCGGATCGAGGCGGTCGGCGGTGCGGTCCGCGGACAGCCCGCTGATCAGCAGGATCGCCGCGACCCCGCCGGCGACGAGCCAGTCCCGGACCCGCAGTGGTGCGCTGCTCATGGCCGCACCCTAGTCGGACGGCGGTCCGGGCGACTCGTCCGAGCGAAGGAGCGTCGGCTACCACGTACGCGGTACCGGCCCGGTCCACATCCGCAGGCGCAGCAGCAGGGACCGGCGTCCGTGGCAGCGGGAAGTGCCCACGCCGGCACGACGCCGGGCGGGCCGTCACCGGGCCATGATCGGGCGACATCAGGGAGACGAAGGAGACGCCATGGAGTTCACCGACCTGCTCGCCGCGACCACCGTGGACGCGTACACCATGACCGGCGACCGCATCCTGGCCACCGTGGCCGCGGTGGCGGTGCTGGCGACGGTGATCGTCGGCGGCCTGCTGCTGGCCCGGCCCGCCGGCGGCGGCACCCGGTGGACGTCGGTGGCGGCGCTGGCGGTGGCCGTGACCGGCACCGTCGTCGGCGGGTTGGTGGTCGTCACCGCCGACGGCGGCCCCGGTACCGGCAACGGCATCGTCGGCGGGTACGCGGCCCTGGTGCTCGGGCCGGTCGCCGCGCTGCTCAACGGGCTGGTGCTGGCCCGGGCCCGGCGCGCCGCCTGAACCCCGGGCTCCTCGCGCCCGGACCGGCCGCCCGAGGTTTCGAGGTGACGTTTGCGGGCAAGGACGGTGACCGGTCCCCGCTTAGCCGCCGGTGCCGGCGGGCCAGGAGAGGAGCGCGGCGATGAACCAGCCCGTGGACGACACGACCGCGTACGGGCACGACCAGGACCGTCAGCCGCCGAAGAATCCGAGCGCCGAACAGCGGGCGGCCGATCGCAACCCCCGACGACTACGGCCCGGATGCCGAGGACGGCGCCACCGTCAACCCGGCCTCCGGCGTCGAGTACGGCGAGGTCGACAACGCCCCGGAGGCTCCGCCTCGTTGAACGGCTGGTGTCCGGCGACCCCCGCGTTTCGCGACGGTCACCGCGGGTAGCCCCAGGTCCGGTGCGCTCCTGGCGCAGCAGCCGACAGCAGAGGCATGCGGATGACCAGACCCGACCCGACGCATCCCTTCGGTCTGACCGGGCGGGTCGCGGTGGTGACCGGGGCGGCCCGCGGGATCGGGCGTGCCGCGGCGGTCGCTCTCGCCGCCGCCGGCGCGAACGTCGCCGGGATCGACATCGTGGCCGAGGTGAGCCCGCGGTTGGACTACCCTCCGGCCGCACCCGGCGATCTGGCCGAGACCGGGCGCGTCGTACGTGAGCACGGGTCCGAGTGGCTGGGGATCGAGGCCGACACCCGCGACATCACGGCCCTGCGGGCGGCCGCGAAGGCCGTCGCCGAGCGGTGGGGCGGTGTCGACGTCGTGTTCGCCAACGCCGGGATCCAGGGCTTCAAGCCGCTGCTGGAGATGGACGACGGCGACTGGCACGAACAGATCGACACGAACCTCACCGGGACCGCCAACACGCTGCGGGCGTTCGCGCCGCACCTGGTCGAACGCGGCGGAGGCCGGCTGATCGTCACCTCGTCCACCCAGGGACAGCACGGGACCCGGTGGGGCGCCAGCTACTCGGCGTCCAAGTGGGGCATCCTCGGGTTGATGAAGTCGGCGGCGCTCGAACTGGGCGAGTACGGCATCACCGTCAACGCGATCGTGCCGGGGCTCGTCGACACGGCGCTGACCCGGCACGAGGACCGCTACGCCCAGGCCGTCGCCGACGGGGGCAAGGCGCCCACCGGCGACCCCGCCGAAGACGAGAAGACCGCCGCCGCGGCCCTCGCGAGCAAACTCCCGCTGGGCGTGCCGTGGATCGAGCCGGCGGACGTCGCCCCCGCCGTCGTCTACCTGGCCTCCGACGCCGCCCGGATGGTCTCCGGAACGGCGCTGTCGGTCACGGGCGGCGACAGCGCCCGCGTCACGCCGTAGCCGAAACCCCGTCGCACACGGCTTTGGGTCAACCGGAGTGCGCCTGGGCGCCGGTGCTCCCCGATTGCGCGAACTGACAACGACGCGGGCCGATCACCGCACAGGTTTGCGGTTCGTCACGAAGACGCCGGCACATCCTCCGCTGAATAGTTTCCTCACCACGTCGTCCGACTCCCCCACCAGGTCGGGGGATCGATTGGAGGGGAAATGCGCAGACGTCGCGCGCTCGGCATCGGGCTCGCCGCACTGCTGGCGGTCTCCGTGGCCGCCGTTGCTTCTCCGGCCGGCGCAGCCGGGCCGGCAACCGCTGCCGGGGCGATCCCCGAGGCGGTGCTCGAAGCGGCCGAGGCTCTGGCCGGCGAGCGGGCCGCCGCACCGGCAGCACTCACGTTCAGCCGCGAGCCGACCGCTGGCGGCCCGGTCGTGGCAGCCGCCGAAAACGTGATCACCTGCACCGGACGCGCCCAGTATCCGCACAAGTCGACCGGCGGCAACGGCATCCCGGGCAGCCTCGACGGGAAGGCGGACTCGTGGTGCGACGCGGTCATCCCGTACATCGGCGCTCAGGTCGAGCTGTACCAGTACGTCCCCGGTAGCGGCTTCTTCCTGGTGTCGGTCGGCAGCCTGAATTCCGGTCCCGGGAACAAGACGTACACCGGGGTCGCGTTCGCGATCTGCCAGGGCGTGGCGAACTACTACGTCACCAAGGGCATCCACACGTTCACCGCTCCCGGCGGCTACTACCCGCCGTCGGTGACGCTGAACACGCAGTCGCCCATCGTGCAGGTCACCTGCTGACCCGCACGGACGAACCGGCCGACCGCCGCACAGCCCGTGGCGGTCGGCCGAGGCGACCGGGACGGCGTTACGACGGCACCGGTCAGCCCGGGGTGAGGAGGCAGAACTCGTTGCCCTCCGGGTCGGCGAGAACCTTCCACGGGACATCCAGGTCGATGGCGGTGGCGCCGAGATCCAGCAGTCTGGCTGCCTCCGTCTCCAGATCGTCACCCGGGTACGGGCGGAGGTCGAGATGGACCCGGTTCCACCCGGTCTTGGTGTCGGGGGTGCGGAGGAACTGCAGGTATGGGCCGACGCCCGCGGCGGAGCGCAGTACCGCGTTGCGGTCGGTCACCTCGTGCAGGGTCCAGTCCGTGGCGCTGCTCCAGAAGCGGGCCATGGCACGCGGATCCGCGCAGTCGACCACGACACTGGCGACCGGTCCGGTGTCCTGGACCGGGTCGTGCCAGTCCAGCACGCAGAACTCGTTGCCCTCCGGGTCCGCCATGACCTGCCATGGGACGTCCCCCTGGCCCACGTCGACGGTCGCCGCGCCGAGCGCCTTCAAGCGGGTGACCACCTCCGCCTGGTGAGCCGTCGAGGTGGTGGCGAGGTCGAGGTGCACGCGGTTCTTGACCGTCTTGGGTTCCGGGGAGGCGATGATGTCGACGCAGACGGCGGTGGGGTCGGGGTAGCCGAAGCCCTCGGGTTCGAGGTTGATCACACCGGGTGCCTCGCTGGAGACCGTCCAGCCGAGCACCGCCGCCCAGAAGTCGCCCAGCGCGGCGGCGTCCCGGGCCTTCATGGTGATCTGCACCAGCCGCGTTGCCATGCCGCCGATGGTAACGGCAGGCCGCGTACCAAGATCGACCAGGCGGGGCTCGGGCCCGGCACCCGTCGCCGCCACCTCCTCCGGCCCGCGGCGCGCGGTCCGTCGCGCACCGCGGGTCGGAAGGGGCGGCACCGCCGGCTGGTCCGGTCACCCGGGTGGGACCGTGCCCGGTCGTCCTCCCGATCCCGTGGCGGGACTGGCGCGGTGCGCTGTCACCGGACGTGCCGTCGTTCGCTCACGGCGTGGTCAGGGAGAACTGGCGTACGGTCACCGCGCCGCCCAGTGACTGGGTGGCGTAGTTGAAGATGCCGAACCGGTAACCCATGAAGAACTGCCAGGCGTTGTTGAGGGTCAGCGCGTTGCCGAGCGGGGTGAAGGTCACCCCGTCGGTGCTGTACGAGAACCTCGCCTGCCGGCCGGAGCCGGGTCGGATGTCGGCGTTGGCCCGAAGCCAGATCCGCCCGCCGGACACCGGGGCGCTGGCTATCTCGGTCCCGGTCCCGGTGGTGTTCCAGTCGGTGCCCATGGTGAGGCCGTTGGTCATGGCGACGCGGACCGTCCCGTTGTCGCGTTTGACGCCGATCCACGCCGAGGTGTCCCGCAGCATCGCGAGCCCGGCCCGGTCGCCGTCGCGCATCGTCGAGTAGTCCAGCTCGATGGTTCCGGTGGAGGTCGGTCCCTGGATCCGGTGGGTCAGGGTGTTCCGGGCCCGGTAGAGGTCGTTGGTCACCGACGCGGTCTGCAGGCGCAGGCCGTTGTTCACCGACCACCGGCTGTTGTCCGGGTTGTGGTTCCACTCGTACTGGACCCCTAGGGTCGTGCCGCCGAAGGTGTCGGTGCCGGTGAGCGGTTTGACCGGACGCAGTGGCAGTGGGTTGGCGTAGTTGACGCCCCAGGAGCCGTTGACGGTCTGCACCTGCGGCCAGCCGTCGGCGGTCCAGGTGATCGGCGCCAGTGTCGGCATCCGGCCGCCCGGGTACGCGTCGGTGAAGGCCATGTAGTACCAGGCGCCGTTCTGGGTCTGCACCAGCCCGCCCTGGTGCGGCACGCCGCCACCGCTGATCGGGCCGGGCATGTTCAGCAGCACCTGCCGCTGCTCGTACGGCCCGAACGGGCCGTTGGTGGACTTGAGCACGTACTGGCCGTTGGCCGGCCGGGTGAGCCAGATGTAGTAGGCGCCGTTGCGCTTGTAGAAGCGCGCTCCCTCCAGCGTGCCGATGCTCGACGGGGTCTGGTAGACCTGCTGGGCCCGGACCTGGCTACGCCCGTCGGCGGAGAGCTGGGCGACGCTGATCGTGCCGTTGCCGTACGCGACGTACATCGTGTCGTTGTCGTCGATCAGCATTCCGGCGTCGTAGTAGCAGTTGGGGATGGTGGCGTGCCGGGTCCAGGTGCTGTCGACGGCGGAGGCCGTGTAGATGTGCGTCTGGCTGAAGTCGATGCAGCCGGCCCAGTAGAAGGTCCGGTTGCTGGGCCGGTAGTTCAGGGTCGAGGCCCAGATGCCGTCCACGTACGCCTGAGCGCCGCTGGGCAGGTCGTACTTGGACCCGAAGTCCAGCCTCGGCACCGAGTGCCCGGCGAACTCCCAGTTGACCAGGTCCCAGGAGCGCAACACCGGCGCTCCCGGCGAGTAGTGCATCGTGGAGGCGGACATGTAGTAGACGTCGCCGACCCGGATGATGTCGACGTCGGCGAAGTCCTGCCAGACCACCGGGTTGGTGAAGGTGCCGCCGGGGTTGCCGGGGCCGGGGTCGCCGACCCGCACCAGCTGCCACTGCTGGTTGGTCCCACCCCAGTCGTCGTACTGCACCACGTTCGCACCGTCGGCGGTCGAGGCGTTCTGCACCTCCACGGCCTTGTTCGAGTTGCGGTTGATCAGCCGGACGTGGCCGCCGTCGGAGTCGGCCAGCCGGAACTGCTGGTTCGTCCCGTTGTGGTCCGACCACTGCACGATGGCCGCGCCGTTGGCCGTGGAGAAGTTGGAGACGTCCAGCACCTTGCCGGAGTGCCGTGACTTCAGCCGGTAGTAACCGCCTCCGGAGTCCACGAACTGCCACTGCTGCCAGTTCCCGTCGTTGCGCGACCACTGGGTGATCCGCGCACCGTCGTTGGTGGCCAGGTTGTAGACGTCCAACGCCTTGCCGCTGTTGCGGTTCACCAGCACGTACCACGCGTTGGTGTCCACTGTCGCCGCCGACGCCGGTGACGGGGACACCGCGACCAGGGCGGCGGCGCCGCCCACCGCCACCGCCACGGCGGCGGCGAGCCGGGACAACCAGCCACGCCGAAGCGGCAGGGCCCGTCCGGGCCCACCGATGCCAACCATGATCCTCCTTTGGGAAACAGGGATGCTCCGGGCCGCCGTCCCGGGAGGGCCCCGGTCAACCGGGTCTGCCCCGCCTCGCCCGGTGGACGTTCGAGCAGCGCCCCGTGCCCGGCGGGGCGCTCGACGTCCGGCGATCCGCGGGAGGCCATCCCCAGCCCGGATGGCCACGCTGCTGACGGCTCGTCCATTGACTGTGAGCGATAACACTCGGGTAGTCAAGACGGGCATTCGTAGGTCCGAATGATCGGGGTCGCAAGAGGTGGACCTTGGCCGAGTCATTTACTTCTGCCGATGTCGTCGTTAACATCGCTGCCACCCGTGTGACGTCCGGGCAGCCACCATGGCTGGAGCCGGCCCGGAGTCCGCGACGATCCGCCGGTGGCGCTGCCCCGCGCGCCACCCGGCCACCGGTTGTGGCCGGCAGGCGCTGAGTGTGGACGGGCGAGCGCTCAGACCTGCCGGCCGCGCACCATGCCGCGCCGTCGCGCCGGCCCCAAGGCCCGGCGAAGCGCCACCGGGCGGGTCATCCGTCAACGAGGAGGAACCCACATGCGTAGACCGAGAAGATGGCTGACCGCCGTCCTTGGTGTCCTGGCGATGGTCACCGCCACGGCCCTCGCCGACGGGGTGGTCTCACCCCGGCCGGCCCAGGCGCTGGACAACGGCGTCGCCCGCACCCCACCGATGGGCTGGAACACCTGGAACACGTTCGGCTGCAACATCAACGAGACCCTGATCCGCCAGATGGCCGACGCGATCGTCAACCACGGACTGCGCGACCTCGGATACAAGTACGTCGTCGTCGACGACTGCTGGTTCAACCCGAACCGGGACGCGCAGGGCAACCTCCAGGCGCACCCGCAGCGGTTCCCCAGCGGCATGAAGGCGCTCGGCGACTACCTGCACTCCCGCGGTCTGCTGTTCGGCATCTACCAGGCACCGCTGGACCAGACCTGCGCCCAGTACTTCGACGCCTTCCCCGGCTCCACCGGCAGCCTCGGCCACGAGTACCAGGACGCCCGGCAGTTCGCCGCCTGGGGCGTGGACTACCTCAAGTACGACTGGTGCTCGCCCACCGGGAGCATCAACGACCAGGTAGCGAGGTTCGGCATCATGCGCGACGCGCTGGCCGCGACCGGCCGGCCGATCGTCTACAGCATCAACCCGAACAGCATCCACGAGAAGACCGGGCCGCAGCGCAACTGGAGCGACGTGGCGAACCTCTGGCGGACCACCGAGGACATCACCAACGCGTGGGACACCGGACAGACCAACGGCTACCCGATGGGCATCAAGAACATCGTCGACGTCAACGTGCCGCTGGCCGGGTACGCCGCACCGGGCGGATTCAACGACCCGGACATGCTGGAGGTCGGCAACGGCGGCATGACCGACACCGAGATGCGCAGCCACTTCGCCCTCTGGGCGGTGATGGCCGCGCCGCTGATGATGGGCAACGACCTGCGCTCGCCCAGCTCGGCGACACTCACCATCCTCAAGAACCAGCACCTGATCGCGATCAACCAGGACACCCTCGGCCGGCAGGCGGTTCAGGTGTCCCACGACGGCACCCGGCGGGTGCTGGCCAAGCGGCTGGCCAACGGCGACGTCGCGGTCGCGTTGTTCAACCAGGGCAGCACCACGACAACGGTCACCACCACGGCGACGGCGATCGGCAAGAGCGGCACCTCGTTCACCCTGCGCGACGCCTGGACCGACAGCACCTCCACGACCACCGGCACCATCTCCGCGAGCGTCCCCGCCCACGGCACGGTCGTGTACCGGGTCAGCGGGGGCGTGACCACCGACCCGCCGCTCCCGAGCACGTTCCGGCTGCGCAGCGACTCCGCCGGGCGGTGCCTCGACCTGGACAACTCCAACACCGCCAACGGCACCGGCACCCTGATCTGGGACTGCCACAACAACGCCAACCAGCGGATCACCCCGAACGGTCAGACGCTGCGCATCCTCGGCAAGTGCCTGGACGTGCCGCTGACCGCCGGCAACGGCACCCGGGTGCAGATCTGGGACTGCAACGGCGGCACCAACCAGCAGTGGACCTTCAACGGTAACGGCACGGTGAGCAGCGTCCGCTTCCCGTCGCTGTGCCTGGACGTCGACAACGGCGGCACCGCGAACGGCACGCCGGTGATCCTCTGGTCCTGCCACGGCAACGCCAACCAGCGGTGGAGCCGGGTGTGACCGGCGACCGTCCACCCCGGACCAGAGGCACGGCCGGCCCGGCCACTTGATCTTCGCCGCCGCCCACGTGAGGGCGGCGCCGGTCCCGTGTCACCTGGCCGGCGCCGCCCTGACGCCGGCGGTGGTCCACCGGCTCGGGCGGGGGCCGAGAGGTAGCGTCGACCGGCGTCGGGGCGGCACTAGTGCCAGGGCCCACGTCTGCCTCCGCACCCCTGACCGAGCCGCGAGGCGCCGGGATCATCCGCAGGCTGCTGCGCCCTGGCCCCGCCGCGCACCGTCGGGGTCCGCCCGCACTCCGGCTCGCAGGTCGCCGGTGGTGTGCGCCCGGATGCCGGGAGGCGCGTCGCCGGCGAGCCGGGTCACCAGCGACCGGACGTGCTGCTCAGCCGGTGCGGCGAGGCCGTCGTAGACGGCGGTGAACAGGTCCCGTGCGGATTCTCGGGGCCACCCCGCCGGAAGGAGGTCCAGGGGCAGCTGCGGGTCGAGGGTGGGGAAGCGCCGGAAGGTGTCCATGACCTCGGTACGCGACCGCACCGCCGTCGCGCCGTCCACCCGTCCCGCCCTGATCCGGGACAACAGGGGTGTCCAGCGCCGGAGGAACTCCGCGTAGTACCCGGCGATCGCCGGAACGTCCCAGGCGTCGATGGGAGCGCGGTGGCCGGTGCCGGCGAGGTCGATCTGTCGGGCCCGGAACACCGTGACGGCGCCGAGGGTGAGCTGGGCGAGCTGCGTCCGGACCGGTGGCGTCAGCTCGCGCGGTGAGATCCACAGCCCGTCGTACAGCGGCGCGTATCCGAGCCACCGGAGCTGACCTCTGAGGGCGCGCCGCTGTGCGCTGTGGTGCTGCGGCAGCGAGAAGGCGACGACGGTCCAGCAGCCGTCCCACGGAGCCGTCGCGGCGGTGGCCGACAGGATCCAGCGACCGCCGGCAGAGAGGTTGGCGGCCGCGGCGTGACTGAGCCGGTAGAAACTGCGCCGCCCCTGCCGGCTGCCCTCCAGGACGCCCCGGCGGGCCAGCCGGCTGATCGCGGTGCGGGCGCCCGCCGTCGTCACCCCGGACTCCCCGAGCAGCGCGACGATCGCGGCGGACGGCAGGGCGGCACGGGTCCGCAGGGTGTAGTCCGCCAGCAGGGTCAGCGCGGCACCCTGGGGTGAGGTTCCGGCCTGCCGTCGAGGCAGCCGCAGCGGCTGGTCCTCGTCGTCCGGGAACATCTCCTCGATGTCGAAGGGGTCATTCACGGGCGCTCCGGGCGGGGGCTCGGGGACGGTGTGCCGACTCTAGACGGACGCGCCGAAGGTCGGCGTGCGGAGGCTCGAATCTTCGATAGCTATCGATTGACACTTGCCGGTCCGAGGGGAACACTTTCTGCTACACGACGCCGGAGCCGGGCAGGGCGAGCCGCACCCGACGCGGCAGGGCGCCACCAGTGCGGGGTACCGGGCACACCCGCGACCGGGGCGCGCCACGACGTTTCCCGTCTGCACAGGTGATCGAAGGAGTCGTCCCAGTGAGAAGAAAACTGCTGCTCGGCCTCGCCGCGTCGCTGTCCACGGCGCTGGCCGCGGCCGGCCTGGTGGTCCCCACGCTCGGGCCCGCGTACGCGGCGTCGCTGACCGAGGTGACCAGCTTCGGCGACAACCCGGGCCGGATGCGCATGCACATCTACGTGCCCGACACCCGCCCGGCCCGGCCCGCGACGGTCGTGGCCATGCACGGCTGCGGCGGGTCGGGCCCGGGCTTCCACTCCGGCAGCGAGTTCGCCGCCTTGGCCGACCGCTACGGGTTCATCGTGATCTACCCGACCGCGACCCAGCAGGCCGGCTTCGGCAACTGCTTCGACGTCTGGTCCGACGCCGCCAAGCGCCGGGGCGGTGGCAGCGACCCGGTGTCGATCGCCTCCATGATCCGCTACGCGCAGCAGCAGTACGCCGCGGACCCCGACCGGACCTACGCCACCGGCAGTTCGTCCGGCGGCATGATGACCAACCACCTGATGGCCCTCTATCCCGACGTGTTCAAGGCCGGCGCCGCCTTCATGGGCGTGCCCTACAACTGCTTCGCCGGCGCCGCGGACTTCCCGCCGGGCAGCAGCCAGTGCACCGGCGGGAACATGAACCGCACCCCGCAGCAGTGGGGCGACGCGGTCCGTCAGGCCTACCCCGGCTACTCCGGCCCACGCCCGCGGGTGCAGCTGTGGCACGGCACCAACGACACCCTCGTACCGCACCAGCTCCTGCAGGAAACGATCGAGCAGTGGACCAACGTGTTCGGGCTCAGCCAGACACCCACCTCCACCGACACTCCACAGCCGAACTGGAACCGGCGCCGGTACGCCGACACCAGCGGCACCGTCCAGGTGGAGGCGTACAGCATCCAGGGTGCCGGGCACAGCCTGCCCGCCGCTGGCATGGCCGCGTCCGCCGTCGAGTTCTTCGGCCTGACCAACCCGTCGAACCCGACCACGCCGCCCGGTCCGACCGTCTCGCCGAGCCCGACGGCCTCACCGAGCCCGACGGTCTCGCCGAGCCCGACCGTTCCCCCGGGTTCCGGCGCCTGTCGGGTGGCCGTCGCCGTCAACGCGTGGAACAACGGCCTGACCGAGAACATCACCATCACCAACACCGGCGCGAGCGCCGTCAACGGCTGGTCCCTGGTGTTCACCCTGCCCGGTGGGCAGAACATCACCTCGGGCTGGAACGCCTCCTACTCCCCCACCTCCGGTCAGGTGACGGCCCGCAACCTCGGCTACAACGCGGCCATCCCCGTCAACGGTTCGATCACCATCGGCTTCCAGGCGACGCACACCGGCAACGCCGCCAGGCCGACGGCGTTCACCCTCAACGGCGCCTCCTGCACGGTGGCCTGACACCGCTGTTCCGGGGACGGCCCACGCGCCGGTGAGCCGTCCCCGGGCACCCGGCGACCGGCGTCCGCCCGGGACCGCGGCAGCGGGAAACTCTTGATGCTGGCGAGACCTTCTGGCAATGTGACCGACATCGATGTTAGCGCTCCCATAGCCGATCTCTGAGGTCCAGGCACTGACGGACCTACTTCGGTTCCGCGTTAACACGCGTGGTTACGACCGTCCCGCCACCTTCTGGGAGCCACCGTGACACCACCCCGACCGCACCGGCACCGCCGGTCCCGACCGAGGCGCGCGCTCCTCGCGCTGCTCTCCGTCCTCGCCCTGTTCACCACCCTGATCGCCCCGACCGGTCCGGCCAGCGCCGGCACGACCCTCGGGACGTCGGCCGCGGAGAAGGGCCGCTACTTCGGTGCCGCCGTCGCGGCGCACCGCCTCTCCGACAGCCAGTACGTCACCATCCTCAACCGCGAGTTCAACTCGGTCGTCGCCGAGAACGAGATGAAATGGGACGCCACCGAACCCCAGCAGGGCGTCTTCACCTTCGGCAACGGTGACCGCATCCTCAACCACGCCCAGTCCCGCGGCATGTCGGTGCGCGGGCACACCCTGCTGTGGCACGCCCAGCAGCCCGGATGGGCACAGAACCTCTCCGGCGGCGCACTCCGCAACGCCGCGATCAACCACGTCACCCGGGTGGCGGGCTACTACCGTGGCAAGATCCACTCTTGGGACGTGGTGAACGAAGCCTTCGCCGACGGCGGCAGCGGCGCCCGGCGCGACTCCAACCTCCAGCGCACCGGCAACGACTGGATCGAAGCCGCCTTCCGCGCCGCCCGCGCCGCCGATTCCGGCGCCCGGCTCTGCTACAACGACTACAACACCGACGGCGTCAACGCGAAGTCCACCGCCGTCTACAACATGGTCCGGGACTTCAAGGCCCGCGGCGTACCCATCGACTGCGTCGGCTTCCAGTCCCACCTGGGCACCACCCTGCCCGGCGACTACCAGGCCAACCTGCAGCGCTTCGCCGATCTCGGCGTCGAGGTCCAGATCACCGAACTCGACGTCGCGCAGGGCGCCAACCAGGCCAGCATCTACGCCGCCGTCACGCGTGCCTGCCTGGCCGTCGCCCGCTGCACCGGAATCACCGTCTGGGGAGTCCGCGACAGCGACTCCTGGCGCAGCGACAACCCACTGCTCTTCGACGCCGGCGGCAACAAGAAGCCCGCGTACACCGCGACCCTGGACGCCCTCAACGCCGGCGGGACGGGCAACCCGGGCCCGATCGACACCGGTGCGTGGTATGTGCTGGTGAACCGTAACAGCGGCAAGGCGTTGGACCTGTACGCCTCGGCGACCGCCGACGGTGCCCGGATCAGTCAGTGGACCCGTCACGGCGGGGCGAACCAGCAGTGGCAGTTCGTGGACTCCGGCGGTGGCTACTACCGGCTGAAGTCCCGGCACTCGGGCAAGGTCCTGGACGTGTACAACTGGTCGACCGCCGACGGCGGGGCGATCGTGCAGTGGAGCGATCACAACGGCGCCAACCAGCAGTTCCGGTTGGCCGACTCCGACGGCGGCCACGTCCGGCTGATCAGCCGGCACAGCAACAAGGTCGTCGAGGTCCAGGGCGCCGCCACCACCGACGGCGCCGCGATCGTGCAGTACACCGACTGGAACGGCCCCAACCAGCAATGGCAACTCGTCCGCGTCGGCTGACGTCGCCGTGAGCGGCCGGGTCGACCACCCGCCTACGCGCGCTTTCCGGGAACGGGGGTGCCGCCACCTGTGGGCGCCCCCGGCCCACCTTGTCGATCGCGATGACGTGCCACCTCCGGAGGCAGTGATGCCCGCTCCCATCCTCAATCGTCGACTTCTCCTCCGTGCCGCCGGCACGGCAGCCGTCGGTGCCGCGGCCGGGTCCGCCGCCGGGTCCGTCGCCGGGCACGGCCGCGCCTACGCCGCGCTGCCCCCGGTCCGGCCCGACATCGGTGTGGCCGCGTACGCGTTCGACCCGGGCCAGGTCCGGCTCACCGCCAGCCGATGGCAGGACAACCAGAACCGCACGCTGACGTACCTGCGGTTCGTGGACGTCAACCGGCTGCTCTACAACTTCCGCGCCAACCACCGCCTCACCACCGCCGGTGCCACACCGACCGGCGGCTGGGACGCGCCGACCTTCCCGTTCCGCACCCACATCCAGGGGCACTTCCTGACCGCGTGGGCGCACGCCTGGGCGGTGCTCGGCGACACCACCTGCCGGGACAAGGCGAACCACATGGTGGCCGAGCTGGCGAAGTGCCAGGCCAACAACCCCGCCGCGGGTTTCGCCGCCGGCTACCTGTCCGGCTTCCCCGAGTCCGACTTCGCCGCCCTCGAGGCGCGGACGCTGAGCAACGGCAACGTCCCCTACTACTGCGTCCACAAGACGCTCGCCGGGCTGCTCGACGTGTGGCGTCTGATCGGCAACACCCAGGCCCGCGACGTCCTGTTGGCGCTCGCCGGCTGGGTCGACTGGCGCACCGGCCGGCTCACCACCAGCCAGTTGCAGGCAATGCTGGGAACCGAGTTCGGCGGCATGAACGCCGTGCTCACCGACCTGTACCAGCAGACCGGCGACGGCCGGTGGTTGACCGCCGCCCAGCGGTTCGACCACGCCGCCGTGTTCAACCCACTCGCGGCGAACCAGGACCAGCTCAACGGACTGCACGCCAACACCCAGGTGCCGAAGTGGATCGGTGCGGCCCGGGAGTTCAAGGCCACCGGCAGCACCCGCTACCGGGACATCGCCACCAACGCCTGGAACATCACCGTCAACGCGCACACCTACGTGATCGGCGGCAACAGCCAGGCCGAACACTTCCGGGCGGCCAACGCCATCGCCGGGTACCTGCGCGCCGACACCTGCGAGGCGTGCAACACCTACAACATGCTGAAGCTGACCCGGGAGCTGTGGCAGCTGGAACCCAGCCGCGCGACGTACTTCGACTTCTACGAGCGTGCGCTGCTCAACCACATGATCGGCCAGCAGAACCCGGCTGACGCCCACGGGCACGTCACCTACTTCACGCCGCTGAACCCGGGCGGCCGGCGCGGCGTCGGCCCGGCGTGGGGCGGCGGCACCTGGAGCACCGACTACAACTCGTTCTGGTGCTGCCAGGGAACCGGGCTGGAGACCAACACCACGCTGGCGGACTCCATCTACTTCCACAACGGCAGCACGCTGACGGTGAACCTGTTCATGCCGTCGGTGCTCGCCTGGTCGCAGCGCGGGATCACGGTCACGCAGACCACCTCGTACCCGGTCGGCGACACCACCACCCTGACCGTCACCGGATCGGTCGCCGGATCGTGGACGATGCGGATCCGGATTCCCGCGTGGACGAGCGGCGCGACCGTCAGCGTCAACGGCACACCGCAGAACATCGCCACGACACCGGGCACCTACGCCGAACTGACCCGCTCCTGGGCCGCCGGCGACTCGGTCACGGTCCGGCTGCCGATGCGGGTCGTCATGGCCGCCGCCAACGACAACGGGGCGGTCCAGGCGATCACCTACGGCCCGGTGGTGCTGTCCGGCAACTACGGCAACACGCCCTTGAGCGGGCTCCCCGTACTGGACACCGGCTCGATCAGCCGGACCAGCACCGGCGCCTTGGCGTTCACCGCCCGCGCCGACGGCGCCACCGTCAACCTCGGCCCCTTCCACGACGCCCACGGGCACAACTACACGGTGTACTGGAACGTCAGCGGCGCCGGGGGTGACGGCGCCAGTTTCCGCCTGGTCAACGCCGCGAGCGGACTGGTGCTCGGCATCCAGAACATGTCGACGGCCGACGGCGGGCTCGCGCTCCAGTGGGGCGACACCGGCACCGCCGACCACGACTGGCAGATCCTGGTCGACGGGTCGGCGATCCGGCTGCGCAACGTCAACAGCGGCAAGGTGCTCGGGGTGGAGAACATGTCCACGGCCGACAACGCCCGGATCCTGCAGTGGTCGGACAACGGCACCGCGGACCACCTCTGGGTGGTCGTCGACGTCGGCGACGGGACGCACAAACTGCGCAACGTGCACAGCGGCAAACTTCTCGCCATCGCCGGTGGCTCCACTAGCCAGGGGGCCCAGGCGGTGCAGGACCAGGACAACGGCAGCCCGGACAACCAGTGGCGGTTCGTACCGAACGGGTCCCGCCGGATCCAGAACCTGGCCAGCGGTCTCGTGCTCGGCGTGCGGGACATGTCCACCGCCGACGGCGCCCCCGTCATCCAGTGGGGCGACAACGGCACCGCCGACCACCTGTGGAGCGCGATCGTGGACAGCGGCGGCTACCTGCGGCTGCGTAACGCACACAGCGGCAAGGTGCTCGCCGTCGAGGGCGGCGCCACCGCCGCCGGTGCCCGGATCGTGCAGTGGAACGACAACGGCGCGAACGACCACCGGTGGCGGCTACGCCACGGCGGGGCTGGATATTTCCGGGTCCAGTGCGCCAACGGAGGTCGGGTGCTCGGCGTCAGCGGTGGTTCCGGCGCCCAGGGCGCGCAGGTCGTGCTCGGCACCGACAGCGGGGCCGCAGACCAGCGCTGGCGGTTCGTCTGACGTACCGGCGAAGGGATCCGGGCGCCGGGCCGTCGTCTCGGCGGCAGCACCCGTACGGCGGTCAGGTGCCCTCATCCCTCGGCGGTCGCTGCGGGATGAGGGCCTCGGCGCCCCCCGCCGGCCGACGCCCCCGCGCCCATCCGCCTGGACGGTTGGCCGGCGACCGCCGGCTCGCGGCCCGGGTGCCGCCGCGTGGGGCGGTGCGGCTTCACCGTTCTTTGGTGTTCTTCGATGTCTAGCCGCTGCTGACGGCAACCGTGACGGCACCCCGAGCGCCAACCATGCCCACTGGCGCACACCGAGGCGACATCAGTACTTGCGGCAACTGGCACCACTCCGATAGAACCTGGCACCCCGAATCAGGTTTCCAACCACTCCATTAGCGTCGCGACTACTTCACCCACCTCATTCGCCCGCCCTCTAACACTGTCAGATTCCAGAAGGAATGGAGGGGCACCATTCGGCATTGAATCAATCTGGAACTCCGCGTTCCCGCCCGGGTGGACAATGAACCAAACGTTGTCGTCATCAGCAGCATGGGTAACCAATAGGCGCTCAATGCGAATGCCCGGAAATGACCGCCGCAAGGCTGCGAATACCTCATCGATCGGGCCACCGGTCCGGTCGGTAGGCCCCCACGCAATACCTCGCGCCACAGTGCAAATCCTCTCTGAACCGCGGAAACGTGGCTCGCAACTCTCAGCATCGGGGAGACCCCAATGCACCCGGCGTCATCCGACCCGCTTTGGGAACAGGGTTCCCCGTCAGTTCACCAAATGGGTTGGTTTCGCCAATCGTCACGTTAACGTGATTGTAGTTACCCATCTCAGGTGCATAAGTTACGGTACCACCGGCAGCGCGAATTTGACCTGCAGTAGTGACACGGATACTCCCGTGAGGAACGGCGGCGCCGGCCTCCCCCACGGTAGTTCCGATAGACCCCGAGAACACTTCGCCAGCGCCCGGCATTGGACTTTGACCGCCACGAACAACGACATAGTCGTCAGGTACAACCCACCCGTTGTCATTGTGGACCAGGACCGGTGTGTTGCCGGCCAGCACATAGTACGTGTGGATGTCGGCGACGGTGAGGTTGTGCATCGGCTCGATGCCGGTGAAGTTGCGCACCGCGGCGACCCGCACCTCGCCCCGGCCGCCGGTGTGCAGCCGTTCGCCCGGCACCAACTGCGCCGCGTCGATCCAGGAGCTGCGCGATCTGGACCAGAACGGGTGCTCCCAGGTGGTGTCGACGTCGACCTTCGTCCCGTCGGGCAGAACGACAATGAGCGTCGCGAGCTGCTTGTCGCCGTTGAGGTGCAACCGGGTCACCGGTTTGGCGGTGGTGCGACCGGTTGCCGGGTCCGTTACCTCGACCTGGTCGCCGACCTGGACGTCCTCGATGCGCTTGGTCGTGCCGTCCGCCATGAGGACGGGTGTGTCAGGGCTGAAGCTGTTGGGGCTGATCAGGCATGCTTCGGCCACGTCGTCGGCCGCCCTGGACCCGCCGGAGAGCAGGTCCGCTGCTTCGTCCGCGCCCTTGGCGCCCTTGGCTACCGGTATCGGGATGACCCCGAGGACCTCCAGACCGGACCCGATGTAGTCGCCGTTGTCGTACGCTTCTTTCGCCAGAGCGAGCGAGTAGGGAATCCCGACACCGGGAACCCAGGACATCCATTCGTAGAACTTGCGCCGGTTCTCTTTCGCCCGCGCGTCGGTCTGCGCACAGTCACTGAGCCGGTCGCAGAGGTAGGACGCCCAGGCCTCGTCGAGCTCCTGCGGGGTGAACGCGGTGATGTGGCATTTGCTGGGGAAGGGCCAGCCGAGCCCGCACTGGCCGAAGTACTTGACGGTGTAGTCGTAGAAGTCTCGCCGGAGCTTCGTCCTGATTCCGTCGTCCGGTTGACCTCTCTTGGGTTTGGCAGCCGAGCCGGAGCGGCCGCCGGAGCCCGAGCCACCGTTCTTGATCTTGACTTCTTGCGGCGTTGCGCGGTCCTCCCAGACGTCGTCCAGGATGAGGCCGGTGGGATCGCTGAAGGTGATGGGTGAGTTGTTGGCGTACGCGTAGCCGTGCCACTGCTGCGGGTCGGACTGGTCCATCAACGGGTCGACGCTGACGAACCGTCCGAGTGCCGCGTCGTACTCGCGGGCACCGAGATGGGTGAGTCCGGTCGGGTCGATGTCCCCACCGACGAAGCCCTTGCTGTTCGGCCAGGCCGGCTGTTCGCCGCGTGGTTCGCCGTACGGCGTCTGACGACGGGTCGCGACGGCCTGCGTGGCGGCGTCGACGCTGACCTGTTGGGTGCCCTGGTGATCGTTGAACAGCCACTTCAGACCGCCGCCGGTCGAGCGGCTGGCGACCGGCTTGCCGGCGAACGTGTAGTAGCGGATGCCGGTGTTCTGGGTGGCCCCGGTGTCGCGCCGCACCTCCATGCCGGGCAGGTAGAGGGTGGTCCCCGTGGCGTCCCGGCGGATGATCCGGTTGCCGTCCGCGCCGTAGACGTGGCTCGCCAGGGTCGCGCCGCTCTCGGTCACACTGGTCAGCCGGCCGTCGGGACTCCAGGTGAGGGTCTGGTTGGCCTCGACACCCGGGCGGGAGATGGTCGCACCGGCTGCGTCATAGGCGTACGAGCGGACGGCCGGCGCCTGTCCCGGCGTTTCGGTCCGCACGGAGGTGACCGCGTGCGGCCGGACGGCGTCCGGGCCGCTGGCCGGCACGGTGTAGGTGTGGGTGGTGGTGCCCCCGGGGTTGTGGCTGGCCTGGGTGAGCCGGTTGCCGATCGCGTCGAAGGACCAGTCGGTCCAGTAGGGCGAGGGCCCGCCCAGGTTCGACACGGCAGGATCGGCGTCGCAGCTGACACCGGCCTTCGGCGTCCACGCCGAGGTCAGGCGGCGGAGCGCGTCGTACCGGAAGCACTGGGTTTCGGCCTGGCCGACGGCGGGCGTGTCCGTGAGCTGCTTGACGTTGCCGGCGGGGTCGTACGAGTAGGTGCGCGAGGCGACCGAGCCGGTGGCGGTTTCGGGTTGGACGATGCTCCGGTGCAGCCGGCGGGTGTCGGTCTCGTAGACCTGGCTCTCCTCGACGTAGGTGCCGCCGGCGGTCTTGCGGGTCATGACGGCGGGCTCGCCGTACACGGTGTACTGCTGACCGACCACGTACGACCCGACGTTGGGCAGGTTGGTGGTCAGGGACTGCGGTAGCCCGTTCGTGTCGTGGTATCCGGTGGTGACGGTCTCCACGGCGAGGCCGCCGCCACCGGGGTAGGTGATGGAGGTCGCGGTGCCGTCCGTGGCGGCGAAGCCGTACGAATAGACCCAGCTCGAGGCCAGACCGGTTTCCCTGGCCGGGATCAGGTACTGCTCACCGGTCACCTGGTACCGGGTGTTGAGGTTGATCGCCTGCCAGGTGTAGGCGTTGTCGGAGCCAGGCGGGTCGTAGCGGGTGGACTGGGTGAGCTGGCCGCGTACCTGGACACCGGTGAAGAGCTTGTCGTACGTCCACTCGGCTCGGAGCTTGCCCTCGTCGACGGCGTCGTCGTACTGCGCGGTTTTGCGGCCGAGCGCGTCGTAGGTGTAGACGAGGACTTCTCCGCGGGCGTCGACGGTCTGTTGCAGGTCCCCGAATTCGTTGTAGGTCGAGCGGGTGGTGCCCCGGTCGGGGTCCCGGGACTCGGTCAGGCGGCCCTTGATGTCGTACTTGTAGGTCCACCGGTTGCCGGCCGCGTCGGTGGTCTTGACGAGCTGGTTCTTCCGGTCGTATTCGTGCTTGACCGCGTCGTAGGCTCCGTTCACTCCGGCCGGGGTGGTGTGCTGGCGGAGTTCGACGGTGCGATCGTCCACGTCGATGAGGGTGGTGGTGGGCACCGCACCGGGTGCCGGGGTACGGAGGACGCGGTCACCCCGGTAGGAGGTCGTGGTGCGCCACTTCTCGACCAGGTTCGTCACCCCGTCGCCGGCCAACGACACCTCCGCGATGGGTCGGTCGGCGTCGTCGTATTCGGTCCGGGCGACCGCCGGCACCGACCACTCCGGCTCCCACCAGAGCACCCCCGAGGCCGTACCCGGTTCGACGTGAGCTCCGTAGGTCGCCGAGGCTCGCCCCCACCGGTCGTAGATGATGTCGGTGACGAGACGTCCGCCGCCGATGCCGCTCGACTGGGTCTGCCGGGGCCGCAGCAGCGCGTCGTAGATCTGGTAGGTGGCCTGGTAGTTCCCGGCGGCGTTGAGGGTTTCGGTCTTGACCGACGAGTAGTCGGCTCGGTTGGGTGAGTAGGTGTACGTGTAGCGGGCAGACGGCCGTTGGGGGTTCTGCTCTCGGGACCAGCCCACGCGCCAGACCTGGGTGGTTCGGCCGAGACCGTCGAAGGTGGCTTCGGCGACCCGTGAGTTCGCGTCCGTGGTTCTCCAGCTCGCACCCCAGTAGGGGGCGACGTCCTCGTGGGTGGTCCAGTTGAACCCGTTCTGAATGGTCTTCGTGATCCGGGTGACGGGTCCGCCGCGAGCGGGCGTGTACGTCGTCCTGGTGGTGACCGATCGGACATCGGTGGTGGTGGCGGGCCGACCGAAGTCGTCGTAGGTGCTCTGGCCCTCGGTTCGGAAGGCGGTGCCGGCTTCCCGGGTCCAGCCGGTCAGCTGCTCGGTGCGGGTGACCGAGCCTCGGGTGGGCACGGTGTCGGGGCTGCTGGCGCCGTCGTAGATGTACCGGCCGTCGGCCATGACGTCGTCGGCGCTGGTCGGTGCCGTACCGCAGGGCAGCGCGGTGGTGGTGACGCGCTTGAGCAACCCGGTCTGGTTGCGGTTCAGGTTGCGGTTGTAGGTCTGGCTGACGCACTGCTCGTCGCCGTCGACCGCGACGTCGCCGTCGTCCTGGGTCCAGTTGTTCGTGCCGTGGACGTCGTCGAATGACGAGGTGGAGCGGGTCACCCGCCATCCGCCCGCGCCGTCGACGCCGA
Organism: Actinomycetes bacterium; assembly: GCA_023402505.1. Classification (GTDB taxonomy): domain Bacteria; phylum Actinomycetota; class Actinomycetes; order Mycobacteriales; family Micromonosporaceae; genus Micromonospora. Next base: position 34,792 of record JAEYGD010000271.1, read on the forward strand.
GCGCGGTTGCCGAATAGGTGACGCGGGTGTTGGTGAACCGGGCGGTGACGAGGTCTCCGTTGACGGTGCGGCTGGCGGTCGGCGACGACTGCCACGGGACGTTGACGGTCTTGCTGACCGGCTTGCTGAGGCTGCCGTTGTAGACGATCTCCTCACGCACCATGCCGGCGAAGGCGTCCTCGTCGTGGACGGTCTCACCGCCCAGGGAGGCGCCGACGGTGACCGTCCGGGTACCGCCGGACGGGCTGGACCGGTCCCCGTGCATGCCGCGCAGGTAGCGGGCGACGGTAAGCGTTCGCCGACCGTCGGTGTCGCCGACCCGGGTGGTCACCTCCGCGTAGCCGCGGAACTGGTTCCAGGTCTTGTATTTCGGGTTGCTCAGGCCGTCGTCGTCGGCGTAGTGCCAGGCGGGGCTGCCCCCGTAGGTGTAGGTCGTGTACTTCGGCGGTGCCTGGTGCCCACCGTCGAGTTGCACATCCGACTCGGAGACCTGCCGAACCACGTACTTGTGCCACCACTCGGTGAGCAAGGGGCCGTCCGGGTTCGCCGGGTCCTCGCCGATCACCGGGTAGCAGAGCCGGGTGTTGTTGGCCGGGCTCGCCGGCAGGTCGCCCTTGCGGCAATCCGGCAGGCTGTACGTCACCTGGATCTTGGCGCCGGTCTCGGTGACGATGTTCGAGATGCGCTGCCAGTTGTTCGTCGTGTTCGTGTCGGTGAGCACGCGGTTCGGCAGCGCGGTGGGCTCGAACGTGACCGGTGGCAGGGTGACCGCGGTGCCGACGTGCCCGGTGTGCTTGATCGAGGAAAGCCACAGTCCGGCGTTGGTGCCGTCGCCCGTGGGTGGGAAGGTGTGGTTCAGGGTCCAGGAGTCGACGTCCTGCCAGCCCGGGGTGGTCCGCGTGGTGTCCCAGATCCGGGTGGTTACCTTCGCGAGACGCTTGGTGCTCCAGAAGGTCGGCGACCAGTTGCCGTCGCATTCGGAGTCCGTGCATTCCTGGTCCCACGGCACGTCTGGCCAGTTGGTCTCGTTGCGGGTGCCGCAGTTGGCGGTCAGGCAGCGGTCGGCGGGAGTGAACAGCACCTGGGCGACCGGGTCGGTCGAGCGGTCGGCGGCGCCGCGATCCCAGGTGCCGTAGTCGATCCGGCGGATCATTCCGCCCCGTACGTAGAAGATGTCGGCCGTGGCGGTCAGGTTCTGCGCGTACCGGTTGGTCTCCCGGTCGTACCAGAAGGACATGGTGTTGCCGTACGGGTCGACCACGTAGTCGAGGTTCCACCGCCAGACCTGCGTGCAGTCCGAGTCGACGAACGTGTCCGCGTGGCAGGGCTCGCCGGGGTGGTTGCCGAAGATCGGCGCGGTCCACGCCGAGTTGGTGGCGGAGCTGTGGCCGGGCAGGCTGTTGCGTCCGAAGTAGTACTGGACACCGTCGGTCGTCGTGACCCGCCAGTATTCCCCGTCGTTGTCGCCGTTCCCGCTGCCCGTCAGTTTCTCGATCCTGGCCCCGTGCTCGCTCCTCGAGTGCCAGCCCTTACCGGCCTGGAACACCAGTTCGGAGCCGGTGCCGTTGAGGGTCATGGTGGCGTTGTCGGAGCGCCAGCACAGGTCACCGGTCTTCTTGGCGTTGTTCGCCTCGCCCTTCATGTCGTCGGCGCAGCCGACGTAGCGGCGCTCGATGTAGCCGGGCCAGTAGTCGAAGCCCTCGCCGATGTACGACGGCTGGTTGTTCGTCGCCGCCGACCGCCCGTCGACACTGGCCGAGGAGTAGCTCAGGGAGATCTTCGGTGCCGGTCCGCCGACTCCGGGAGGTGTACGCATCGGGTATGCCCAGGAGAATCCACCGGTGGAGCCACCGGCGGTCCAGGTGGCCGACGGGGCCAGGGAGGTGGCGGTGAAGTCTCCGGCCGAGCCTTTGGCGTCAGCGGCGAGGGCCACGAGATCACCGGAGCCGGAGGCCGACACCGGCACGTCGGCGGAGACCCGTCCCGCCGCGCTGTCGTTGCGGGAGGGCAGGGCCGTGGCCTGACAGCCTGGCGTCGCCGGCGTGCTGAGGGCGCACCGTGGCAGCTGCCACAGTCGCAGTCGGGACGCCCAGTTGCCGCCATAGGCGTGCCGGAAGGTCCCGTAGTCGACGGTCAGGCCGATCGTCGCACTCCGCTCGTCTGCCGCCACGGCCGTCGGTGACGATGCGTCCGTCACGCGGAGCACTACACCGTCACGCCAGGACGCCGGGACGGTGGCCCGGTTGACGACCTCGACGCCGACCTGGGTCAGCTTCCGTCCCGAGGCCGCGGTTACCTGCAGCGGAAGCTGTCCGACCTTCAGCGCGGCGGGCGCGTCGGCCGTCCGGCCGGCGAGCGGGACCGTGCTCCGGCCAGCTGCCGGCCAGGCCGGTGCCGGGGCCGGCGTCCCGGTGCGCCGGACCGGGGGCGGGGCGCTCCCCCGTACCTCCCGGCCATGGTCGTCAATGGCGTCGACCTGCGCGCGCAGCCGTTCCGGGCCGGCCTGTGCCGGTGCCGCCGGGGGTGAGGCGACCAGCAGCGACGCTGCCACCACGGTGCTGACGAACGTGGCGAGTAGGCGGCGTCGACGTCCGGGCGGTCGAGCGCCACCGCCTCGGCGGACCTGGTTGCTCATTGTGGGAACCTCCGGCGCGAGTGGCGGGCAGGGTCTGGGTCGGTGGGAAGACCGGGCGCGCACGGAGTACCGGGCGCCGCCGTGGTCATGCCTGGGCCTGGGTACGGTGCAGCTCGGCCACTGCCGCATCCGTCAAGGCGCCCTGGTAGAGCTGGAGATCGTCGATGCCGCCGTGCCAGAAGTCGAGCATTCCGGGCGACTCGTTCGGGTTGCTGAACTGTGCTGCGCCGACGGTCAACGGTCCGGTCGCCGCGAACACCCCCTTCGGGCATGGGGTGGTCTGTTCCAGATCGCCGTTGACGTAGAGGCGGATCTCCGCGGCCTGGGCGTCGTACACGCCCACCAGATGGCTCCACGTCTCGGTGTCGTCGTCGGTCAGCGGCGTCTTGCCCGCGGCGTGTACCCGGAGGGCCTCGGCGTCGTTGTCGGCGCCGCTGACGGTGAACTGCCAACGATGGGTGCTGTCGGCGGACACCCGTGTCTCGCGCAGTGCCAGGTAGAAGGCGGATTGTTTGGTACCGCGCTGTCCGACGGCGGTCTGGGTGCTGCTTCGCAGTTCGTCCGGATGGACCCAGACGGACACGGTGAACGAGTCGTTGGTGCGCAGGACCGGTCCGTCCTGCCAGGTCGGCGACTCGGGGGTGGCGGTGTTGTGCTGCGACTGGCCGTACTCGACAGTCCGCAACCCGTGATACGGGTCGGCCGGGTCCTCGACGAAGTGAGTGTCGTCGAGCAACAGGCCGCCGTCCCGGAAACCGCTGCCCACGCTGGCGCCCTGGGTGAGGGACAAGCGTCGCCCCCACGCCGCGCCGTCGGGCGCCTGGCAGGTGTGCGGGATCCCCGCCTCGTAGCAGGGGGTGGCGGCGTTCATGTCCCACCGGCCCACCTCGATCGGCGCCAGGATGCCGGGCTCATCGAACCCACCTGAGCTTTCCTCGCTGGCGAGCTGCCCGGTGAAGTCGTGTTCGACGAGCACCCGGTTGAACACCTGGACATCGGCGAGATCGCCGTGCCACCAGTTCGCCGCCTGCCCGGTGGCGAAGCCACGACCGACGACGAAGCTGCCGGTGGCGGCCCAGGGCGCGGCGACGTACGCGGTCTCGGCGACCCGGACACCGTTGACGTACAGACGTAGCTTGCCGTCGGTGCGGTCGTAGACCCCGGCCAGGTGGGTCCACCGGTTCACGTCGACGGCGGTGATCGGGGCCGGCGCGATCGCGACCCGCGTGGTGCTGGCCTGGTCGGCCGTGTCTTTCATGGCGAACGACCAGTACGGCGTCATGTTGGCGCCTTGGCGGCGGACCCCGAACTCGAACCGCGCGGCGTTGCCGGCGTCCTGGGTGAGCACCTTCATGTCGGTGGTCGGTAGGTGGGCCGGTCTCACCCAGGCCGCCACGCTGAACGAGTTGGTGGTGTCGAGCACCGGCATATCGGTGGCTGCCTGCGAGTTGGTGCCGTTGAAGCGGGCACTGGCTCCACCCACGATCCGAGCACCGGACGCCCAGGTGACGTTGGTCGCCGCCAACGGGGTGTTCCCGGCCCGCGCGCCCTGCTGGTCGGCGAGGGCCTGATCCTGGGTGACACCGGGATACGTCTCCAGGCCCCAGCGGGCGACCGCCGTCGAGGGCCGATCGACGATGAACTCGGCGCTGGCGTACCCCTCGTTGCGAGTGGCGTCCACCGCCGAGACGTACAGCGTGTTCCGGCCGTACTTGGGCGCGCGGAGCGTGATGGTCGTGCTCTTCGGTGTCCCGGGGACGGTCACGGCGGTGGTGGGGCCGGTCCAGCCGTACTTGAACGAGACCACGTCGACGGCGGTCGACTCGATCCGGAAGCTGACCGGCTCACCCGGCCCTGACGGAGTACCCGTGACCGTGACCGTGACCGGAGGCACGTCGGTGTCGACCCGGAACGCACACCAGCTCGACCAGCCACTCCACTTGGAGTACGGGGCCGGGTCGACCGCGGTGACCCGGTACGCGTACGTCCGGTCCTTGGCCACGGTGACGGCAGCGGTGGTGGCCCGGCCGTTCGCCGGCGCCGAGGCCGTCGGTGGTCGGGGCAGCCGGGCCGGGTACGTGTCGGTGACGCTGCCCATTCCGCCGGCCGGCACCTCGATCCATTCGTAGGTGCCGGTCAGGGACTGGCCGCGATCAGCATCCGGGTAGATCGCCGAGAACGTGGGAGCCAGGGTGCCGATGGTCAGCGCGTCCGTGGCGAGACAGGCGACCCCGGCGACGTGCAGGCCGGTCGGCTTGCCGGGTACGGAGTCGTAGTCGATCACGAGCTTGGCGTCGTTGGGGAAGAACTTCTTCCAGCGGTCCCGGGTGGACTCACCGCTGCCGTCGGCCGCGCGGGCGGAGAAGCCCACGGTGAACGTGGGGGCGTTCTTCTTCGCCGCCTCCTGCACCCTCGTGGCGAGCGTGCCGGAGGTGAAATTCATGGTCATGTCAGGTTGGATCGTTCCGCAGCCACCGGCCTCGTTCGCATGCCCCGCCGCACCGTCCAACAGGGTGCGCAGCGCCATGCTGGACCAGGTGGCACGCATCGTGCGGTCGATGACGGGCACCTGGTACATGTAGACCCAGGTGTCGTCGCAGGACCAGGAGTGGTCGAGCTTCATCTGCACGTACGCGCTCTCGATGTGCTTTCCGCCCAGTGATATGCCCCCGCTGGTGGTCGGGAACTGGAAGAACGACCGGTACAGCTGTCCTTCGCAGGGGCCCTCCGGGCTGAGGCCTACTCGCGCGACACTGACGTCGGCGTTCGAGCAGCCGTTGTTCGTGGCGTACGCCCACCGGTTCTGCCGCACCGACCAGGCCGGATCGATGAAGACCGGAAAGTCCGCGGTGTCGGCCGCGAGCATGTCCGCGTCCGGGGTCAGGACCAGGTCCCCCGTGTCGGTGACCGTGGTTTCCACGCGTACGGTCCGTGCGGCCGTTCCTGGACCGTCGGCTGTCGATCGGGCCTCGGGCGGTCCTTCGGCGTGCCGCCCCGCCGGCGGACCGACGGCATCTCCCCCGGAGTTCCACATGACGGCCGGCGGTGCGGTGGCGAGGATGCCTGCGCGGGTTCGCGCCTGCAGCGTCCCGTCCGGCAGGCGTACCGCTCGAGCGTCGCCGCCGAGGTCGAAGCGGATACGTCGGACGGCGGGGTTCGTGGCCGCCGCCGCGCTTTTCACGACCAGAACGTGGCTGAAACCGGTCGGGGTGGCCTGCACCACCAGGTCGACGCCGGGGAAGACCTCCGGATAGGTCGCGCTGTTGTCGTCGACGAGCGGTGTGGGCAGCCGTCCCGGCCAGCCCATGACGAAGGTCTTCCCGTCGCGGCCCAGGGTGACCAGCGGGGTGTCACCGCCTCCGGAGAACGCGACGTCCGCGACGGAGGCCGCCGGACGGAGCCGTCCGTCCGGTCCCCGGGTCAGCGCGAGGTCGACCTCCGCCCAGCGCCCGTCCGCGCGCCGGGTCCACTGCGGGACCACACCGGATTCCATGGTCAACCGTCCGTCCGGCTGGGCGAGCACCCGGTTGTACTCGGAGCGGGACTCGGTGATCGTCACCGGCTGGCCGCAATCCCTCGCGACGGTGAGAGCCGCCGCGGCGGAACTGGTCTCCGCGACACACGACACGGCAGGAGATGCCGGGGTGGCGAGGACCGGCGCGGTGGACACGATCGGCAGGCCGGCTGCCGACAGCAGCACGGCGATGGCGGCGGCCAGCCATCGGATCCGGCCGGGCCCCGACCGGGGGCGGCGGTCCGGCTTGCTGGTCACCGTCGACCGGCCGGTGGATGGGAAACGTGTCGGGTGACCGCTCGTGTCAGACATGACTGCTCCAACTGGCCAGACGCTCGGTGGTCGGACGGGCGGGGGTGGAGTCGCCCATCGGGCGAGGTGCGACACCGGCCGGCACCGTGCGTGCGGTCCGACATCTCGTGGCAGCTGGGTGCGCCCATGCCATGAAGAACCCCCCGTTTCGTCGGCGCCGGTACGCGACGCCGCAGCAGCCGTACGCGCCGTCGGGCTTGCGCCACACGACCTGCCTGACCAGGCTGCGCGGACGGGTTTATCTGTCCGCTAGCCGATTGCCAGCCGAACAGCTGCAACGTCTTCGATAGGCTTGGATGGAACCTACGGGGGTGGGTATGCGGTTCACGGTGTTCGGCTCGGTGGAGGTCCTCGGACCTGACGGTCCGGTGGCCGTGGGCCAACCCCGGCACCGGGCGCTGCTCGCCTATCTGCTGCTGCACGCGAACCAGGTGGTCACCCCGCGACAACTGATCGAGGCCCTCTGGGGTGGAGCGGAACCCTCGTCCGCGCTGTCCCAACTGCACGTCGCCGTCTCCACGCTCCGCCGGGCCCTGCGGGACCTGGGCATGACCGACCTGATCCGGACCCGCCCCGGCGGCTACCGGATGGTCCTGGCCGACGGCGACCTGGACGCGGCCGTGTTCGAACGCCAGGTGGCCGAGGCCCGCACGGCACAGCGGCGCGGCGACTGGCAGGCGTCCGTACGGTTGCTGCGTCCGGCCCTCGCCCAGTGTCGAGGCGACGCTCTCGCCGAGGTCACCGCACCGTACGCGGCCGCGGCCCGGCAACGACTGCACGAGTCACGCCTGGCGGCGCGGGCCCTGCTGGCCGAAGCGGAGCTTGCGCTGGGCCACCACGACGCTCTCATCGGCGACCTCGAGGATCTGGTCGCCACGCATCCCGAACACGAGCAGCTGGTGCGTCAGCTGATGCTGGCGCAGCATCGCTGTGGGCGACGTTCCGACGCGCTGAGCACCGCCCGGAACTACCGCCGGCAGTTGGCCGCCGAGCAGGGCCTCGATCCGGGCCCGTCATTCGCCGAACTGGAACGGGCGATCCTCAACGCCGACCGGTCGCTCGACCTCCCGGCACCGCCCCGGCAGCGGCCGCACAGGGTCGACGCGCCGCCCGCGCAACTCCCCTTCGACGTGCACGACTTCGTCGGCCGTAACCGGGAGCTGGAGCACCTCGACGCGCTGCTCGACCCCGCCCGAGGATGCCGGCTCGTACTCATCAGCGGCACCGCCGGGGTCGGCAAGACGGCGCTCGCCCTGCGCTGGAGCCACCGCGTCCGCGAGCAGTTTCCCGACGGACAGCTCTACGTGAACCTTCGCGGCTTCGACACTCGACGGCCACCGGCACAGACCCTCACCGTGTTGCAACACTTCCTGCGCTCACTCGGCCTGGAACCCTCGGCGTTGCCCGACGACGCGGACGAGGCCGGAGCGCTGTTCCGGTCGCAGCTGGCCGACCGGCGGGTCCTGATCGTGCTCGACAACGCCGCCAGCGCGGAGCAGGTCCGACCGCTGCTACCCGGCATCACCAGCTGCCCGGTCCTGCTGACCAGCCGCAACCGCCTACCCTCGCTGATCGCGTACGAGGGAGCCCGGCTGCTGCAGCTCGCACCGCTGCTTCCCGACGAGGCGACCGCCCTGCTCCGAAGAAGGCTCACCCGTAGCGCCAGTGACGCCACGATCGCACGGCTGGCCGAGCGGTGCGCGTATCTGCCGCTGGCCCTGCGCCTCTCGGCCGCACAGCTCATCTGCCACGACCAGTTGGCCGTGGCGGACTACGTCGCCCAACTAGCCTCGGGAGACGTCCTGTCGCTGCTGGAACGTGACATCGACGACGAGGTTGCGGTCAGCTCCGCGTTCGGCGTGTCGTACCGCGCCGTATCTGCGAGCGGCCAGCACCTGTTCCGGATGCTGGGCCTCATCCCCGGCCCGGACTTCACCATGCCGGCGGCAGCAGCGCTGGTCGGTCGCGACGAGGCCGCGCTACAGGCCCCGCTGGCCGAGCTGATCGCCGCCAACCTGGTCAGCGAATACCTGCCCCGCCGGTACATGCTCCATGACCTGCTGCGGAGCTACGCCGAGAGGATCTGCGCCCGAGAGGAGGAGGCGGTCGACCGGCAGGCCGCCGCCCGGCGCCTCATCCATTTCTACGACCAGACGGTCTTCGACGCATATCCACTGCTCATCCCACGCCGACCCGACAGCGGGCGAGAACCCGTCGGGGCACAGGTAACGCCGCTGCGCTTCACCGACCGGGCGGCCGCGCTCGACTGGATCGACCGCGAACGCGACAACCTCATCGCGGTCATCCAGCTCGCGGCGGATCAGGGTTGGCACAACGCGGTCCTGCAACTGACCGGCGACCTGTACGCCTACTTCGTGATCCGCCGCCGGTGGACGGACTGGCTCGTGGTGCTGGGCATCGCCCGAGCCTCGGCCGAACATACCGCCGATGTCGCGGCCGCCGCCCGGGTCGAGAACGCCTTCGGCGTGCTTTACAAGCAAAGCGGTCGCTTCGACCTCGCCGAGACCCACTACCAGCGTGCGATCGACCTCGCGACGCGCGCTGGGGAGGAACGCAGCATCGGGTCCTTCACCGTCAACCTGGCCGGGCTGCGCGTCGGTCAGGGCAACGGCACGGAAGCCGTCAAGCTCATGCGAAGCGCGCTGGCGCTGCCGGCCTACCGCGACAACCCGCAGTACGCGATCACCGCTCAGGTGAACCTCGGCAGCGCGCTCGTCGGCCTCCACCGGCACGATGAAGCCGTCGACGCACTCGAATCGGCACTCGCCTCCGCCTTCGCCCTCGACGACCTGCAGAACGCCTGCATCACCTACGCGAACCTCATCGAGATCGCGCTGCGCCGGGGCCAGACCCAGATTGCCCGCAAGCACGCGGAGCACCAGCTACAGCTGGCCGAGAAACTGGGTGACCCGCTGCGCACCGCGGTCGCCACCGACAACCTCGCCTCGACGCTGCTGTCCGACGAACCGGACGTCGCCCGACACCACTGGGCGAAGGCTCAACAGCTCTACCTCGAACTCGGTCACCCGCTCAGCGACATCCTGGGATCCTGGCTACGTACCCTGCCGTCGATCCGGGACCGCCAAGAGTTGGTCCACGCCGACGCCGCTCGTCGCGAGCGCGCCCGTCGGCTGCTGTGACCGGCGGCGCCGTCGGGAGGCGTCCCCCCGTCGGCTGGTCCGGCCGGGGTGGTCGCACGGTCCGCGTGTCTACCGCCGTTCGCGCTGGCGCCGGCGGTCGCTGCGCGGCTCGGCTGGATGAACAGATCCAACAGTGGCCGCCGACCGGCCGCGGGGTCCGCACGCTGAGAGAGGCCCCCCGTCGTCGCAGCTCCGATGCTTGAGGCAGCGTGCGCCGGGGCCGACGCTCCCGCCGCCGGCGGAGCCTGCACCGCCTGTGCTTCGCACCCACCGCAGGTTGCGGACCGGCGCCGCGTCGTCTCGCCGAGGAAAGGACCATCGACATGGCCGAACCCAGCAGCCCTCAGGCGCTCCTGCCCGCACCGGCACCGGCCACCAGGGCCCGACCGCCGGCACAGGCAGTGGCGATCGCCGTCCTCGCGGGCGTTCTGCTCGCCGTGGTGTGGTCGTTCGAGCTCGTCGACTCGGTGATCGGCGACACCGTCGCCAACGCCGCCCTCGGCCACGACGCAAAGACCACCCCGATCGCCGGCACGGCCGCCGGGCTCCTCTTCGCCTTCGTGTCCGGCCTCGCCGGCACCTTCACCGCCTGCAACATCGCCATGATGGCGTCGATCGGCCCGATGACCCAGGCCGGTGTCTCCCGCTCGGGAGTCGCCCGGCACACCGTCGACGTGCTCCTGCGCCCGGTCGGGTGGCTGACCCTGGGAATGGTCTCCGTGTCCGCGGCGTACGGGGTGATCGGGGTTCTGCTCGGTGACCGGCTGCCGCAACTGTCGACCGAGACCGTCAACGGCATGCCGGTCCGGATCATCCAGTCGTCCGTCGTGTTCGGTGTCATCGGTCTGGCGCTGGTCTATCTCGGTCTGGCGGCACTGGGCCGGGTGCCCGACCTGTTCGCCCGCCGGCCGGTGGCGCGGGTGGTCACGATCGGCGCCCTGATCGGCGGTTTTCTCATCGGCAGGCCGTACCCGCTGTTCAACAAGCTGTTCCACTGGGCGGTGGACACCGGAAACCCCCTGTACGGGGCGCTCGCCTTCGTCCTCCAGTCACTGGGCAACGTGGTGATCGTCCTGCTGTTGTTCGTCGCCGTCGTGCTGGCGACGAGGGGGCGTTTTCTGCGGTGGGCGTCGGACCCGGTGCGCAGCGCCGTGGTGACCGGCTCGTTGATGGTGATGCTGGGCGTCTTCACCGTCGTCTACTGGGACCTCCGGGTTCCCGCCCTGTTCGGGGTGGGTTGGTTCCCGATGATGCCGTACAACTGACCGCCCACCGGATCGGGAGGTACGAATGCAGGGTCAACACCCGATGGTCGACGCGGACCGTGACGTGCGCGTCGACGAATCGGCGTCACGCGCGGTCGTCGAGCCCGGGCCCCTGCTCAGCTGGGCGCGGTCGGCGCTGCTGGGCCGGTTTCCCGATCAGGACGACGACGCCCGGGACGAGCTGCACATCCTTCGCGGGCTCGACTAGGGCGGCGGTCCGGCAAGGCGCGGTTTCGTCCGGATACCGGTGTCGTATCCGGACGAAACCGCGACGCCCCCCGTCGTCGTCCCGGCCCGCCCCAGGCCGGCCAGTTGCTATGTAACAGGCCC
>JAEYGD010000274.1 GCA_023402505.1 Actinomycetes bacterium
GCTCCGGCCGAAGATCGACCCGCACGACTACGAGACCAAGAAGGGTCACGTGGTGCGGTTCCTCAAGGCCGGCGACAAGGTCAAGGTGACGATCATGTTCCGCGGTCGCGAGCAGAGCCGCCCGGAGTTGGGTTACCGGCTCCTGCGCCGGCTCGAGTCCGAGATCTCGGAGCTGGGGTACGTCGAGGCCGCGCCGAAGCAGGACGGTCGAAACATGATCATGGTGCTCGCGCCGCACCGCGCCACGAAGGCCGCCGCGGTCGCCGCGACGGCCGCCCGGGGCGGGCCGAGGGAGCGGGAAGCCGAGGGCGTTGCCCCGGCCGGCGAGACCGCCGCGGCCGGTGACACCGGCGCAGTCGCCGACAACAGCGGCGAGTAACAGGGGAGAAGACGTTCCACATGCCGAAGATGAAGAGCCACACCGGGATGGGCAAGCGCGTCCGGCTGACCGGTAAGGGCAAGGTCGTGAAGCAGCAGGCCGGCCTGCGCCACAACCTGGAGAAGAAGCCCTCCACCCGGACCCGCCGGCTGACCGGCACCGTCGTTGCCGCCAAGGCCGACGTGAAGCGCATCAAGAAGCTGCTCGGCCGCTGACGCGCGCCACCTGAGCCGAAGAAGGAGTTGAGATGGCACGCGTCAAGCGGGCTGTGAACGCCCAGAAGAAGCGCCGTACCCTGCTGGAGACCGCGAGCGGCTACCGCGGTCAGCGCTCCCGCCTGTACCGCAAGGCCAAGGAGCAGGTGCTGCACTCGATGCAGTACGCCTACCGGGACCGTCGCGACCGCAAGGGCGACTTCCGGCAGCTGTGGATCCAGCGGATCAACGCGGGCGCCCGCGCCAACGGGCTGACCTACAACCGCCTGATCCAGGGCCTCAAGCTGGCCGGCATCGAGGTCGACCGGAAGATCCTGGCCGACATGGCCGTCAACGACGCCGCCGCGTTCGCGGGGATCGTCGAGCTGGCCCGCGCCGCGGTCGCGGAGCATGGCACCGGTGGCGCCCCGGCCCAGGCCGCCTGATCCACGTACGGCAGATCGAGGCGTCTCCCATGCAGTCACCATCGCCGGGGAGGCGCCTCGACGCTGTCGCGGGACCGTTCACCCCGCGTACCCCGCGGGTCGTCGCCGCCCGCCGGCTCCAGCGCCGCCGCGACCGGGAGGCCAGCGGCCGGTTCCTGGCCGAGGGTCCGCAGGCCGTCCGTGAGGCGCTGGCCCGGCCCGGCACGGTCCTGGAGCTTTTCGGTACGCCGGCCGGCCTCGACCGGTACGCGGACCTCGCCGCCCGGGCGGCCGCCGACGACGTCGCCGTCTCCGAGGTCACCGACGAGGCGTTGGCCGCGCTGGCCGAGACGGTCGCCCCGCAGGGCCTGGTGGCGGTCTGCCGGCACCTCGACGTGCCGCTGGGAACCGCGCTCGCACGGGCGCCGCGGCTGGTGGCGGTGCTCGCCGGCATCCGCGACCCGGGCAACGCCGGTACCGTCCTGCGCACCGCCGACGCGGCCGGCGCGCAGGTCGTGGTGTTCGCCGGTGCGGCCGTCGACCCGTACAACGGCAAGGCCGTGCGGGCCTCGGCCGGCAGTCTCTTCCACGTCGACGTGGTGCGCGCGCCGGATCCGCTGCAGGTGGTCGCCGCGTTGCGGGCCGCCGGGCTCAGCGTCCTGGCCACCACCGGGTACGGCGCGGACGACCTGGACGACCTCGCCGACGCGGGCCGGCTGGCCGCGCCCACGGCGTGGGTCTTCGGTTCGGAGGCGCACGGCCTGCCGGGCGAGCTGACCGACGCGGCCGATGCCCGGGTGCGGGTGCCGCTGCACGGGCGCGCCGAGAGCCTGAACCTGGCTGCGGCCGCGGCGGTCTGCCTGTACGCTTCAGCGAGAGCCCAGCGACGGCCGTCGACCGGTCGCACGGCCAGGACAGCAGGGGAGAGTCTCCGCCCATGAACGCGCCACGGCGTTCGTTTAGCCAGCCCGCCGGTGTCGGCGGGCGGCGAGCCTGACCTGCTCTCCGCACAACTCCCACCGGCGGGCTGCGGCACAGCCGCGCGTCCGTAGACTCGCTTCGCCGCCTGACGAGGGTCGGCGCCGCCGTGAGGGAGTGCCCGTACGCCATGACCTACCGCAACGATCCGTACGACCCGAAGCAGGTCGCCCTGCTCGACCCGGCCGCCCTGGCCGAGGCCGTCGCGGCCGCCGAGAAGGCGTTCGCCGACGCGGCCGACCCGGACGCGCTGACCGCGCTGCGCCCCGCGCACCTGGGCGACCGGGCGCCGGTGTCACTGGCCCGGCGTGAGATCGGCGCGTTGCCGCCGGCCGCGAAGGCCGACGCCGGCAAGCGGGTCAACGAGGCCCGCCGGGCGATCGAGAGTGCCTACGCCGCCCGCGCCGAGGTGCTGGAGCGTGAGCAGGCCGAGCGGATGCTGGTCGAGGAGCGGGTGGACGTCACCCTGCCCTACGACCGGCGCCCGGCGGGTGCCCGGCATCCGGTCAGCACGCTCATGGAGCAGATCACCGACTTCTTCGTCGGGATGGGTTACGAGGTGGCCGAGGGGCCCGAGGTCGAGTTGGAGTGGACCAACTTCGACGCGCTGAACATCCCGCCGGACCATCCGGCGCGGGGGCTGATGGACACCTTCCACGTCGCGTCCGCCGACGGTGCGGCGGGTTCGGGGCTCGTTCTCCGTACGCACACCTCGCCGGTGCAGGCGCGCACGATGCTGACCCGCCAGCCGCCGATCTACGTGATCTGCCCGGGCCGGGTCTACCGCACCGACGAGTTGGACGCCACGCACGCGCCGGTGTTCCACCAGGTCGAGGGCCTCGTCGTCGACAAGGGCATCACGATGGCGCACCTGCGCGGCACCCTCGACCACTTCGCGCGGGCCATGTTCGGGCCGGACGCGAAGACCCGGTTCCGTCCGCACTACTTCCCGTTCACCGAGCCGTCGGCGGAGTTCGACGTGTGGTTCCCGGAGCACCGTAAGGGTCCGCAGTGGGTCGAGTGGGGCGGCTGCGGCATGGTGAACCCGCGGGTGCTGCGGGCCTGCGGCATCGACCCGGACGTCTACTCCGGATTCGCCTTCGGCATGGGAATCGACCGGACGGTCATGTTCCGGCACGGTGTCGGCGACATGCGGGACATGGTGGAGGGCGACGTGCGGTTCACCCGGGCGTTCGGGTACGGGTCGTGAACGAGCGCAGCGAGCGAATCATCAAGTGCAGTCGCGGCGACGTGAGCCGGGTGCGAGTTACGGAGACGGTGGTCTGAGTCATGCGAGTTCCTGTCAGCTGGCTGCGCGAGCACGTCGACCTGCCGGCGCACCTGGCCCCCGCCGACCTGGAGCGGGCCCTGGTCGAGCTGGGCATCGAGGTCGAGTCCATCGCGGACCTGGGTGCGACGGTCACCGGGTCGCTGGTGGTCGGTGAGGTCCGCGAGATCGAGGAGTTGACCGGTTTCAAGAAGCCGATCCGGTTCTGCCGCGTCGACGTGGGCGACGCCAACGGCACCGGCGAGCTCCAGGAGATCGTCTGCGGGGCGCGCAACTTCGCCGTCGGTGACCGGGTCGTGGTGATCCTGCCCGGCGGGGTGCTCCCGGGCGGCTTCGCGATCGGGGCGCGCCGGACGTACGGGCGCGACTCCAACGGCATGATCTGCTCGGCGAAGGAGTTGGGCCTGGGCGACGACCACTCGGGCATCATCGTGCTGCCCGGGTCGAGCCCGGCGAAGCCCGGCGACGACGCCCGCCCGGTGGTGGGCCTCGACGACGTCGTGGTGGAGGTGGAGCTGACCCCGGACCGCGGCTACCAGATGTCGGTACGCGGGATCGCCCGCGAGCTGGCCCACGCCCTGAAGGTGCCGTTCCGCGACCCCGGTCTCGCGCCCGCTCCGGGCGCGACCGAGCGGCCCGCGTACCCGGTGGAGGTGCGTGACCCGGTGGGGTGTGACCGGTTCGCGGCGCGGATGGTGCGCGGGGTCGACCCGGCGGCGCCCTCGCCGGCCTGGATGGTGCAGCGTCTCACCACCGCCGGCATCCGAAGCATCTCGCTGCCGGTCGACATCACCAACTACGTGATGTTGGAACTGGGTCAGCCGATGCACGCGTTCGACGCCGACCGGATCGCCGGTCCGCTGGTGGTCCGCCGGGCCGAGCCGGGCGAGAAGCTGACCACGCTGGACGGGGTGGCCCGCACGCTGGGCCCCGAGGACATGGTCATCTGTGACGCCGGGCTGCCCGACTCCGTCGCGGGCGAGGGGGCCGGCGCGCCGATCTCGCTCGCCGCGGTGATGGGCGGGGAGACCAGCGAGGTGGTGGAGGGCACGACGAACGTGCTCTTCGAGGCCGCCCACTGGGATCCGGTGATGGTGGGGCGCACCGCGCGCCGGCACAAACTGTTCAGCGAGGCCGCGAAGCGCTGGGAGCGGGGTGTCGACCCGGCCCTGCCGCTGGTCGCCATCGAGCGGGCGGTGCGGCTGCTGGTGGAGCACGGCGGCGGGACGGCCGGTGCGGAGATCCTCGACATCGACCACGTGCGGCCGCGTACCCCGGTGGTCCTGCCGGCCGACCTGCCGTCCCGGCGGGTCGGGGTGGCGTATCCGCCGGCCCGGGTGGTGGCCCTGCTGGAGGAGGTCGGCTGCACGGTCGCCACGGGCACCGACCGGCTCGCGGAGGACCCGGGTGAGGTCGGCGTCGCCGCCGGTGGGGCGGTGGCGCTCACCGTCACCCCACCGACCTGGCGGCCCGATCTGACCGACCCGGCCGACCTGGTCGAGGAGGTGGTCCGCCTCGACGGGTACGACAAGGTGCCGTCGGTGCTGCCGGTGGCGCCCGCGGGCCGGGGCCTGACGTGGCAGCAGCGGCGCCGCCGGGCGGTGGCCCGGGCGCTCGCCGACCAGGGGTACGTCGAAGTGCTCTCGCAGCCGTTCGTGGCTCCCGGGCTGGCCGACCTGCTGGGCCTGCCGGCCGGGGACGCGCGGCGGCAAGCGGTGCGGTTGGCCAATCCGCTGTCGGAGGAGGAGCCGCTGCTGCGTACCACGCTGCTCGGTCCGCTGCTCGGCGTGCTGCGGCGCAACCTGGGCCGGGGTCAGCGGGATCTCGCCCTGTACGAGATCGGTTCGGTGTTCCATGCGCGTCCCGGTGCCGGTGTCCCGCCCCGGATGGGGGTGGAGCACCGGCCGTCGGAGGCCGAGTTCGCCGCCGCCGACGAGGTGCTGCCGGACCAGCCCCGGCACGTGGCCGTGGTGCTGGCCGGCGAGATCGAGCAGACCGGCTGGTGGGGTCCGGGTCGCGTGGCGGGCTGGATGGACGCGGTCGAGGCGGCCCGCACGGTCCTCGCGGTCGCCGGTCTGCCGGACGAGCGCGTGACGGTCCGTGCCGCGGAGCACGCTCCGTGGCATCCGGGGCGGTGCGCGCAGCTGCTGGTCGACGGGACGGTGGTCGGGCACGCGGGCGAGTTGCACCCGGCCGTGGTCGCCGCGCTGGAGCTGCCCCGGCGTACCTCCGCGATGGAGCTGGACCTGGACGCGGTGCCGGCGGCGCCGATGCGCCAGGCGCCGGCGGTGTCGTCGTTCCCGCCCGCGTTGATCGACGTGGCCCTGGTCGTGGACGCCTCGGTGCCGGCGGCGGACGTGCAGGCGGCGCTGGTGGAGGGTGCCGGGGAGTTGCTGGAATCGGTGCGGCTGTTCGACGTGTACGCCTCCGAGACGTTGGGTTCGGGGCGCCGGTCGCTGGCGTACAAGCTGACGTTCCGGGCGCCGGACCGCACGCTGACGGTGGAGGAGGCGGTGGCGGCGCGTGACGGGGCGGTCGCCCGCGCGGCCGAGCGGTTCGGCGCGACCCTGCGCGGCGGCTGACACCGGCGTCGCCGCGGAGCACGTCAACGTGGGCCCTTCCCGCCGGGAGGGGCCCACGGTCGTGCCGGGGGCGAGCCGTTCGTGGTGCCGGAGGCGGGGATCGGCCGAACGGGCAGAACCGAAGGAGTTTTTGGTTACCCACGAGTCACCTCGGAGCGGTTAGCCTGCTGTGATCCCGGCGACGCCGAACCGACGCCCCCCACCCCCCTCGGGAGTCAGCCACATGTCCGAGCCTCGACCCCAGCAGCCCGCCACCATCGACGTGTGCATCGTCGGGGGCTGCGGCCGGGTGGGACTTCCCCTGGGCATCGCCTTCGCGGCGCGCGGGCTGTCCGTCGTGCTCTACGACATCAACGCCGAGGCGGTGGCCACGGTCAACACGGCCACCCTGCCGTTCGCCGAGCCCGGCGCGGCGGAGCCGCTGGCCGAGGCGGTGGCCGCCGGGCGCCTGCGGGCCACCACCGACCCGGAGTGCGTGGGCCGGTCGGAGCACCTGGTCGTGGTCGTGGGCACGCCGGTCGACGAGCACCTGAACCCGGACCTCGGCGCGGTTCCGCGGGCGCTGGAGCGGTGCGCCGACCACATGCGTGACGGTCAGCTCGTCGTGTTGCGCAGCACGGTCTACCCGGGGGTCACCGCGCTGACCGAGAAGCTGTTGGCCGGCAAGAGCATCCGCGCGGACGTGGCGTTCTGCCCGGAGCGGATCGCCGAGGGCCGGGCGATGACGGAGCTGTTCACGTTGCCGCAGATCGTCGCGGCCCGCACGCCGGAGGCGCTGGCCCGTGCGGAGAAGCTCTTCCGGCACCTCACCGACCAGATCGTGCCGCTCGAGCCGGAGGAGGCCGAGCTGGCGAAGCTGTTCACGAACACCTGGCGGTACATCAAGTTCGCCACCGCCAACCAGTTCTGGATGATGGCCAACGACTTCGGCCTGGACTTCGCGCGGATCCGGCACGCGGTGGCGTACGACTACCCGCGGGCGGCGGACCTGCCGATGCCGGGGTTCGCGGCCGGCCCGTGCCTGTTCAAGGACACGATGCAGCTCGCCGCGTTCAACCGGAACAACTTCGTGCTCGGCCACTCGGCGATGCTGATCAACGAGGGCCTGCCGCTCTACCTGGTGTCGCGTCTGGAGGACCGGTTCGATCTGGCCGGGTCGACCGTCGGCATCCTGGGCATGGCGTTCAAGGGTGACAGCGACGACCCGCGGGAGAGCCTGGCGTACAAGCTGCGCAAGATCCTCGCGCTGAAGACCCGCGAGACGCTCTGTACCGACCCGTACGTGGTCGACGACCGTTTCCTCGACCTGGACGAGGTGCTGCGGCGGTCGGACCTGCTGGTCATCGCGGCTCCGCACGAGCAGTACGCGCACCTGGACACCGACAAGCCGGTGATCGACATGTGGGGCCTGACCGGGCAGGGGGTGCGGGTGTGACGCCGCGGGTTTCGGTGATCGTGCCGGTCTACAACGAGGGCGAGGCGATCCTGCGCTGCCTGGAGCGCATGCTCCGGGAGTTGATGCTTCCCGCCGAGGTGCTGGTCGTGCACGACATGCCGGAGGACTCGACCGTCCCGTACGTGCGGCGGGTCGCGCAGACCGACCCGCGGGTGCGGGCGGTGCTCAACACCTACGGGCGGGGGCCGGCGAACGCGATCCGGTTCGGCATCGACGTGGCGGCCGCCCCGGTGGTGGTGGTGACGATGGCCGACGGGTGCGACGACCCCCGGCAGATCGACGAGTTGGCCCGGCTGGTCGACCGGGGTGTGGTGGTCGCCGCGGCGTCGCGGTACATGCCGGGCGGGCAGCAGGTCGGCGGGCCCCGGTTGAAGCGGCTGATGTCGCGTTGGGCGGGTCGCAGCCTGTACACGCTGGCCCGGGTCGGCACCCGGGACGCCACCAACAGCTTCAAGGCGTACGACACCGCCTTCGTGCGGCGGGTGGGCATCGAGTCGCGTACCGGCTTCGAGATCGGGCTGGAGTTGACGGCCAAGGCCACCCGGTTGCGGTTGCCGGTCGCGGAGATCCCGACGATCTGGCTGGACCGGCCGCTCGGTGAGTCCCACTTCGACCTGGGTCGCTTCCTCCCCGGTTACCTGCGCTGGTACTTCTTCGCCTACGGTCGACGGCTGAGCCCGGAGAAGCTGGCGGCGCGGACGGCATCACCCGTCGTGCCGGCGCAGCCCACGCGGGACAGCAGGTTCGAGAAGACCGGATAGGAGCGCACGTGGCGAAGGTGCTGGTTACCGGGTCGGCCGGTTTCATCGGCGGCTACCTGGTCGAGGAGTTGTTGGGCCGCGGCCACGAGGTGGTGGGTGTCGACAACTTCTCCAAGTACGGTCCGGTCACCCACACGTACGACGACCATCCGCGTTTCCGCTTCGTGGAGGGCGACGCCCGCGACGTGGACCTGCTCACCGACCTGCTGGACGGGTGCGACCACCTGGTGGCCGGTGCGGCGATGATCGGCGGTATCTCGTACTTCCACGCCTACGCGTACGACCTGCTGGCCACCAACGAGCGGATCATGGCCGCCACCTGTGACGCCGCGATCCGGGCGCACCGGGAGGGCCGGCTGGCGAAGGTGACCTACCTGTCGTCCTCGATGGTCTACGAGTCGACCGAGCACTGGCCGTCCCGGGAGGGGGACGAGCGGCGGATCCCGCCGCCGCTGTCGTCGTACGGTTTCCAGAAGCTCGCCGTGGAGTACTACGCCCGGGCGGCGTGGGAGCAGTACGAGCTGCCGTACACGATCGTGCGGCCGTTCAACTGCGTCGGCGTGGGGGAGGGCCGGGCGTTGGGTCAGGCGGAGGTGCTCTCCGGCAACGTCAAGCTGGCGATGTCGCATGTCGTACCGGACCTGGTCCAGAAGATCGTCAAGGGGCAGGACCCGTTGCACATCCTGGGCGAGGGCAACCAGGTGCGGCACTACACGTACGGCGGGGACCTGGCCCGGGGGATCGCCACGGCCATCGAGCATCCGGCGGCGCGTAACGAGGACTTCAATCTCTCGACGGCCGAGTCGACGACGGTGCTGGAGCTGGCGGAGGTGATCTGGCGCAAGATCAAGGGACCGGATGTGGCGTTCCGGTACGTCTCGGACGAGCCGTACCGCTACGACGTGCAGAAGCGGGTCCCGGACGTGCGGAAGGCCAGCGAGGTACTCGGGTTCACGGCGACGACGTCGCTGGACTCGATGCTCGACGAGGTCGTTCCGTGGGTGACGCGGGCGGTCGCGGAGGGTCGGCTCTAGGTTCTCCCGGTTTCTCGACGCCCGTCCCGCCTCGTGCGGGGCGGGCGTTTCGCCGTCCGGTGATCGCCGCCACCACCTCATCTCCATGCAACTGATTGCATGAACATGCAGGGCGCTGTTAGGCTCTTTTGCATAGTCATGCGGAGGTGAGTATGGGAATCCGGGTCGCGGTCGCCGGTGCGAGCGGTTACGCCGGTGGTGAGCTGCTGCGCCTCGTCGCCGGGCACCCGGAGTTCGAGCTGACCGCCGCCACCGCGCACAGCCAGGCCGGGCACCGGCTGGACGACGTACACCCGCAGCTGGCCGGCCTGGACCTGGTGCTCGCCGACACCGACCCGGCCGCCCTGGCCGGCGCGGACCTGGTCTTCCTGGCCCTGCCGCACGGCCAGTCGGCGGCGCTGGCCGCACAACTGCCGCCCGAGGTGCGGGTGGTCGACCTCGGCGCCGACCACCGCCTCGCCGACCCGTACGACTGGGCCCACTACTACGGCGGCACCCACGCCGGGCAGTGGACCTACGGCCTGCCCGAACTGCCCGGCCAACGCGAGCTCATCGCCGCGTCGACCCGGGTGGCGAACACCGGCTGCTACGCGGCGGCGATCATCCTGGCGCTCGCCCCGCTGATCGCCGCCGGCGCCGCCCGGCCGGAGGACGTGGTGGTCGTCGCCGCCTCCGGCACGTCCGGCGCCGGCCGCGCCGCCAAGGCGCACCTGCTCGCCAGCGAGGTGATGGGTGACCTGTCGCCCTACCGGGTCGGCACGCACCAGCACGTCCCGGAGATCAAGCAGGCGACCGGCGCGACCGGCCTGTCGTTCACCCCGGTGCTGGCGCCGATCCCACGCGGCATCCTCGCCACGGTGACCGCCCTGCCGGCGCGGGGCGTCGACCCGCAGGCGGTGCTCGCCGAGGCGTACGCGGACGCGCCGTTCGTGCGGGTGCTGCCGGAGGGGCGCTGGCCGCACACCGCCGCCACCCTCGGCTCCAACTCCTGCCACCTGCAGGCCACCGTCGACGTCGACTCGCGCCGGATCATCGTGGTGAGCGCCCTGGACAACCTCGGCAAGGGCGCGGCCGGCCAGGCCGTGCAGAACGCCAACCTCATGGTCGGCCTGCCGGAGACGACCGGGCTGTCCGGGTGGGGGGTCGCGCCGTGAGCGCGGCGCGGCGCGACGGTCGCGAACGAGAGGCTGTTCCGGTGAGCGCGAGGAGTGCAGCGCAGCGGAGCCCCGCAGTCGCGAACGAAAGGCTGTTCCGGTGAGCGCGAGGAGTGCAGCGCAGCGGAGCCCCGCAGTCGCGAACGAAAGGCAGGTCCAGTGAGCGTCACCACCCCTCGGGGTTTCCGGGCGGCCGGAGTGGCCGCCGGGCTCAAGACCGGCGGCGCCCCCGACGTCGCCCTCGTCGTCAACGACGGCCCGGACGCCGGGGTCGCCGGCGTCTTCACGGCCAACCGGGTGAAGGCCGCGCCGGTGCTCTGGACCCAGCAGGTCGTGCACGGCGGCGTGGTCCGCGCGGTGGTGCTCAACTCGGGCGGGGCCAACGCCTGCACCGGTCCGGGTGGTTTCCAGGACACTCACGCCACCGCCGAGCACACGGCGGCGACGCTGACCGCGGCGAGCCCTCGGCTGATGCTCGGCGCCGGAGACGTCGCCGTCTGCTCCACCGGCCTGATCGGTGAGCGCCTGCCGATGGACAAGCTGCTGCCCGGCGTGCGCGCCGCCGCCCGGGCGATCGGCCGCGACGGCGGACCGGCCGCGGCGCAGGCCATCATGACCACCGACACCCGGCCGAAGAACACCGTCGCCCAGGGCGGCGGCTGGACCGTGGGCGGCATGGCCAAGGGTGCCGGAATGCTCGCGCCCGCGCTGGCCACGATGCTGTGCGTGCTGACCACCGACGCGGTGGCCGGGCCGGAGACCCTGGACGCGGCGCTGCGGGCCGCCTGCCGGGTCACGTTCGACCGGATCGACTCCGACGGGTGCATGTCCACCAACGACACGGTGCTGCTGCTGGCCAGCGGCGCGAGCGGCATCGCGCCCACCGGGGCCGAGCTGACCGCCGCGGTCACCGCCGCCTGCCACGACCTCGCGCAGCAGCTCATCGCCGACGCCGAGGGCGCCACCAAGCAGATCGCGATCGACGTGGTCGGCGCCGCGAACGAGGAGGACGCGGTCGAGGTCGGGCGCAGCGTGGCGCGCAACAACCTGGTGAAGACCGCCCTGTTCGGCAACGACCCGAACTGGGGGCGGATCCTCGCCGCGGTCGGTACCACCGCCGCCCGGTTCGAGCCGGACGCGGTCGACGTCGCGGTCAACGGCGTGTGGGTGTGCCGGGGCGGGGCGGCCGCCGAGGACCGGTCGAAGGTCGACCTGAGTGGGCGGGACGTCACCATCCGCGTCGACCTGCACGCGGGTGCGGCGGAGGCGACGATCTGGACCAACGACCTGTCGCACGCGTACGTGCACGAGAACTCGGCGTACTCAACGTGAGCGCGAGGAACGTAGCGCAGCGGAGTACCGCAGTCGCGAACGAGGGGCGGGCGGGGTCGTGAGCGCGAGGAACGTAGCGCAGCGGAGTACCGCAGTCGTGAACGAAGGGCAGGAGCGGTCATGAGCACCGACCTCGCCCGGGCCCAGGCCAAGGCCGCCACGCTGATCGAGGCGCTGCCCTGGCTGGCCCGCTTCTCCGGCTCGACCGTCGTGATCAAGTACGGCGGTAACGCCATGGCCGACCCGGAACTGCGGCGGGCCTTCGCCGCCGACATGGTGTTCCTGCGGTACGCGGGTTTGAAGCCGGTCGTCGTGCACGGCGGCGGTCCGCAGATCTCGGCCATGCTGGGCCGGCTCGGCATCGACAGCGAGTTCCGGGGCGGCCTGCGGGTCACCACGCCGGAGGCGATGGACGTGGTCCGCATGGTGCTCGTCGGTCAGGTCGGCCGGGAGCTGGTCGGGCTGGTCAACGCGCACGGCCCGTTCGCCGTCGGGCTCTCCGGCGAGGACGCCGGGCTGTTCACCGCCGTGCGGCGGCCGGCGTACGTCGACGGGCAGCCGGTCGACGTCGGCCAGGTCGGCGACGTGGAGTCGGTGGACGTCTCGGCCGTCACCGACCTGATCGCCGCCGGCCGGATCCCGGTCATCTCGACTGTGGCGCCGGACGTGGACGGGGTGCTGCACAACCTCAACGCGGACACCGCCGCGGCGGCGCTCGCGATCGCCCTGCGGGCCCGCAAGCTGGTCGTGCTGACCGACGTGCCGGGCCTCTACGCCGACTGGCCGGACACGTCGAGCCTGGTCAGCGAGATCACCACGGACGACCTGGCGAAGCTGCTGCCGTCCCTGGAGTCGGGCATGGTCCCGAAGATGGAGGCCTGCCTGCGGGCGGTGCACGGGGGAGTGCCGGCCGCGCACGTCGTCGACGGCCGGGTCGCCCACTCCACGCTGCTGGAAGTGTTCACGTCGGAAGGCTTCGGAACGATGGTGATCCCGTCATGACCACGTTGGTCCAGCGCTGGCAGCAGTCCATGATGGACAACTACGGCACGCCGCCGCTCGCGCTGGTCGGCGGGTCCGGCGCGGTCGTGGTCGACGAGTCCGGCCGGGAGTACGTGGACCTGCTCGGCGGCATCGCCGTCAACGCTCTCGGGCACGCCCACCCGGCCGTGGTCGCGGCCGTGTCCAAGCAGGTCGCCACGCTGGGCCACGTCTCCAACCTGTACGTCGCCGAGCCGCCGGTGGCCCTCGCCGAGCTGCTGCTCGCGCTCGCCGGCCGGCCGGGCCGGGTGTTCTTCGCCAACTCGGGCGCGGAGGCCAACGAGGCCGCCTTCAAGATCTCCCGGCTCACCGGCCGCACCCACGTGGTGGCGACCCGGGGTGGCTTCCACGGCCGGACCATGGGCGCGTTGGCGCTCACCGGCCAGCCCGCCAAGGCCGATCCGTTCCGCCCGCTGCCCGGGGACGTCACCCACGTCCCGTACGGCGACGCCGCCGCGCTGTCGGCGGTCGTCACCGACGCGACCGCGATGGTGATCCTGGAGCCGATCCAGGGTGAGAACGGCGTCGTCGTCCCGCCGCCGGGCTACCTGGCCGAGGCCCGCCGGATCACCGCCGAGCACGGCGCCCTGCTGGTGCTCGACGAGGTGCAGACCGGCATCGGGCGCACCGGGCACTGGTTCGCCCACCAGGCCGACGGCGTCGAGCCGGACCTGGTGACCCTCGCGAAGGGCCTCGGCGGTGGGCTGCCCATCGGTGCCTGCCTGGCCTTCGGCCCGGCCGCCGAACTGCTGCGTCCCGGCTTGCACGGCACCACCTTCGGCGGCAACCCGATCAGCTGTGCCGCAGCCCTCGCGGTCGTCGCCACCATCGCCAACGAAGGGCTGCTCGACCACGTCAAGCGGACCGGCGAACGGCTGCGTCGGGGGATCGAGGCGATCGCGCACCCGCTGGTCGCCGAGGTCCGGGGCGCCGGGCTGCTGCTCGGGATCGCCTTCACCGGGCCGGTCTCCGGCACCGTGGCGACCGCGTTGCGCGACGGCGGCTTCCTGGTCAACCCGGTGCAGCCGGACGTGATCCGGCTCGCCCCGCCGCTGATCCTGAGCGCCGCGCAGGTCGACGCGTTCCTCGCCGCCCTACCGGCCGCTCTCGCCGCCGCGTCGGCTGACGCCGGGACGCCCGCGGACATCGCCCCGGTCGGCGTCACCGTCCCGGCCGACCTCGCCCCGACCGGCCCCGAGGAGACCGCGTGACCCGGCACTTCCTGCGCGACGACGACCTCACCCCCGCCGACCAGGCGGCCGTGCTCGACCTCGCCGCCCGGATGAAGGCGGACCGGTTCGCGTACAAGCCGCTGGCCGGTCCCCGGTCGGTGGCGGTGCTGTTCGACAAGCAGAGCTTGCGCACCCGGATCTCCTTCGACGCCGGCATCGCCGAACTGGGCGGGCACCCGCTGGTGGTGGACACCCAGGTCACCCACTTCGGCCGCGGTGAGACCCTCGCCGACGCCGGGCGGGTGCTGTCCCGCTACGTCGCGGCGATCGTGCTGCGCACCCACGGCGACGACCGGATCGCCGAGGTCGCCGCGCACGCGACCGTGCCGGTGGTGAACGCGCTCACCGACACCTACCACCCCTGCCAGCTCCTGGCCGACCTGCTCACCGTCCGGGAACAGCTGGGCGGCACCGCCGGGCGCACCCTGGCGTACGTCGGGGACGCGGCGAACAACATGTCGCACTCCTACCTGCTGGCCGGGGCGACCGCCGGCATGCACGTGCGGGTCGCCGGGCCGGCCGGTTTCGGCCCCGATCCGGAGGTGACGGCCCGGGCCGAGAAGATCGCCGCCGGCACCGGCGGGTCGGTGCGCGCACTCACCGATCCGGTCGAGGCGGTACGCGGCGCCGACGTGGTCGCCACCGACACCTGGACCTCGATGGGGCAGGAGTCCGACGGGCTCGACCGGATCACGCCGTTCCTGCCGTACCAGGTCAACGCCACCCTGCTCGCGCACGCCGCCCCGCAGGCGATCGTGCTGCACTGCCTGCCCGCGCACCGCGGCGAGGAGATCACCGACGAGGTCCTCGACGGCCCGCGCAGCGCGGTCTTCGACCAGGCGGAGAATCGGCTGCACGCCCAGAAGGCGCTGCTGACGTTCCTCCTCGGTGCCGTGCCGGCCCCGGACGTGGTGGCGCCGGACGCCACCACCAGGGAGACACCATGACCGCCCCGCTGACCCGCGCCGCCCGGCACGGCCGCATCGTCGAGCTGATCCGCGACAAGGCGATCCACTCGCAGACCGAGTTGGCCGAGCTGCTGGCCGGCGACGGCATCCAGGTCACCCAGGCGACCCTCTCCCGGGACCTCAAGGAGCTGGGCGCGGTGACCGTCCGCGGTGGCGACGGGCGGGCCGTCTACCTGATCCCCGAGGACGGGCAGCGCCCGCTGCGGGAGGCCGAGACCGCCCCGGCGCGCCTCGTGCGGCTGCTGCACGAGCTGCTCAACGGGGTCGACGCCAGCGGCAACATCGCCGTGCTGCGCACCCCGCCGGGCGCAGCCCAATACCTGGCCAGCGCGTTGGACCGAGCGGGCCTGCCCGAGGTCGTCGGCACGATCGCCGGCGACGACACCATCCTCGTCGTGGCCCGCGAGGCCGACGGCGGGGCCGCGCTCGGCGACAAGCTCGCCGGCTGGGCCCGCCGCGAAGAGAACGTTGAAGGGAGCACCACACAATGACCGAGCGGGTCGTCCTGGCGTACTCCGGAGGGCTGGACACCTCCGTCGCCATTCCGTACCTGGCCGAGCAGACCGGCGCCGAGGTGATCGCCGTGGCGGTCGACGTCGGCCAGGGCGGCGAGGATCTGGAGGCCATCCGGCAACGCGCCCTGGACTGCGGCGCGGTGGAGGCCGAGGTGGTCGACGCGCGCGACGAGTTCGCCGCCGACTACTGCCTGCCGGCGATCCGCGCCAACGCCCTCTACATGGACCGGTACCCGCTGGTGTCGGCGCTGAGCCGGCCGCTGATCGTCAAGCACCTGGTGGCCGCGGCCCGCAAGCACGGCGGCACCATCGTGTCGCACGGCTGCACCGGCAAGGGCAACGACCAGGTGCGCTTCGAGGTCGGACTGGGCGCGCTCGCCCCCGACCTGAAGATCGTCGCGCCGGCCCGGGACTTCGCCTGGACCCGGGACAAGGCCATCGCGTTCGCCGAGGAGAAGGGCCTGCCGATCGACGTCACGGCGAAGTCGCCGTACTCGATCGACCAGAACCTGTGGGGCCGGGCCGTGGAGACGGGCTTCCTGGAGGACATCTGGAACGGCCCGATCGAGGACCTGTACGCGTACACCGCCGACCCGGCCGAGCAGCGCGACGCCGACGAGGTGGTGATCACCTTCGACGGCGGCGACCCGGTGGCGATCGACGGCGAGACCGTCACCCCGTACCAGGCGATCCTGGAGCTGAACCGGCGCGCCGGTGCCCAGGGCGTGGGCCGGCTGGACATGGTCGAGGACCGGCTGGTCGGCATCAAGAGCCGCGAGGTGTACGAGGCGCCGGGCGCGATCGCCCTCATCACCGCCCACCAGGAGCTGGAGGCGGTCACCGTCGAGCGTGATCTGGCCCGGTTCAAGCGGAGCGTGGACCAGCGCTGGGGCGAGCTGGTCTACGACGGCCTGTGGTTCTCCCCGCTGAAGGACGCGCTGGACGCGTTCGTCGCCGACGCCCAGCGGCACGTCTCCGGCGAGGTGCGGCTCACCCTGCACGGCGGGCGGGCGACGGTCACCGGCCGCCGCTCCGAGGCCAGCCTGTACGACTTCGGCCTGGCCACGTACGACACCGGCGACACCTTCGACCAGTCGCTGGCCAAGGGTTTCGTGCAGCTGTGGGGCCTGCCCAGCAAGATGGCCGCCGCCCGGGACGCCCGGTTGGGTGACTCCTGACCGTGCGCGCGAGGAGTGAGCGAGCGGAGCGAGTGAGCCCCGCAGTCGGGAGCGGAAGGTGAGCGCTGCGAGCGCGAGGAGTGAGCGAGCGGAGCGAGTGAGCCCCGCAGTCGGGAGCGAAAGGTGAGCGCTGCCACAATGGGCGGGGTGGACGACAAGAGCCTGACGGAGAACAGCGCCGCTGCCAACCGGACGAGCCTGTGGGGCGGCCGCTTCGCCGGCGGCCCCTCCGAAGCCCTCGCGCGCCTGTCGGTGAGCGTGCAGTTCGACTGGCGGCTGGCCCCGTACGACATCGCCGGTTCGCGGGCGCACGCCCGGGTCCTGGCCGGCGCCGGCCTGCTCGACCCGGACGAGCTGGGACGGATCCTGGCCGCGCTGGACGACCTGGAGGCGGCGTGTGCCTCCGGGGCGTTCCGGCCCACGGTGGACGACGAGGACGTGCACACCGCTCTGGAGCGGGGTCTGCTGGAACGGCTGGGCAGTCTCGGCGGCAAGCTGCGCGCCGGCCGTTCCCGCAACGACCAGGTCGCCACCGATCTGCGGTTGTACCTGCGCGACCACGCCCGTGGGGTGGCCGCGCGTCTGGTCGAGCTGGCCGAGGCGCTGGTCGAGCAGGCCGGGCGGCACGTGGACACGGCCGCGCCGGGGATGACGCACGTGCAGCACGCCCAGCCGGTCACGTTCGGGCACTGGCTGCTCGCGCACGTGCAGCCGCTGCTGCGTGACCTGGAGCGGCTGCGGGACTGGGACGAGCGCACCGCGATCAGTCCGCTGGGCGCGGGTGCGCTGGCCGGTTCGGGGCTGCCGCTGGATCCGGTGGCGGTCGCCAAGGAGCTGGGCTTCCGTACGTCGTTCGCCAACTCGATGGACGCGGTGGCCGACCGGGACTTCGTGGCCGAGTTCCTCTTCTGCACGGCGCTGACCGGCGTGCACCTGTCCCGCCTCGGTGAGGAGGTGGTGATGTGGACGTCGCAGGAGTTCGGTTGGGTGGAGCTGGACGATGCCTTCGCCACCGGTTCGTCGATCATGCCGCAGAAGAAGAACGCGGACATCGCCGAGTTGGCCCGGGGTAAGTCGGGCCGGCTGGTCGGCGGCCTGATGAGCGTGCTCACCATGCTCAAGGGCCTGCCGATGACGTACGACCGGGACATGCAGGAGGACAAGGAGCCCGCCTTCGACGCGGTCGACACCCTGGAGCTGCTGCTGCCGGCGCTCGCGGGGATGATCTCCACGATGACGGTACGCGTCGACCGTCTCGTCGCCGCCGCGCCGGTGGGTTTCTCGCTGGCGACGGAGGTGGCCGACTGGCTGGTCCGGCGGGAGGTGCCGTTCCGCGACGCGCACGAGATCACCGGCCGGCTGGTGGCGCTGTGCGTGGCCCGGGACTGTGCGCTCGACGAGGTCTCCGACGACGACCTCGCCGCGGTCAGCGAGCATCTCGACCCGTCGGTGCGCGACGTGCTGTCGGTGCGTTCGGCGTTGGCGGCCCGCATCACCCCGGGTTCGACCGGCCCGGGTCCGGTCGCCGACCAGCTCGCGGCCGCCGCCGACAAGCTGGCCGGCTGGAAGGAGTGGGCCGCCGAGCGGGTCGTACCCCGCTGATCCCGCGCCCTCGCCCCGCGCTGACCCCGCGTCCCCGCCCCGCCGCGGCAAGTTCGGGGAAACTGCTGCCTCCCGCACTGCTGAGGCAGCAGTTTCCCCGAACTTGCTCAGCCTTGGGGGCGTTCGCGTTTCGGTAGTTTCGCCACGACCGCCTCGTACGAGGCGTCGACGGCCTCGGTCAGCTCGTCGTCGGGGATGGCGCCGTCGAGGTGGAGGGTGTTCCAGCCGGAGCGGCCGATGTACGGCGAGGGGCGCGCGTCGGCGGGGAACCGCTGGATCCACTCGTCGGCGGCCTCCCGGGTCGGGCCGCACTTGAGCCCGATCCGTGCCTGCCCGTCGGGCGCGCCGAGGAAGGCGAAGATCCGGCTGCCCACCTTGACCACCTCGTCGCCCTCCCAGGGCTGGTCCAGCCAGGCTCCCGGCTTGCCCAGGCAGTACGCCCGCATCTGCTCGCGTTCCACCGCATCCTCCCGACCTCTGTCGTCGTCGACGTCCGCTCAGCAGGTACCCGTCCGGTCGTGACCGGCCCGGAACACCATCCGATCACGTTCGTCGCCGGACCGGGAGGCTCAGTCGGGTGCGGTGCGGGCGGCGAGGCGTTCGTAGCGTTGCTTGGCGGCCTGCGCGCTGCCCAGGCCCAGCCCGAACGCGATGGCCTGCCAGGTCAGCCCACGCGCGCGGGCCAGGGCGAGCAGCCCCGCCTCCATGGTGTCGACCTCGGCGCGCAGGTGCGGCACGAGGGTGAGGGCGGCGACCAGGTCGGCCTCGTCCACCGGTTCCTCGTCGGGTTCCGGTCGGGCCCCGCCGGCGGCGAGGGAGGTCACCAGCGCGACGGCCTCGTACGGGTCGGGCAGGTAGGGGTTGATGTGCCGGCGGCGACGGGTCTCGGTGCCGGCGTGCCGCTCGGCGATGCGGTGCAGGGCGGTGTAGGTCCGCTCGGCGCGGGCACGGGAGGCGTCCGGCATGACGAAGGAATCGGTCATGTCTTCGACCCAAGCACATCAACGATCTGTTTTCAACAAACTATTGATGATGGCTCTGCGGCGACTGCCGTACTAGCGCCTGGCCACAACTCGCCCTACGCTGCTCAGATCGACGGTCCGGTGACGGATTCCGTGCGGTCGATGGCGCGCGACGACCTGCCGCAACCCACCGGCTCGGGAGGAGAGATATCCGCCGTGGTGAACGGATCCGCACCCGACGACGCCGTCGACCTCGCGCTGGACACAGTGACCAACCTGCGGGACTGGTACCGGCGGCAGGCGGTCAAGGCCAGGCTGGGGCACCGTGTGACGGAACTTGGGTTCATCGTGTTTGGCGCGGCGGTCCCCCTGGTTGCGGCACTGGGATTGAGCAGCACAGTCGCTGCCATGTTCGGCGCCGGGGTCGTGGTCCTGACCGGAGTCCGCGGGCTGTATCAATGGCACGAGAACTGGCTTGCCTTCATCGACGCGCAGCTCGCCCTCGAGACGGAGCTCGCGCTCTTTGCCGTAAGCGCGTCTCCCTATGACGGGCCCGACCGGGCAGCGGTACTGATCAGGGCGGCCGAAGCGGTCAAGACGGCGGAGACGAGGCAGTGGAGCACTCGCCGTCGCGCAGCTCATGGCGTAGCACCCGGAACGACGGCGGACCCCGGCCTCACCGCTACCCCCGGCCAGCCCTGACATCTGAGGTCGTGTCCCTACCGAGTCGGGCGGTCAGCTCCGAGCCGGCGTCGGAGCGGAGTTGAACGTCGCGTGAGCCTCGGGCAGCCGACGGAGGGCGGGTTGCCGACCGGGGAGAGGCCGGGTTTCCTGGACGGATGGACTACCCCTGGCTGAGCGCCCCCGCCAGCGACGTTGCCGAGACCGCCCGGAGCCTGCTCGGTTGGGAGATCTCGGCGAACGGCGTCCGGGTCCGGCTGACCGAGGTCGAGGCGTACGCCGGCACCGGCGTGGATCCCGCGTCGCACGCCCACCGGGGCCGGACTGCCCGCAACGCGGTGATGTTCGGCCCGGCCGGGCACGCCTACGTCTACTTCACCTACGGCATGCACTGGTGCATGAACGTCGTGACCGGGCCGGAGGGGGAGGCGTCGGCGGTGCTGCTGCGGGCCGGCGAGGTGGTCGACGGCCTCGACGTGGCCCGCGCGCGGCGCGCCGCCGTACGCCGGGATGTCGACCTCGCGCGCGGGCCGGCGCGGCTCTGCGCGGCGTTGGGGATCGACAAGTCGGTGTACGGCAGCTACCTGCTCGGCGACGGTCCGGTCCGGCTGCTGCGTCCGACGACGCCGGTGCCGGCGGAGTCGGTGAGCGCCGGCCCCCGGGTGGGGGTGACCGGCGCGCACGACGTGCCGTGGCGGTTCTGGATCACCGGGGATCCGACGGTGAGCACCTACCGCCGTCATGTCCCGCGTCGGCGGGGCGTCCCGGGCGGCGACTGACCCGCTCCGCGTCCCGGGCCGTGGCGCCGTCTCCGGTCACTTGTTCACGAGGTTGCGCAGGGCGGCGACGACCGCCCGGTCGCTGACCCCGGCGTAGATCTTGCTGCCGTAGATCATCACGACGTACGGGCACTTGCGGTCGTCGCCGGGCATGGTCTTGTCCAGCAGCGTGTGGCCGGTGGCCACTTCGTACACCCGCAGGCGCCAGCCGGCGTGCAGGAGGGGCACCTTCGCCGGCTCCGGGTCGTCGAAGCTGCAGGTGCGGATCTTCGCGCCGGTGCTGACCCGGTCCAGGCAGGCGACCATCTGCACCTTGCCGGGTTGCTCGGCCGCCCAGGTGTTCTCCACGGTCTTCGACAGGCCCTGGGAGAAGTAGTAGGTGCCGTTCTGGTAGCGCAGCCCCGAACCGTCGTCGATGAGCAGCACCACCGGGTGCGGTGCCTTGCCGGCGCGCTTCGGCGACTGCGGGTAGTAGACGTTCTCGTCGCACACCCGCCCGAGGTCCTGGACCTCCTCCGCCGGGTACAGGCTGGCCTCGGGCCCCCGCGGTGTCGGTGTCCCGCTCTCGGCCGGCTCGGCGTCGGCGCTGGGGCGGGCATCGGGTGCCTGCGGGGCTGCGGAGGCGCTGGCGTCCGCGGTTTTCTCGACCTTGGTCAACACCATGATGCCGCCGGCCAGGGCGAGGCTCCCGACCAGCAGCACGACGCCGACGACGACGCTGGCGGCGACGACGAGGCGACGGTTGCCGGGGGTGGCCGGCGGGGGCACCCAGCCGACCGGCGGCTGCTGCCCGGGCGGGGGTCCCGCCGGGGCAGCGGGCCACCCGGTCGTGTCCGGCGCGGTGGCGGGACCGGTCGCCGGCGGTGCGGGTTCCGGCGTCCGGTGGGTGTCGCCGTGGTCGTTTCCGTGCATGTGCGATCCCCCGTCTTCGATCATGACGAAGTGGGACTGTAGTGGATCGATGGGTCCGCCAGCGACCCGCTTACTCCCGCCGGCCGGGGGACGTCCGGCCGGCGGGGCGGGGGCTCAGCGCAGGCGGGCGGCGGCCCGCTCGGCGAGGTCGCGTACCCGGTCCGGGCTCGACGGGTACGCCCGGACGGTCGTCACGACGTCACCGACCCGGACGACGGCGATGTAGTCGACCAGCGGTTCGCTGCTTCCCGCCGGGGTCTGCTCCTGGCGGACGAGCAGCGACTCGTCGCCGGCGGTCGCGGTGCCCACGACCGACACCCGCGGGCCGGGCGGGTCCGCCGAGGAGGTCCCGCACCGCTCGATGACCGTGCGTACGTCGGCCAGGTTCTGCTCGGCCTGGCCGGGGTAGCGCTCGACGATCTGGAAGGCGCCGGTGTCGCCGCCGGCCTGGTAGGCGACGGTGTCGACGCCGTCCTGGTGCCGCAGCGAGGGGTACGGCTGGAACGCCGGACACAGGCCGTCCCAGAATCCCCAGAACCACCGGTACGGGTTGTCGATCTGCTCGGCTTCGAAGCGTCGCCAGCTGCCGGGACCGAGGTCGCGGGGTTGCAGTAGCAGGGTGGCGAGGTCGCGGGTGGGTGTCGGGGACGGCGGGAGCGTCGGGGCGGT
This sequence comes from Actinomycetes bacterium, assembly GCA_023402505.1. GTDB lineage: Bacteria > Actinomycetota > Actinomycetes > Mycobacteriales > Micromonosporaceae > Micromonospora. The sequence goes on from JAEYGD010000274.1 coordinate 22,123, forward strand.
GGTGGCCGGGGTGGGTCCGGCCGGTGGTGCGGCGTTGTCGGGTCGCGGCAGCAGGCCGGTGCCGAGCCCGACGGCCGCGGTCGTGACGGCGAGGACCCCGGTGCCGGCGGCCAGGGCGGTACGCCGGGTGCGTTGCCGCCCGCGCCGTCGTACCCGCTCGGGTGGCGCGAAGTCGGCGGGGGGCCGCACGCCGCGTACCCCGGCGAAGAGCCCATCGAGCTGGTCAGACATGGCTCTCCTCCTCGATGTCGATGCTGAGCAGGCCGGCGAGGGCGCGTCGGCCGCGGGCGAGCCGGGCCTTGACGGTGCCCTCGGGTGCCTGGGTCTCCCGGGCGACGGCGGCGACCGGCAGGTCGCAGAGGTGGTGCAGCACGATGGCGGTGCGCTGCTCGACCGGGAGCCGGGCGAGCGCGGTGACGAGCGCCACGCTGTCGGGGTTGGGGCCGGGCAGGTCGCCGGGCGGGCCGGCCCGCCGGTGGGCGGTGAACGCGTTGCGGGCCCGTCGCCACCGGCTCACCGCGATCCGCCGGGCGACGGTACGCATCCACGCCTCGGGGGAGTCGCAGTCGCGCACGGTCGACCACCGTTGCCAGGCCCGGGCGTACGCCTCGTGGAGCACGTCCTGGGCCTCCGCGGCGTTTCCGGTCAGGGCGTAGAGGAACTCGAAGAGCCGTTGCCGGGTGGCGCGGTAGAACGCGTCGAAGGAATCCGGCGCGTCGGGCGCCGCTGGTGCGGCGATGTGGCTGTCCGGCATGGGGTTCCTCCCGTTTCGGCCCGTGGAGCCGGGCCGGCGGGCGCGGTGGGCGTGGACACCGGTGATGACGCCCGGCCCGGTGCGGCGGTTGCATCGGTCCGCACAAGGGTCCGCGAGGGCTTGGCCGAGCGGTAATTGACATCTAACATGTCAGTTGTGGATCTGAAAGCGCCGGGTCGCACCCTCCTGCGCGACCAGGCGTACGCCGCGATCAGGGCCGCCATCGTCGCCGGGTCGCTCGCGCCCGGCCAGGTGGTGCGCGACCGGGACCTCGCCGAGCGGCTCGGCTTCTCCCGTGCGCCGGTGCGCGACGCGCTCGCCCGGCTTGCCGACGAGGGGTTGGTGGAGTCCAAGCCGCAGAGCCACACCCGGGTGACGCCGCTGATCCTGCGTGACGTCCGTGACGCGCTGGTCGTGGTGCGGACGATGCACGAGGTGGCCGCCCGGTCGGCCGCGCGCCGGCTGCGTCCGGCCGAACTCGACGCGATGCGCGCCGCCAACGCCGAGTTCGCCCGGGCGGTGCGCGCCCGGGACGTGGAGGGCGCGTTGGCCGCCGACGACCGGCTGCACGACGTGCTCGTGCGGGCGGCCGGCAACCGGGCGGTCGCCGCCACGATCGAGCGCTACACGCCGCTGATCCGCCGGCTCGAGCGGCAGCGGTTCGGGACCGTGCCGGGGCAGGGGTCGATCCGCCGCCACGAGGCGCTGATCGAGGCCTGCGCGGCCGGCGACGTGGAGGCCGCCGTCGGGATCACCGCCACCATCTGGTCCAGCCTCGACGAGATCCTGCCCACCGACGACCCACCCGAGGAGACCCAGTGACCTCCGCCCTCGCCTCCTTCCCCCGCTACCCGCTGCTGTTCGGGCCCTCGCCGGTGCACCCGCTGGAGCGGCTCACCGCGCACCTGGGCGGCGCCCGGGTCTGGGCCAAGCGGGAGGACTGCAACTCCGGCATCGCCTACGGCGGCAACAAGACCCGCAAGCTGGAGTACCTGGTCGCCGACGCGCTCGCGCAGGGCTGCGACACGCTGGTGTCGATCGGCGGGGTGCAGTCCAACCACACCCGGCAGGTCGCGGCGGTGGCGGCGCGGGCTGGCCTGCGCTGCGTGCTGGTGCAGGAGAGCTGGGTGGACTGGCCGGACGCCGTCTACGACAAGGTCGGCAACATCCTGCTGTCCCGCCTGGCCGGCGCGGACGTGCGGCTGGTGCGCGCCGGCTTCGGCATCGGCTTCAAGGAGAGCTGGCAGCAGGCCCTGCGTGAGATCGAGGAGGCCGGCGGGAAGCCGTACGCGATCCCGGCCGGTGCCTCCGACCACCGGCTCGGCGGTCTCGGCTTCGCCCGGTGGGCGTACGAGGTGGCCGAGCAGGAACGCGAGCTGGACGTCTTCTTCGACACCGTGGTCGTCTGCTCGGTGACCGGCAGCACCCAGGCCGGGATGGTAGCCGGCTTCGCGGCGCTGGCGGCGGCCGGCGGGCGGCCACGTCGGGTCATCGGTGTCGACGGGTCTGCCGCGCCCGGCCAGACCCGCGACCAGGTGGCCCGGATCGCCGGTGCCACGGCCGCCCTCATCGGTCTCGACCGGCCGCTGGCCGACGACGAGATCGTCCTCGACGACCGCTACCACGCCGGCACGTACGGCATCCCGGACGAGCGGACGCTGGACGCGATGCGGACCGCCGCGCGCACCGAGGGAATGATCACCGACCCGGTGTACGAGGGGAAGTCGATGGCCGGTCTCATCGACCTGGTCACCACCGGCGAGATCGGCCGGGACTCGACGGTGCTGTACGCGCACCTCGGCGGCCAGCCCGCCCTCAACGGCTACAGCGCGCTGTTCTCCTGAGGCCACGACGACGGCCGGGCGTGCCCGCCGTCACTCTCGTCCCGTCTCGGCACCGGGACGCCCCGCCCGCCTTTCTATGCTGATCAAGCGGGTCCCGGGCGGTTGACGGGGCCGGGGAGCACGCGGGCGGGGGCCCGGGGGGACGACGTTCGGGGGAAGCATGACGACGGCGGAGGCCGCCACCCGGTCTTGGAACGGCATCACGATTCCGGCGCCGGGGACCTACCTGCTCGACCAGGCGCACAAGCGGATCGGTTTCGAGGCCCGGCACATGATGGTCAGTCTGGTGCGGGGCGAGTTCGACGAGGCGACGGCGCAGATCGAGGTGGACGAGGACCCGCTGGCGTCCGGTGTGACCGCGACGATCCAGGCGGGCAGCATCCACACCGGCAGCGCCGACCGGGACACCCATCTGCGCAGCGCGGACTTCCTGGACGTGGAGCAGTTCCCGGAGCTGCGGTACCGCAGCACCGGCATCACCTGGCAGGACGAGGCGGATCCGATCTTCTTCTGGGCCCGGCTGCGCGGTAGCCGGCTCGGCCGGGGCGCCGGGAACGTGACGCCGCCGGCCCCGGCCACGAAGACCCGGTTCGTGCTCAACGGGGAGTTGACGGTGAAGGGCATCACCCGGCCGGTCGACCTGCAGGTGGAGTTCGGGGGCGCCCGCCGCGACCCGTTCGGCCAGGACATCTTCGGCTTCAACGCGACGGCGGAGATCGACCGCGAGGACTACGGGCTGGTCTGGAACGTCCCGCTGGACAGCGGCGGGGTGCTGGTGGGCAGGACGGTACGCATCGAGCTGGCCGGCGAGGCGATCCGCCAGTCCTGACGGCGACGTCGTCGCCCTGGCCACGCGGCGGGCCGCACTGCCGGCCACGGCTACGCGGAGAACTGCCTCCAGTGCCCCTCGGACACGACCTCGACGGTGCCGTCGGTCACCTTGATGGCCGTCTGGTCGTCGATCGCGTACGCCGGGCCGGCGATGGCGGTCGCCCACTTCTCGGCACCAGCCATGGTGTTGTCCGGTTCGAGACCCAGGTGCGGGAAGATCGAGAAGTCGACGACCCCCAGCGTGCGGTCGTCGGGCGCGGACGGCCACTCGACGAATTCCGTACCGATCCGTGGGGTCAGCACCATGCTCCCCGCACTCAACCCCACCCAGACGGTGTCCCGCAGTGACGGCAGGAGATCCGCCAGCCCGGACTGCCGCATCCAGTGGCACAGGTACGTCGTATCGCCGCCGGCCACGAGCAGGACATCGGCCTCCCGGACCCAGGGGACCCACCGCTGTTCGCCGACGCTGGGCAGCGCGGTCAGCTCGAGGACGCCAAGCGACTTCCAGCCCAGGCCGCACATGGGTAGCGGCGACTGCCCGGTGATGAAGCGCCAGGCCGAGGCTGGCCCGCCCATGGCGTAGGTCGCGGTAGGGACGCAGAGGGCACTGGAGTCGGCGATCGGCTTGCCCAGCAGGTCGACCAGCGCATCCCGGATGCTCGGGTTCGTGACGCCCGCGGACGTGAGAAGAAGTTTCACGCTTGCCTCCTGTGTGGTAGCGGTCATGATGCCCTCCGGCGAGAGTCCGGAGATCGGGTGTACGGGATACAGACTGGGCGCCACGACGAAACTCATCGCCGCTGCGACCCCTCTACGCACAGCTGACCCGGACGCAACGGCACCGGCCGCTCCGACAGGATCATGAGCCAGCGGGGTGACTCCGGCCACCCAGGGTCCGGCAGGTGGCGGAATAGTTGACTCGTCAAATATGTTGTGTGAGACGTCCGCCCGGGATCACCGAGGTCCCGGCCGACCACGAGGAGCGGGTCATGCAGTTCGGGATCTTCACCGTCGGTGACGTCACGGTCGACCCGACCAACGGTCGGGAGCCGACGGAGCGTGAGCGGATCAAGGCGATGGTCACCATCGCGCTCAAGGCCGAGGAGGTCGGTCTCGACGTCTTCGCCACCGGCGAGCACCACAACCCGCCGTTCGTGCCCTCGTCGCCGACCACCATGCTCGGCTTCATCGCCGCCCGCACGTCCCGGCTGCTGCTGTCCACCGCGACCACGTTGATCACCACCAACGACCCGGTGAAGATCGCCGAGGACTACGCGATGCTCCAGCACCTGGCCGACGGCCGGGTGGACCTGATGCTGGGGCGCGGCAACACCGGCCCGGTGTACCCGTGGTTCGGCCAGGACATCCGCAACGGCATCCCGCTGTCGATCGAGAACTACGACCTGCTGCGCCGGTTGTGGCGCGAGGACGTGGTGGACTGGTCGGGCCGGTTCCGGACCCCACTGCAGTCGTTCACCTCGACGCCGCGCCCGCTCGACGGCGTGCCGCCGTTCGTGTGGCACGGTTCGATCCGCAGCCCGCAGATCGCCGAGCAGGCCGCCTACTACGGCGACGGCTTCTTCGCCAACCACATCTTCTGGCCCAAGGAGCACACCCAGCGGATGGTGGGGCTGTACCGGCAGCGGTTCGAGCACTACGGCCACGGCTCCGCCGACCAGGCCATCGTGGGCCTCGGCGGTCAGGTGTTCATGCGCCGCAACTCGCAGGACGCGGTGCGCGAGTTCCGCCCGTACTTCGACAACGCCCCGGTCTACGGGCACGGCCCGTCACTGGAGGAGTTCACCTCGCAGACCCCGCTGACCGTCGGCAGCCCGCAGCAGGTCATCGACCGGACGCTGACCTTCCGCGACTACGTCGGCGACTACCAGCGGCAGCTCTTCCTGATCGACCACGCCGGCCTGCCGCTGAAGACGGTGCTGGAGCAGCTCGACATCCTCGGTGAGGAGGTGGTGCCGGTGCTGCGCAAGGAGTTCGAGTCGGTACGGCCGGCCCACGTGCCGCAGGCGCCCACGCACGCCTCGCTGGCCGCCGCCGCGGGCGGCGGCGCGGACAGCACCGTCCACGCCGTCGACGACGTCACCGGCCGGGCCCCGGAGGGCGCGCGATGAGCAAGCGCACCGTCGCCGTCGTCTCGGCCGGCCTCAGCCAGCCGTCGTCGACCCGGCTGCTCGCCGACCAGCTCGCCGCGGCCACCCGCGACGAGCTGGGCCGGCGGGGCGAGACCGTCGAGGTACGCCCCGTCGAGCTGCGTGAGCACGCCCACGACATCGTCAACCACCTGCTCACCGGTTTCCCGTCGCCGGCCCTGCGCGAGGTTCTGGACACGGTGACCGGCGCCGACGGCGTGATCGCCGTGACGCCGATCTTCAACGCCTCGTACAACGGGCTGTTCAAGTCGTTCTTCGACCTGGTCGACGCGGACGCGCTCACCGACCGGCCGGTGCTGGTCGCCGCCACCGGCGGCACGGCGCGGCACTCGCTGGCCCTGGAGCACGCGCTGCGGCCGATATTCACCTACCTGCGGGCGGTCGTGGTGCCCACGGCCGTGTTCGCCGCACCCGAGGACTGGTCCGGTGGCACGGCCGACGGCGCCCTGCGCCGCCGCATCGAGCGGGCCGGCGCCGAGCTGGCCGAGCAGGTGGGCCGGCGTCCGGCGTCCACCGGGCCGGCCGACCCGTTCGCGCTCACCGGCAGCTTCGAGGACCTGCTCGGCGGGCTGCGCGACGGCTGAGCCCCGCGGGCCCCGTGACCGGTCCGGGGCGGCTCTGGCCCCGGCCGGCCGGGTGGCCGGTCAGGGGCGGGACGGCCTCAGCGGGCGTGCCCGTACGGGTGGGCCACCAGCACCGGGCAGTGGGAGTGCTGCACCAGGGACTGGCTGACCGAGCCGAGCAGCATGCCGGTGAACCCGCCCCGCCCCCGGGTGCCCACGACCACCAGCGCGGCGTCGCGGCTCGCGTCGATCAGCGCCACCTCGGGCTTGTCGGCCTGCAGCTCGCGGACGGTGACGCGCAGCCCGGGATGGCTGCCGCCGGCGGCAGCCGCGGCGGTGCCGAGCAGTTCGGTCGCCTCGGCTGCGTCCTCGCCGGGCCGGCGGACGTGCACCAGCACCAGCTCGGTCTCCCGGCGGGCGGCCTCGTCGGCGGCCTGGCCGACGGCCACCTCCGCCGCCTCCGATCCGTCCACGCCGACCAGCACCGGACCCTCGACCGGCACCGGCTCCTCGGCCGGGCGCACCACCAGCACCGGGCAGTGAGCGTGCGCGGTGACCTGCGAGCCGACCGAGCCGAGCAGCAGCCCGGCGAACCCGCCGCGACCCCGGCTGCCGATCACCAGCAGGTCGGCCCGGTGGGACTCCTCGACCAGCGTGGCGCCCGGCCCGCCGGCGACCTGCCGCGCCTCCACGGTCAACCCCGGCCACCGGCCGACCAGGTCGGCGGCCGTGCGCTGGAGCATCTTCTCCGCCTCGTCACTGGGCGCGGGGATCCCCAGCTCGTACGGGTTGATCGGCACGCCGTAACCCAGGGGGTGCAGGTAGCCGTGCACGAGGTGCAGCGGCCGCGACCGCAGCACGGCGGCGCGGGCCGCGTGGTCGGCCGCCACCAGGCTGGTCGGGGATCCGTCCACTCCCACCACGACGGGTCGGTTCATCAGCTGCCCTCCGGACTCGATCGGGTCATTGTCTCCCGCGCCGGTCCCGTCCGGCCGGCCGGGTGGCGTCCGTCGCCCCGATGAGGTCGTGCCACGCGTCGCCGCGC
>JAEYGD010000289.1 GCA_023402505.1 Actinomycetes bacterium
GTCCGACGTGGCCGCCGGTGTCACGGTGGTGGCGGCCGGCTGCGGCGCCGCCGCGCTGACCGGCCTACCGGTCCGCCCGGTGAAGGGCCAGGTGCTCCGGCTCCGCGCGCCCGGCGCCGCCACGCCGTGCTTCCGGCACGTCATCCGGGGGTACGCCGATGGCGAGCACGTCTACCTCGTTCCCCGCGCCAGCGGCGAGGTCGTCGTCGGGGCGACCGTCGAGGAGCGAACCGACACCACGGTGTCCACGGGCGCCGTGCTGCGGCTGCTCCGCGCCGCCGTCGACCTGGTCCCCGAGCTGGCCGAGTACGACCTGGTGGAGACGCTCGCCGGCCGGCGCCCCGGCACTCCGGACAACGCGCCGATCCTCGGCCTGCTGCCCGGCCGCCCGGGCGTGCTCGCCGCGACCGGCCACCACCGGCACGGGATCGTGCTCACCCCGGTCACCGCCGACCTGATCGCGGACCTGATCGTCACCGGGACGCCGGATCCGCTGCTCGCCCCCTTCGCACCGGACCGGTTCACACCCCGAGGAGGACAGCCATGGAACTGACCGTCAACGGCGCCGGACGCACCCTGGCCGACGGCGCGACCGTCGCCGACCTGGTCCGCGCGGTCACCGCGCAGGAGCGCGGCCTGGCCGTCGCCGTCAACGGCGAGGTGGTGCCGCGCGGCGGCTGGCCGGCGATCGTGCTCCGCGACGGCGACCGGGTCGAGGTGCTCAGCGCCGCGCAGGGCGGGTGAACGGCGTGACCTTCGAGCTGGGTGGCGTGACGTTCCCGTCGCGGCTGGTCCTCGGCACCGGCGGGGCCGCCAACCTGCACGTCCTGGAGCAGGCGATCCGGGCGTCCGGCACCGGGCTGGTGACCCTCGCGCTGCGCCGGGTCGACGCCACCGCGGGCGGCTCGGGTGGCGGCCTGCTCGACCTGCTCGACCGGTGCGGGGTGCGGCTGCTGCCGAACACCGCCGGTTGCTACACGGCGGGCGAGGCCGTGAAGGTGGCCCACCTGGCCCGGGAGGCGTTCGACACCGACTGGGTGAAGCTGGAGGTGATCGGCGACGAGCGGACGCTGCTGCCCGACGGGGTCGAGCTGCTGCGGGCCGCCGAGGAACTGGTCGCCGACGGGTTCACCGTGCTGCCCTACACGTCGGACGACCCGGTCCTGGCCCGCCGGCTCGCCGACGTCGGGTGCGCGGCGGTGATGCCGGCGGGCGCACCCATCGGATCGGGGCTGGGGATCTCCAACCCGCACCACATCCGGCTCATCCGGCAGAGCGTCGACGTGCCGGTGATCCTCGACGCCGGGATCGGCACCGCGTCCGACGCGGCGCTCGCGATGGAGCTGGGCTGCGACGCCGTGCTGCTGGCCAGCGCGGTGACCCGGGCCGCCGACCCGGTGGCGATGGCGACGGCGATGCGCCACGCGGTCGAGGCGGGCCGGCTCGCGTACGGCGCCGGCCGCATCCCGCGCCGGTTCCACGCCCTCGCGTCCACCCCGGACGAGGGCCGGCCCGAGCTGTGAACGCCCCGGCAACGGCGGAACTGGGCGGCCACCGGCCGGAGACAGCCGCGGCCGGCGGGGCACCCGGCGGGCCCACCGGCGTCGTCGTGCTGACCGACCGGCGGGTGGCGCGGCGACCCCTCGTCGACGTGATCGCCGGGTCGGTGGCCGGGGGGGTGCGGTGGGTCGTGCTGCGGGAGACGGACCTGCCCCGCCCCGAACGCGCCGCGCTCGCCGCCGACCTGCGCGCGGTCCTCGCCGACGCGGGCGGCAACCTGATCGTCGCCGGACCCGACCCGCTGGACGGCGACGCCGTGCACCTGCCCGCCGCCGGGCCGTACCCGCCGCCGCGCCTGCGCCTGGTCGGCCGCTCCTGCCACGACGCGGCCGAGCTGGCCCGCCTCACCACCGAGGACTACGCCACGCTCTCACCCGTCCACCCCACGCGGACCAAACCCGGCTACGGCCCACCTCTGGGACCGGACGGGCTGCGCGACCTGATCCGGCGGTCCCCGGTGCCGGTCCTGGCCCTCGGCGGCATCGAGACCCCCGCCCAGGTGACGGCCTGCGTCGAGGCGGGAGCGACCGGCGTGGCCGTGCTGGGTGCCGTCATGCGGTCAGCCGACCCGACCGGGACCGCCGCCACGCTCAGCGACGCCTTCCGGCGCGGTGGGCGCGGCCGGCCGACAGCGACCAGGAAGGACGCCAAGTGACCCCCACGACAGTCCTCACCATCGCCGGATCGGACTCCGGCGCGGGAGCCGGCATCCAGGCGGACCTGAAGGTGTTCGCCGCGCTCGGGGCGTACGGCACCAGCGTCATCACGGCCGTCACCGCCCAGAACACCCGTGGCGTCGACGCGGTCCTGCCGCTGCCGCCGCGTACGGTCACCGACCAACTGGACAGCGTGCTGGCCGACTTCGCCGTCCGGGCGGTGAAGACCGGCATGCTCGGCACCCCGGCGGTCGCCGATGCCGTGGCCGACGCCGCGAAGGACGGCCGACTGCCGCACCTCGTCGTCGACCCGGTGCTCGTGGCGACCAGCGGCCACACCCTCGGCGTGGTCGCGGCCGTGGAGCGGCTGCTGCCGTACGCGAAGGTGGCGACCCCGAACCGCGCGGAGGCCGCGGCCATCACCGGAGCCCCGGTGACCACGGTCGAGGAGATGGTGGCCGCCGCGGCGGCCCTCGCGGCGGGCGGCCCGGAGCACGTCGTCGTCACCGGCGGCGACGTGGACGCCGACGGCGAGGCGGTCGACGTGCTGCACGGCGGCGGCGTCACCACCCTGCTCCGCGCGCCCCGCGTGCCGACCCGGCACAACCACGGCACCGGATGTTCGTTCTCGGCGGCCGTCGCCGTCCGGCTCGCGCTCGGCGACCCGGTGCCGGCGGCCGTCGCCACGGCCAAGGAGTACGTCACCCGGGCGCTGGCCGGCGCCCGGAAGTGGGAGTTGGGCGCGGGACGCGGACCGCTCGACCACTTCGGCTGGTCCGCTTGATCGACAGGGAGGCTGTCATGCAGGCACGGCGCAAGGTCCACGTCGAAGGGTCCCGGCCGGACATCCGGGTGCCGTTCGCGGAGGTCGACCTCTCCGGCGACAATCCGCCGGTGCGGCTCTACGACACGTCCGGCCCCGGCTCCGACCCGGAGGTGGGGCTGCCGCCGCTGCGCGGACCGTGGATCGCCTCGCGCGGGGACGTGGCCCCGGTGCGCGGCGCGGGCACGCCGCTGGCCGGGGCGGACGGGAAACGGCCGACCCAGCTCGCGTACGCCCGGGCCGGTGTCGTCACGCCGGAGATGGAGTTCGCGGCGATCCGGGAGGGCGTGGCGCCCGAGTTCGTACGCGACGAGATCGCGGCCGGGCGGGCGGTGCTGCCGCTGAACGTCAACCACCCCGAGTGCGAGCCGGCGATCATCGGCAAGGCGTTCCTGGTGAAGGTCAACGCCAACATCGGTACGTCGGCGGTCACCTCCTCGGTCGCCGAGGAGGTGGAGAAGCTCACCTGGGCGACCCGGTGGGGCGCGGACACCGTGATGGACCTGTCGACCGGCAAGCGGATCCACGAGACGCGCGAGGCGATCGTGCGCAACTCGCCGGTGCCGATCGGCACCGTACCGATCTACCAGGCGCTGGAGAAGGTCGGCGGCGACCCGGTGAAGCTGAGCTGGGAGGTCTTCCGGGACACCGTCGTCGAGCAGGCCGAGCAGGGCGTCGACTACATGACTGTGCACGCCGGGGTGCTGCTGCCGTACGTGCCGCTCGCCGTCGACCGGGTGACCGGGATCGTGTCCCGGGGCGGCTCGATCATGGCGGCCTGGTGCCTGGCCCACCACGAGGAGAACTTCCTCTACACGAACTTCGCGGAGCTGTGCGCGATCCTCGCGCGCTACGACGTGACGTTCTCGCTCGGCGACGGGCTGCGGCCGGGCTCCATCGCGGACGCCAACGACGAGGCGCAGTTCGCCGAGCTGCGTACCCTGGGGGAGCTGACGAAGGTCGCCTGGGAGCACGACGTCCAGGTGATGATCGAGGGCCCCGGACACGTGCCGATGCACAAGATCAAGGAGAACGTGGACCTCCAGCAGGAGTGGTGCCACGAGGCGCCGTTCTACACGCTCGGTCCCCTGACGACGGACATCGCGCCCGCGTACGACCACATCACCTCGGCCATCGGCGCGGCGATGATCGGCATGTTCGGCACGGCGATGCTCTGCTACGTGACCCCGAAGGAGCACCTCGGGCTGCCGGACCGGGAGGACGTGAAGGCCGGCGTCATCGCGTACAAGATCGCGGCGCACGCCGCCGACCTGGCCAAGGGGCACCCCGGCGCGCAGGCGTGGGACGACGCGCTGTCCAAGGC
>JAEYGD010000378.1 GCA_023402505.1 Actinomycetes bacterium
GTGCTGCTGGCCGTCGTGCTGCCGCGCGGTGCCCGCCGGCGGTGGCGACCGCCCGGCCCGACCTGAGCCGCCCGGCGCGACCTGATCCGCCGGTCCGACCTGAGCCACCCGGCGCCACCTGATCCGCCGACCCGACCTGAGCCGCCCGGCGCCACCTGATCCGCCGGCCCGACCTGAGTCACCCGGCGCGGGGGCCGACCCACCGGCTACCGGCCGCCGGCCCCCGATACGCCATCGCCGGCCTGGGACGTCACCGATACGCCATCGCCGGCCTGGCACGTCACCGGTGACGGCGCCGAACCCCGCGGGTCGGCGTCACCGGCTCGTGGCGTCACTGGAACAGGTTGGCGTTCCGCTTCTCCGTGTCGAGGTAGTCGGCCGCGGAGTCGCCGACCGCGAGCTTGATGTCGCGGAGCATCGCCTGGAGGTCCTGCGAGGCGGACCGCCAGCGGGTCTGCCGCTGTTCGTACGCCGCGCGGGCGTCACCCGACCAGCTCGCGACCAGCGGGGCGGCGTCGCGCTCGAGCTGACCGAGCTGCGCGTCGAGCGCGGTCAGCGCCTTCTGGATGTCCGCGCCGGCCTGTTGCAGCGCGGCGAAGTTGACGACCAGCACACCGTGCTCCATCGCTTGTCTCCTCCCCCGATGTCGGGTCTACAGCGGCAGTTGGATACCGCCGCGATTGGTCATGGACACCCGGCCAGCGGCCTCGGTGTCCGAGACGTCGTACTGCTGGCCGGCGGTGCGGATGGCCGTGGCGGTCTCCCGCAGCGCCCGCTGAAGCGCCGCCTGGTCCTGCGCCCACTGCTGCTTGACCTGCTCGAAGGACCGTCCACCGGCGCCGCGCCAGGCCTGCTGCAACACCTCCAGCTCGGCCATGAGGCTGCTCAGCATGGACTGCAACGACTGGTCGACCTGCTCGAACTTCGCGGCGGTCTGCTGCATCACCGCGGCTTCCGCCTGGGTCTCGGACACTACGGACGTCACCTCGTCTCGTGGGTCGTGGCTGGCCGCCGGAGCGCCCCTCGGGGGAGCGCCGCCCGCCGAGGGGCGGCGGGCACGGCGGACGTCGGTCAGCGAAACTCGTCGCTGACGGTAGCCGTACGGTCGCGGTTCTGCTACCCCCTCGCGTTCCCCTGTGGACAACCACGACCCCCCGTGAGGGCCACCGGACCGTTACGATGGGCCGCGACCACATCGCAGCGCGTGACCGGCGGAGGAGGTGCGGTGCCGGCGACCACCTCGACGAGCCTGGCGCCGGTCTCCCGAGCCGGCCCCGGGCCGGCGTCGTCGCCCGAGCAACGGGTGCCGCACGGTCCGTCCGGCGACGTCCGGTCCGGTCCCGCGCCGGGCGACCGGGGCGCGGCCCTACCACCACAGTGGATTCCGCAACGCACCCCGTCGGGTCGCGTCCGGGCCGGTCAGGTGGTCGTCCTCCAGGTGGCCGCGGCGGTCGTGCTCGCCGCCCTGGGCCGGGGCGCCCCGGCGACGCTGGCGGGCGTGACGCTGGCCGCGTCGCTGCTCGCGCTGGCCGGCACGCGGGTACGCGGTCGCTGGCTCTTCGAGTGGCTCGGCACCGCACTGGCGTACGCCACCCGGCGGCGTGCCCTGCCGGCGCAGGCCGGCCCGGCCGACCTGCTGGACCTGGTCGACCCGGGGGTCGTCGTGCGGTCCCCCGAGCTGGTCGGCGCGCCCGCGGCGGTGCTGGACGACGCCACCGGGATGGTGGCGCTGCTGGAGCTCCTCGATCCGGTCGAGCTGATCGGCGACGGGCCGCGCGTACTCCCGCCGCCGGCCGCCCTGCTCTCGGCCGTGCCCCCCGGCGGTCCGCCGGTCCGGATCCAGCTGCTGATGGTCGCCGCTGCCGCCCCCGCCGTCGCCGCTGGCGGCGCGGTCGCCACCTCGTACCGGCAGCTCACCGACGGGCGGCTACCGGGTCGCGAGCGGTCGGTGCTCGCCGTCCGGGTTCTCCGCGTCGACGGCGCCACACCGGAGGAGCTGCGGCACGCCCTGGCCGGCGCGCTACGCCGGATCGTCCGCCGGCTCGGTCCGGTGCCGGCCCGGCCGCTGGGCGAGCACGCGGCGCTGCGGATACTGGCGGAGCTGGCCCACCACGAGGCCGGGCCGGTGCGGGAGTCGTGGGCCGCCCTGCACAGCGGGGGCCTGCTCCAGGCGTGCTTCCAGCTCGACCGCTGGCCGGACCCGCGCGCCGAGGGCGGACGGCGGCTGGTGTCCCGGCTGCTCGCGCTCCCGGCCACCGCCGTGACGGTCTCCCTCAGCGCGGGGCCGCCGACCGGCGACGAGGAGTCACCGCCGTCGGAGCTGGCCGTTCGTCTGGCCGCCGTCACGCCGGCCGAGCTGGCGACGGCGGAGCAGGCGCTGTGCCGCACGGTGAGCGGCTGCGGCGGCGAGGTGCGGCGGCGCGACGGGGAGCACCTCCCCGGGTTGGCCGCCACCGTCCCGCTGGGGCTGCCCGGCGGCGGGCACCCCGCGCCGGCCGCACCCGAGCTCACCCTCGGCGAGGCGGGTCTGATGATGGGCGCCAACCGGCACGGCGCCGCCGTGACGGTGCGGCTGTTCCGGCCGGAGGGCACCCGGGTCGTGCTCGTCGGCGGCCTCCGCGCCGGCCAGATGATCGCCCTGCGGGCGATGGCGCTCGGCGCCCGGGTGGTGGTGCGGACCTCCCGCCCTCGCACCTGGGAGCCGTTCGTGCGGGGCATCGGCACGCCGGGCGGCACGATCCCGCTGCTGCCGCCGGGGCGGGCGGTCGGCGGTGAGCCGGGATCGCCGTTGCGGCCGCTGCTGCTGGTGGTCGACACCGGCCCCGTCGGCCCGGCCCCCGATCCGGATCCGCCCTGGCAGGCCACCCTCCTCCTCAGGGACGAGCTGACCCCGGCCGACGTCGCGACGCTCGGCCGCGCCGACCTGGCCCTGCTCCAGCCACTCGACCGGGCCGAGGCGGCGCTGGCGGGGAGCGCGCTCGGGCTCGGCGGGTCGGCCGAATGGCTCACCCGGATCCGGGAGGACATGGTGGCCGTGGTCAACCGGCGCGCCCTGCGGTGGGCACGCCTCACCCCGTCCCCGATCGAGGCGCAGCTGATCGGGCCGCCGGGCCGCCGCTGATCGCCGGTGGAGTCGCCGTACGAGCCGGACACCGCCGGAGGGTTCCCTCGGTGATCAGACCGTGGCAGCATCTTCCGCCATGGGTTTCCTGAAAGGGCTCCTGATCCGCCTGGCCATCACGGCGGTCGCCTTCTGGCTGGCCACCCTGCTGATCCCGGGCATCACACTGGATTCGAACTCGGCCACCGAGACGGTCACCACGCTGGTCCTGGTCGCCGCGATCTTCGGTGTCGTCAACGCGGTTCTCCAGCCGATCATCAAGACCGTGGGCTGCGGTTTCTACCTGCTGACCCTCGGGCTGATCGCGCTGGTCGTCAACGGGCTGCTGTTCCTGCTGACCAGCTGGATCGCCGGCGAGGCCGGGCTGCCGTTCCACGTGGACGGGTTCTGGCCGGCGGCCGTGCTCGGCGCGCTCTTCGTCGGCGTGGTCACCTGGATCCTCGGCGCCGTCCTCGACCGGGACTGACCGACCAGATCCCGGGAATTGGCCGGCGAGAGGGCCGGGGCCGGCGACTAACGTCGGAGCGGTGTTCACGCTGACCCGCGACGACGGTTACCTGCTCAGCACCGACCCCGGGCGGCTCGACCTCCACCGCGTGCACCACTGGCTCGCCACCGACGCGTACTGGGCCCTCGGGCGGGACCGGGCGACGGTGGAGCGTGCCTTCGCCGGCTCGATCGGCTTCGGCGTCTACCGGCCGGGCGACGGCCGGCAGGTGGCGGTGGCCCGGGTGGTGACCGACCGGGCCACCTTCGCCTGGCTCTGCGACGTGTACGTCGACCGGGCCGAGCGCGGCAGCGGGCTGGGCACCTGGCTCACCGGTGCGGTCCGCGACCACCTGGCGGAGCTCGGCGTACGCCGGATCCTGTTGGCCACCCACGACGCGCACGGGGTGTACGCGAAGGCGGGCTTCACACCGCTGCCCGACGCGCACCGGTGGATGCAGTTGGACCAGCGGGTGACGCCGGTCACCGGCAATGAGTCAAACACGGCTACGCCCCTTACCGTGGAGCCGTGACACCTGGTCGGCTCGGCTACCTGTACGGCATCGGCGCGTACCTGCTCTGGGGTTTCTTCCCGCTCTACCTGAAGCTTCTCCAGCCCGCCGGTCCGCTGGAGATCCTGGCCCACCGGATCGTCTGGTCGGTGCTGTTCGTCGCGCTGGTGCTGGCGGCCCTGCGCAACATCGGTTTCCTGCGGGCCCTGGCGCGCCGGCCACGGGCCCTGGCGGGCGTCGGCACGGCCGCCGTGCTGATCGGCGTCAACTGGGGCGCCTACATCTACGGGGTCAACTCCGACCGGGTCGTGGAGACCGCGCTCGGATACTTCATCAACCCCCTGGTCGTCGTGCTGCTCGGGGTCTTCGTGCTGCGGGAGCGCCTGCGGCCCGGGCAGTGGATGGCGCTCGGCGTGGGCGGGGCGGCGGTCGCCGTGCTGACGGTCGACTACGGGCGGCTGCCCTACCTCGCGCTGACCCTGGCGTTCACGTTCGGTGGGTACGGGCTGGTGAAGAAGCGACTCGGCCTGCCCGCCGCGGAAGGGCTGTTCGTGGAGTCGGCGGTGCTCGCGTTGCCCGCCCTGGCGTACCTCTGGTGGTTGGCGGCCGGCGACGACGCCGCCTTCGGCCGGGTCTCGGCCGCGCACACCGCGTTGCTGGTGCTGGCCGGCGCGGTGACGGCGATCCCGCTGCTGATGTTCGCCGGAGCCGCCAACCGGCTACCGCTCACCCACCTCGGGATGCTCCAGTACCTGGCCCCGATCCTCCAACTCGCCTGCGGCGTCCTCGTCTTCCACGAGCCGATGCCGCCCGCCCGCCTGGCAGGGTTCGCCCTGGTCTGGCTGGCCCTGACGATCTTCACCCTGGACGCCGTGCGAGCCGTCCGCAGGACCCGGCAGGCCACCCCGCCCCGCGACCTCGCGGTTCCGGCCCTCGTGGTACCCGGCCCGCCCCCACCGGCGGGACGGACGGCGCGCGATCGCGGGTAGCGGTCACGGGACCTCGTAGGCCAGCACCGCCGTACCGTCGGCCCGGACCAGTTCCAGGCGGACCAGTTCGGCGTCGGTGAACCTGGTGGCGCCGCTGATCCGCAGGTCGTCGCCGGGCGCGGCGAGCCACGAGCCGATCTGCTCGGTCGCGCCGTCCGGGCCGTGCGCGACCAGCCGGAAGGCGTGCGCCTTGCCGTAGCCCACCTTCGCGTCGTACCCGCAGCGCATCGTCACCGCCGTGCCCCAGTCCGTGCCGACCAGCCCGACCTCCGCGTGCACCGGCACCGTGCCGGCGACCGACCGCATGGCGACCATCTCCACGCCACGTGTCGGGTCGGGCGCCGTCCCCGGCAGGACGGCGGCCGTACCGAGACCGACGACCAGCGCCAGCGCGGCGGCCGCCAGCGCGGTCAGCGCGTACCGGCGGCGGGTCCGCAGCCGCTCGTGGTGCCGCCGCTCCCGCGCGGCGGCGAGCAGGTCCGGCAGCCGGGAGTCCTCCGGGGGCGGCAGGAAGTGGTCCAGGTCGGCCGGGTCCAGCCGACCCAGCAGGCCGGGCAGCACCGCGATCTCGGCCACCGCCTGCCGGCACTCGGCACAGCCGGTCAGGTGCCGCTCGTACGCCGCCCGCTCGGCGGGAGCGAGCGCGCCCAGCACGTACGCGCCGTCGTCGTGCGCGAACTCGCACCGGGTCATCCCGTCACCCCCATCTCGGCCAGGACGAGCCGTAGTGACCGCAGCGCGTAGTGCGTCCGGGACTTGACCGTGCCCGGCGGCACCCCGAGCCGCGCGGCGGCCTCGGCCACCGACCGCCCCTGGTAGAAGCACTCCACAAGGACGTCACGATGGGTGGGGCTGAGTCGGTTCAACGCCTCGGCGACGGTCCACGCCTCGACGGCGCGCTCCGCCTCGTCGACCGTCTCCGGCGGCTCGGGTAGTTCGTCGGTGTAGACCTCGCCGACCCGGGTGGAGCGACGGCGCCAGGCGTCGATCGCCAGGTTCCGGGCTGTGGTGAAGAGCCAGCCCCGGACCGATCCGCGACGGGGGTCCAACGACTCCGGGTGCCGCCAGGCCCGCAGCAGGGTCTCCTGCACCAGGTCCTCGGCCCGCTGCCGGTCACCGTTGACCAGGCGCAGGGCGTGTGCGTACAGCGCCTCCGCGTGCTCGTCGTGCAGGGCGCGGAGCAGGTGCGCGTCGTGGTCGCTGATGGCGGTTCCTCGCTCTCGGCGAGTGGGTCCGGCAGGCCTTCGCAGGGACATACGTGTGCCCGTCCCGAACGGTTCAGCCGCAGGTCACCGTCGTCGCTCCGGGCCAGGTGTCCACGCCGGCCGTGGTGGTCACCGGGCGCCTGGACGGCGGCCCGATCGGCAGCTGACCTTTCCGGGGCGGTCCCTCTCCCCGCCGGGGAGCGGGCCCGTCCGCGTACGCCACGGTCAGTTGTCGCCGGCGAGGCAGTCGGCGATGCTCCGGGCGGCGGTCAGCAGCTTGGCGCGGACCACCCGCGCGGAGGTCATCATCTCGCTGGCCGGCAGGGCACAGGCGAGCACGACCCGGCGTTCCATGTCCTTGTCGGGGCTAACCAGCACCGCCGCGCAGGCCACTCCCTGCCGGTACTGGCCGAGTTCCATCTGCATGCCCCGGCGGTCCCCCGCCGCCAGGTCGGCCTCGAACGCCTCGACGGTGGTCAGAGTGGTGGAGGTGAACGACCGCATGCCGTACTCGCGCAGGTAGCGGAACCGCTGCTCGGCCGTGAGGGTCGCGAGCAGCGCCTTGCCCAGCGCGGTGGCGTGGGCTCCCTCGTCGAAGCCGGGGACCAGGTCCTCCAGGAACGGCGAGCGTGGGCCCTCGGCGACGGCCGTGATGGCGACCTGCCCACCGATGAACTTGCCCAGGTAGTGGCTGTAACCGCTGTCGGTCGCGGCGCGCCGCAGGCACTCGCCGACGGCCGGCGGCCCCCGGAAGGCCGTGACCAGCTCACGGTAGCGGTCGGCTACCTCCAGCCCCACGATGTACGTGCCGTCCTCACGCCGGATCACGTAGCCCTCGTAGGCCAGGGTGCGGACGAGGTGGTAGGTGGTGGCGACGGTCAGCTCGCACCGCCGCGCGATCTGCTTGACGGTCAGCCCTTTCGGGGCGCGACCGACCGACTCGAGCACTCGCAGCGCGCGGGACACGCTCCGGATCAGGTCCGAAGGTTCCGCCAAGGGGTCGCGCACAACCACCTCCGCAGCCGGGGACTTACACCATATGAAAAACGTGCCCGGTGCGAAATGCCTGTTCGGGTGGAGGATGCCAGATCGTCATGCACCACCGGTGCGGAGACGGGCACGCACGGTCACCCGAGGGCGGCTCGCGTAAGTTGTTCAGATCATGGCCGACACCGCGCTCCAGCCCATCGACGCCCCGACCCGGCCGGTTCGGGCCGCCTTCGGGGCGGTCGTCGTCACCATCGCCTGTGTCCTGCCGGTCTTCCTGGTCGGCGGGCTCGCCGTCCAGTTGCGTGAGGACCTCGGCTTCTCCCCGGCCGGTCTCGGGCTCGTCGTGGCGATCTACTTCGGCATGGGCGCGCTCGCGTCAGTGCCCTCCGGGGCCCTCGCCGAGCGGTACGGCCCGGCCGTGGTGGCCCGGGTGGGCATCCTGATCTCCGCGACGACCATGCTCGCCGTCGCCGGGCTGGCCCGCTCCTTTCCGGTGCTGGTCGCGCTGCTGGCGCTGGCCGGCACGGCCAACGCCCTGGGCCAGCTGGCGAGCAACGCGGCGCTGGCCCGGCACGTCCCGGTCCGGCGGCAGGGCCTGTCGTTCGGGGTGAAGCAGGCCGCGATCCCGGTCTCCACGCTGCTGGCCGGGGTGGCGGTGCCGACCGTGGCGCTGACGGTCGGCTGGCGGTGGGCGTTCGTGGCGGGCGCCGGCGCCGCTCTCGCCGTACTGCCGGCCGTGTCCGCGCGGGAGCCGCGCCCGGTGCGGCGGGTCGCGGCCCGCGGCGGCCGGGCGACCGGCGCGCTGGTGGTCGTGGGCGTCGCCGCGACTCTCGCCGCGGCTTCCGCGAACGCGCTGGGCACGTTCGTGGTGGACTCCGCCGCCGCGCGGGGTCTGGCACCCGGCCTGGCCGGGCTGACGTTGACGCTGGGCAGCGCGGTCTGCGTCGTCGCCCGGGTGGGTTCCGGCTGGCTGGCCGACCGGCGGACGGGCGGGCATGTGGCCGTCATCGCCGGGATGCTGGTCGTCGGTGCCGGCGGGCTCGGTCTGCTCGCCCTCTCCGGTCCGGTCCCGCTGGTGGCCGGTGTGGTGCTCGGCTTCGGGCTCGGCTGGGCCTGGCCCGGCCTGATGAACTTCGCCGTGGTCCGGCTCCACCCGCAGGCTCCGGCCGCCGCCACGTCGATCACCCAGACCGGGGTGTACGCCGGCGGTTGCGTCGGCCCGCTCACGCTCGGCCCGCTGGCCGCCCAACTGGGCTATCCGGCGATGTGGACGACAGCGGCGGTCTCGATGCTCCTGGCCGCCGCCCTGATGCTGACCGGCAGCCGCCTCCTCTCCCCCTCCTCCCCGCCCCCGTCCCGTTGATCATGAAGTTGACGGGTGATTCGATCTCCAAGGCACCCGTCAACTTCATGATCAACGCAGGACGGTCGGCGGGACGGCGACCGGACGGCGGGGCCGGGCCGGGCCGGGTGGGGGGTCAGCTGGTGCGGTCGGCGATGTGGTCGCAGAGCGACTCGAGGGCCTCGCGGGCCGGGCTCTGCGGCAACGGGGCGAGCTGGGCGCGCGCGTCCTCGGCGTAGCTGCGGACCGTCTCCCGGGCCCGCTTCAGGGCAGGGCTCTCGCGCAGCAGGCCGAGCGCCTCGGCGTGCAGGTCGTCGTCGGTGAGCGGACCGGTCGCCAGGATCTCCCGCAACCGCACCGACGAGGCGTCCGCGTCGTCGGAGGCGAGCGCGTACAGCACCGGCAGGGTCGGGACGCCCTCACGCAGATCGGTGCCGGGTGTCTTGCCGGACTGCATCGACTCGCTGGCGATGTCCAGCAGGTCGTCGGAGAGCTGGAACGCCACCCCGATCGTCTCCCCGTAGCCGGCGAGCGCCTCGATGTGCTCGGCACTGGCCCCGCCGAACATGCCGCCGAAGCGGGCCGAGGTGGCGATCAACGAGCCGGTCTTCTCGGCGATCACGTTCAGGTAGTGCGCCACCGGGTCGTCGCCGAAACGGGGCCCGACGGTCTCCGCGATCTGGCCGTGCACCAGCCGCGCGAACGTCCGGGCCTGCAGGCGTACCGCCTCGGTGCCCAGATCGGCCGCGATGTCGGCGGCGCGGGCGAAGAGATAGTCGCCGACCAGGATGGCGACCGAGTTGGTCCACCGGGAGTTGGCGCTCGGGGCGCCCCGGCGCACCGGGGCCTCGTCCATGACGTCGTCGTGGTAGAGCGTCGCCAGGTGCGTGAGCTCCATCACCACGGCCGCCGGCACGACCTGCGGGCCCGCCGGGTCACCGAACTGCGCTCCGAGCGCCACCAGCAGCGGACGGAACCGCTTGCCGCCGGCCTCGACGAGGTGCCGGGCGGCCTCGGTGACGAGCGGGTCGGCGCTCGCGACGGCCGACCGCAGCTCGACCTCGACGCCCTCCAGCACCTCCAGCACCGACTCCTCGACGCGGGGATCGGCGAAGTGCAGGCCGAGCGCGCCGTACTGACCCGTGCGCTCCCGGCCCGGGCGGCCGCCCGCGCCGGTGGCACCTGAACGCTCGCCAGCCGGTTTCACCACGTCTCCAACCATGCCACACCCGTCCGACCTGCCCCGGGGCGGGGATGGGCCGGACCGGCGGGGTGAGGTCCGGCAACGGCGAGGGGCCGGTACGCGTGCGCGTACCGGCCCCCGGGCGACAGGTGTCACCGCACGAACTCTGCGGCTCCCGTGGCGAGGTCGAGCAGCGGTGCCGGGGCGACGCCGAGGACCAGGGTGGCGACCACACCGATCATCAGCGCCGCCGAGGTCAGCCCGCCCGGCACGGTGACGGTCGGCGTGGACTCCCCCGGCTCGGACAGCCACATGAGCACGACCACCCGCAGGTACGGGAAGGCGAGCACCATGCTGGTCAGGACGCCGGCGATCACCAGCCAGGCCTGTCCGCCGTCCAGCGCCGGGCCGAAGACCGCGAACTTGCTGGTGAAGCCGCTGGTCAGCGGGATGCCGGCGAAGGCGAGCAGGATGAAGGTGAACAGCGCGGCGTAGAACGGCGAGCGCCGCCCCAGACCCGCCCAGCGGGACAGGTGGGTGGCCTCCCCGTCCGCGTCGCGGACCAGGGTGACCACGGCGAACGCGGCCAGCACCGAGAAGCCGTACGCCACCAGGTAGAACATCGTCCCGGAGATGCCCTCGCTGCTCGGGGCGAGCACACCGACCAGCAGGTAACCGGCATTCGCGATCGACGAGTACGCGAGCAGCCGCTTGATGTCGGTCTGGGTGACCGCCAGCACCGCACCGACGAGCATCGTCAGCACCGCGACCACACCGAGGACGGGGGTGAAGTCCCACCGGGCGCCCTCGAACGCCACGTGGAAGACCCGCAGCAGGGCGCCGAACGCGGCCACCTTCGTGCAGGCCGCCATGAAGCCGGTGATCGGCGTCGGCGCGCCCTGGTAGACGTCCGGCGTCCAGACGTGGAACGGCGCCGCGGCGGCCTTGAACAGCAGCCCGATGGAGAGCAGCGCCATGCCGGCGAAGAGCAGCAGCGGGCTGGCCGGGCTCTCGGCGACGGCGGCGTGGACGGTGGCGAAGTCCACCCCGGCCGACCGGCCGGGGATGCCGGCGGTGAAGCCGTACACCAGGGCGACGCCGAAGAGGAAGAACGCCGAGGCGTACGCGCCGAGCATGAAGTACTTCAGCGCCGCCTCCTGGCTGAGCAGGCGCCGGCGGCGGGCCAGCGCGCAGAGCAGGTAGAGCGGCAGGGAGAAGACCTCCAGCGCGATGAACATCGTCAGCAGGTCGTTCGCCGCCACGAAGATCAGCATGCCGCCGACCGCGAACGTGGTGAGCGGGTAGACCTCGGTGAGCCCGTTGGTGCCCTCGGCCTGCCGGCGGTCGTCGGCCGACTCGGCGGTCACCGCCGCCTGGGCCACGAACGCCCCGCCCCGTTCGACCGTGCGCTCGCCGATGAGCAGCAGTGCCATCGCGGTCAGGACCAGGATCGCGCCCTGGAGGAAGAGCGCCGGCCCGTCCACGGCGATCGCCCCGCCGATGGTGATGACGCGCTCGTCGGCGTTCAGCACGACCATGGTCAGCGCGGCCAGGACCGCCAGCAGCGCCACCGCCAGCTGCACCACGTGCCGCAGCCGCCGCGGCACGAACGCCTCGACCAGCACGCCGACCAGCGCGGCGCCCAGCATGACGAGTATCGGCGCGAGCGCCGCGTACTCGATCGAGGGAAGCTTCAGCTCAGTCACCGGGCCAACCTTTCGTTCGCGACTGCGGGGCTCCGCTCCGCTGCACTCCTCGCGCTCACCGGGCCAACCTTTCGTTCGCGACTGCGGGGCTCCGCTCCGCTGCACTCCTCGCGCTCACCG
>JAEYGD010000497.1 GCA_023402505.1 Actinomycetes bacterium
GCCTCGGCGCTCCGGTGAGCGGGGCGACGACCGGCGGTTCGGCGACCACGGCGGGACCGGGCGGTTCGGCGAGCGCCGCGAGCACGGGCGCTTCGGCGAGCGCCGCCACCCGGGCCGGCCGGCGGACGGCCGCTCCGAGCGGCGCTCGGGTGACCGGCGCTTCGGTGGGCGACCCGCGGCCGGCACGTACTGACCCGGGATCGGATCCGTCCGGACCGGGCCGGCGTGCCGGCCCGGTCGGGCGGATCCGGCCACGCCGGCGGCACCGGCGACTGCGCTGCCCGTCCGGGGTGTTTCGCGTAGCGTCGGTGCATGCCGACCATGCCGAAGTCGTACCTGTGGACCCGGACCGACACGGCCGGCGCCGAGCACGCCCTCGTCGACGACGGGCGGGGCCTGACGGCGCGCGGCACCCAGCTAGCGGTGGATCCGATCCCGTACACGTGCCGCTACCAGCTCACCACCGATCCGGACTGGGTCACCACCTCGCTGGTGGTGGAGGCGGAGGGGTCGGGCTGGCAGCGCAGCGTACGCCTGGAACGGGCGGTCGACCGGTGGCGGGTGACGACCGCCGAGCAGGGTGACCTGGACGCGGCGCTGGCCGCCGCCGGCCACCCGCCGGCCGGCCTGCCCGGCACCGACGACCCGGACCGCCTGGCGAACGCGCTGGACGTGGACCTGGGCGGGTCGGCGCTCTTCAACACCCTGCCGGTACGCCGGCTCGGGCTGACCGGCGCGCCGGAGGGCACCGCCCGTGGGGTGCCGGTGGCGTGGGTGCTGGTGCCGAGCCTGATGGTGGTCGCGGCCGAACAGGTCTACACGGCGCTCGGGCCGGACCGGGTCAGGTTCGCCAGTGACTCGTTCACGGCCGAGCTGGACCTGGACGGCGACGGGTACGTGCTGCGCTACCCCGGGGTCGCGCAGCGGGCCGACGCCGGTTGAGCTCCGGTCAGGCCGGCCAGGCGCCGGTGGCCAGGAAGCGTTCGACGGTCGCCAGGTGCGGTGCCAGGTCCAGGCCCTGGGCGGCCACCCAGTCGTCGGCGTAGTACGTGTCGGCGTAGCGGTCGCCGGCGTCGCAGATCAGGGTGACCACCGAGCCGTTGCGTCCCTCGGCGAGCAGCTCGGCGATCAGCCCGAACGCGCCCCAGAGGTTGGTGCCGGTCGAGCCGCCGACCCGCCGGCCGAGTACGGCGGAGCCGGCCCGCATCGCGGCCAGCGAGGCGGCGTCGGGCACCTGGACCATCCGGTCGACCACCGACGGCAGGAAGGACGCCTCCACGGTCGGGCGGCCGATGCCCTCGATGCGGGAGCCACGACCGGTGCGCACCGACCAGTCGGCGGCCTGCCAGGCCGGGTAGAAGGCCGAGTTCTCCGGGTCGACCACGCAGAGTTTGGTTGGCAGCCGGCGGTAGCGGGCGTACCGGCCGATGGTGGCGCTGGTGCCGCCGGTGCCGGCGCCGACCACGACCCAGGCCGGCACCGGGTGCCGTTCCAGGGCCAGCTGCGAGAAGATCGACTCGGCGATGTTGTTGTTGCCCCGCCAGTCGGTGGCCCGCTCGGCGTACGTGAACTGGTCCATGAAGTGCCCGCCGGTGTCCTCGGCCAGCCAACGCGCCTCGACGACCACCTTCGCCGGGTCGTCCACCAGGTGGCAGCGACCGCCCTGGAACTCGATCTTCGCGATCTTCTCCGGGGACGTGGAGGCGGGCATCACCGCGATGAACGGCAGGCCGAGCATACGGGCGAAGTACGCCTCGGACACGGCCGTCGACCCGGACGACGCCTCGACGATCGTGGTGCCGGGCCCGATCCAGCCGTTGCAGAGGCCGTACAGGAACAGCGACCGGGCCAGCCGGTGTTTCAGGGAGCCGGTCGGGTGCACCGACTCGTCCTTGAGGTAGAGGTCGATGCCCCACTCCCGGGGCAGCGGGAACGGCAGCAGGTGGGTGTCGGCGGACCGGTTGGCGTCCGCCTCGACTGCGGCGATCGCCTCGGTCACCCACCGCCGGCCTGCCTCGTCGCACCGGTCCAGATGAGTCACGCCGGAAACCTAGCAAGCCTGGTCAGCGCGGCTGGGCCCCGGTCCGGCGCCGCTGGCGCCGCTGGCCGGCCCGGCCCAGCGCCATGACGAGCGGCAGCAGCCGCAGGGAGAGTCCGGGCAGCGCGTCCAGCAGGCGGACCTGCGCGCCCCGCCACCGTGGGACCGCGACCACCGGCCGTGGTCGCCGGGCCAGCCGGGCGGCCCTGCGGGCCACCCGCTCGGGTGTGAGCAGCGTGCCGGTGAAGGAGGCCGCGGCTGCGGGGTCGTCGAGCCGGTCGTGCAGCATCGGTGTCCAGATCCCGTCGGGGCACAGGCACGACACGTGTACATTCCGGTGACCGGCCAGCCGCAGGTCGGCGAGCGTGCCGATGCTGAACGCCAGGAGTGCGTGCTTGCTGGCCGCGTACACGGTCTCGCCTGGGGCGGCGACCAGGCCGGCGAGCGAGACGACGTTGAGCACGTGCCCGTACCCCTGGGCGCGCATGACCGCCAGTGCGGCGACGGTGCCGTTCATCGCCCCGAGGCTGTTCACCTCGATCACCCGGCGCCGGGTGGCCGGGTCGTGCTCCCAGGAGGCGCCGGTGACCAGGATGCCGGCGTTGTTGACCCAGAGCCCCAGCCCGCCGCTCCCGGCCGCTTCTGCGGCGACGGTGCCGCAGGCCGCCTCGTCGCGTACGTCGAGCGGGCGGGACCAACCGCCCAGTGGTGCCGCGGCGGCGGCCACCGCGTCGGCGTCCACGTCGGTGAGCAGCACCCGCCAGCCGTCGGCGTGCAGCGCGGTGGCGATCGCCTGCCCGAGGCCACCGGCGGCACCGGTGACGACGGCGGTGCCGGGCCCGGCGGCGGCGCCCGGCCCGGCGGCAGTGCCCGGCCCGGCGGCGGCCGGCCCGGTCGTCCGGTTGGTCATCGGCGCACGCTACTACCGCCCGTCCGGCGACCGCCAGAGCCGGGCCGCCGTCACCGACCGGGCCATGCGGGTGCCGCTCGGCAGGGCGGTCCGCCGCCTGGCTCCAACGCGCGGGCCGGCGGGCCGGCCGGCCGGCGGCGGAGACGACGGCCCGGCTGCGGACGGTGACGCGCTGTGGTTTCCGGGGTGACGGACGAAGAGTGACGGTGTGTCATCAGCCCTCGGGAAGCACACCCCCGCTTCTTTCCCTTTGCTCTGCTGCCCTATCCGCACCGGCCGGTTGACCTGGCCCTTCTTGCCCGTCCAGGACGGCGGGCCTGGTCCTGGTGAGCACCGTCCGTGAGTGGTGCGTATAGGGCAGCAGAGCAAAGGCGCTGAGTCTCGGTATGTGACCCGCCTCGAGCATCGCGTTGAGTGACGATTCGGAGCGGGTGCGGCGCCGCCGGCGTCGAGGTCCGGCCACGAGGTCCGGCGGCGCCGGACCACCGGTGCCGGCGACCCGGACCGGCGCGGAGGGCCTTTGCCTCACTGTCAGGCGGGGGGCGGGGTGACCGGCTGGGGGCGGTTCTCCCACTTGGTCGACAGGGCGACCCCGGTACGGGTCGAGGCGACGCCCGGAATGCGGCTCAGCCGCACGATCAGCTGCTCCAGCTCGACGATCGTGCCGACCCGCGCCTTGAGGAGGAAGGACTCCACACCGGCCATGAAGTAGCAGGACTCGATCTCGGGGATCGCCCGGAACGCCTCCAGCACGTCGTCGGTGTCCGCCCCGGAGTCCTCGACGATGCCGATGATCGCCGTCACGCCGAGCCCGATGCTCTCCGGCTCCACCTCGGCCCGGTACGCGCGGATCACCCCGCTGGACTCCAGCTTGCCGACCCGCTCGTGCACCGCCGGGGCGGACAGGCCCACCTGCCGGGCCAACTCGGCGTACGAGAGGCGGGCGTTGCCGCGCAGCAGCTCAACGAGACTCAGGTCGATCGCGTCCACGGACTGTAGACCCTAGTCGCAGGGCGGCGACGCCGAGCAGGCGGACCCGCCCGTGCCTACCTGACGTGATTGTTCACAAACTCACCGTGAAAGGGGCCGTTCGCAGGTAACATTTCCTAACTTCCCAGTCAGTGCTTTTTTCGCGTTTGGCGGACAGGCCAGGTCGCTGGTGCTGTAATTGCCATACGTCCCTCATGACGGCTCTGGGCTCGCACCGGCCGGGGGCAGTGTGTTCAGCCGGGGGC